>CACZFV010000008.1 GCA_902780465.1 uncultured Lachnospiraceae bacterium
GTTGCGGTCCTCGGCGCTGATGCCGGCCAGGATGCCGTTGATCTGCTCGATCAGCTCCGGCTGGCCCTGCTTCAGGGCGACGGCGATGGAGGTGTCCTCCTCGGAGGCCTCGAAGCCGGGGGTGACGAAGGCCAGGCCCGCGTTGGCCGCCACGGCGGAAACCGCGCCGGGACGCTCGGAGATGTAGCCGTCGATGGCGCCGGAGTTCAGGGCGGTGATCATGGCCGGGAAGGTTTCCATGGCCGGCATCTGGTTGATGCCTTCCAGCTGGTCCAGCACGGTGTAGTGGAAGGTGTTCAGCTGGGCGGTGATCTTCGCGCCGGCGAAGTCGGCCAGGGTCTCGGCCTTGGCGAAGTCGCTGTCCGCGCGGACCACGACCACCAGGTCGCTGTTGTAGTAGGCGTCGGTGAAGTCCACGGTGATCTTGCGCTCGGCGGTGGGGGACATGCCGGCGATGACGGCGTCGATCTGGTCGCTGTTCAGCGCGGGGATCAGGCCGTCCCACTCGATCTTGCAGATCACCAGCTCCTTGTCAAGGCCCTCGGCGATCTTCTTCGCGATCTCTACGTCGTAGCCGCCGGCATAGCCCATGCCGCCGTCGATGGGCACCGCGTTCTCGTCGGCCTCCACCTGGGTCCAGTTGAAGGGGGGATAGTCGCACTCCATGCCCACGCGGAAGGTGCCTTCGGCGAAGGCGCAGGCGCTCAGCAGCATGGCGATGGCCAGCAGGGTGACGATGATTCTCTTCATGGGTATTGCCTCCTGATGTGTTATTAAATGAAACGACCGAAGTCCATGCTCCGGTCGCAGAAGGTGCAGCTGCATTTCTGGGATCAGAGATAGCGCTCCACAACGAGGGTTGTGACAGTGAACCGCGTGTTCCGCGATCCCCCAACCCGGCCCGGCTCCAACCGTTCCGGATTTCGGCGAAGGGCCCTTTCCCGCCGCTTCATGGCCCTTGGAGGGGCTCCGCGGCGATACTGATGCCTTCCGCGCCTCTATCGATCATTCATTTTATTCTATTATAGTGGTGATGTGATAAATGTCAAGGGGAATGACGTAAATTGTGCGGGGATGGGGGAGAGAGATCAGGGATTAGGGAATAGGAATTAGGGATTGGGGATGCCGAGTGCCCGGAAATAATACAGTGGACTTGTTCTGCGGGATGGGGCAGGCCAGGGAATGGGGGAGAAGGATGGCAGCCGACGTGCGGATGAAAAAGCCCTCCCCTTGCGGGGAAGGCTTTTGGCCAGCTTTAATCTTATTCCTTTGCGGCTTCCGCGGCGGCCTGGGCGGCCAGGGCCTTCATGCGGCGCTCGGCCACCTTCGGGTCCTCCACGAAGGGCACCACGCCCTCCACGGCGTCGGCGGGCCGGATGCGCAGATCATCCTTGTCCACGTCCAGAAGGATATATTTGCGGTTGCCCATGCCCAGCTCGTCCATGTAGGAAAGCTGGCGGTGGCCGTGGCGGCTCTCGATGCGCTCGCGCATGGCCGCGCCGTCCTCGTCGGACAGGGCGTAGATCAGATCCACGCAGGCCTGGTCCACGGCCAGGATGTCGTTGGAGGCCAGGATGCCGATGTCTGGCGTCACCACCGGCTCGGCCAGGCAGCCCTCGCAGTCGCAGGACACGGAGATGTTGCGCATCACGTTGACAAAGCAGGTCCGCCTGCCGAAGTAGTCCACGGTGGCCTTGGTGGATTCGGTCATGCGCTCCATCAGCTCCTCCATGTCCACGCTCCAGGCCAGCTCGGGGTCCTCGCTGTTCCGGGCATGGATCATGCGCTTGCCGACCTTGCCGTCTGCGCAGCCGATGCCGATGTTCTTGTTGCTGCCGCCGAAACGCCCATGGTGTGGCCCTTGAAGTGGGTCAGCGTGACGAGGGAGTCATACTTGGGCAGCTCCCGGCCCACGCTCATGTGGTCGAACCACTTGCCGCCCAGCACCAGCAGGTCTGCCGTGCCGAACTCGTCGGTGATGTCCACGGGGCAGAAGTCCCAGCCGTTCACCTTCAGCGTCTCGCGATGCTTCTCGGTGGTGTCCCGGTCGCCCTCGTAGAAGGTGTTGGTCTCCACGATGGTGGCGCCGGGGATCTCGCTGGCGAGAAATTCCTTCACCCAGGCGCTGGGGATGATGTTCGGGCCGTACTGCTCGCCGGTGTGCAGCTTCACGGCCACCTTGCCCTGGATGCGGCCGTTCACCCGGCGATAGAGCTTCTTCAGCCCCTCCGGGGACAGGTCGCGGGTGAAATAGACGATGGATTCGTTGCCGGTGCGCTCCGCATAGGGCACGTAGCGCTCGCCGCCGGTGCCGGGGATCTTTTCGGTCATGGGATTTCCTCCTTAAAACTTGATGGTTCTGGGCGCTTCGGTGAAGCTGGAGAAGGTGGCGGTGGCGTCCTCGAAGTACAGCACCTCGGTGTTGTCGTCCTCGGCGTCGTACATGGCCTTCAGGGACGGATAGCTGTCCAGCATGTGCTTCTTGGCCTCCACGCGCTCGTCCGGAACCAGCCTGCCCGCCACGCGCAGCCACTTGCCGTCCATGAAGGCGCAGATCTCGGCCTTCGGGTTGGCGTGCAGCTGCCTGGACACATCCTTCACCTTGCCGGTCTGGATGTAGAGCCTGCCCTCGAACAGGTCGACGGTGCCGAAGGGGCGCACCCGGGGCTGGTCGCCCTCCACGGTGGCCAGGTAGTAGGTGCCGCACTTTTTCAGGAATTCGTATACTTCGTTCATGGCAATGCCTCCAATTCAATAGGTTTGTTTCTTCAATTATATCAGGCGGTTGGGGGAATGTAAAGCGAAAACCGGTCAGCCGATCTTCTCCATCGAATGATAGATTCTGCGGGAAACCGCGAAGCCGCACCAGGCGCACGCGGCGGCGCTGACCATGAGCAGCGCGTCCACCCAGCCCGCGGCCCACTGCCCGGACAGCGTCAGAAAGACCGCGCCGCCCGCGGCCCCCAGCGCGCCGAACACGCCGCAGCCCAGGAAGGAGCGCGTCAGCCGCCCCGGCCCGTTCTCCCGCTGCACCACCGTCATGCGCTCCGGCGCGCGCAGCAGCGTGAAGAGGCCCATCAGCGCGTAGAACCCGGGCACCAGTCCAATCAGGAACGGGGGCAGGGCATAGATGCAATGGCTGGTGGCGCGCCCGAATCGCAGGTAAACAAGCGCCAGCAGCCAGTACAGCGCCACCGCCGCCCCGGGCCACGTCGCACGGGCCTTCGCCGTGCCGTCCGGGAAGCGGTAGTACTCCCCGGCATAGCGGGCGGAGCGCTTCTCCCGGCCGGTGCGGCACAGGACGCAGTGCCCGCAGCCTTCGTTCAGCTCGCCGACGACGGTCCTGCCGAGACGCGCCTTCAGATCCGTGATGGAAGAGGAGAGGCAGAGAACTGCCATGATCTCGGAAGCGACAGTGATGTCGTAGCCGTCCTCTCTTGCCACGCCGTTGGTGCGTACGCCGAGACCGTCCACGATCTGGCGGAGCTGACGGTCGTTCATATCGACGCAGCGCTTCCAGGTGATGCGCTTCGGGTCAATGCGAAGAGAGTTGCTCTGGTAGATGTGGTTGTCCAGCATGGCGGCGATCAGGTTGTTCGCTGCGCCGATGGCGTGGAAGTCGCCGGTGAAGTGAAGGTTGATGTCCTCCATGGGGATCACCTGGGCATAGCCGCCGCCGGCAGCGCCGCCCTTGACGCCGAACACCGGCCCGAGGGACGGCTCGCGCAGGGCGAGGACAGAGTTCTTTCCGATCTTCCGGAGTCCGTCCGCCAGACCGATGGAAGTGGTGGTCTTTCCTTCGCCCGCCGGCGTGGGGGTGATGGCGGTCACCAGGACCAGCTTTCCGTCCTTCCGGTCCGTCTCCCGGAGAAGCTGGTAATCCACTTTTGCTTTGTAATTTCCGTACAGTTCAAGGTATTTTTCGTCAACTCCCGCAATTTTCGCGATCTCCGTGATCTTTTTCGGCTTCACGGACTGCGCGATCTCAATGTCAGACATATATCCCATGTTGTTTCCTCCAGATTTCCATTGATGTAACAACATTGTATTCGCTAATTCTGTTTTCGTAAATGATTTTTTGCGTTCCCTATGATATGATGTTATCAGGGCCGGGGGCCAGGAGCTCTTCGGAAAATGAAAAGACAGAGGAGGATAATGTCTTGATTACCAACGATGAATCTTTGATCCACGTACGGCATAAAATCATTGAGGATGTCTGCAGACTGGCATGGAACGACCAGCTTGATGAGGAGCATAAAGAGGAGATTGTCTATAAAATAGCGCCCGGACCGAGACCTGCCGTGGGACGCTGCTGCATCTATAAGGAGAGAGAGATCGTCCGGCACAGGATCCGGCTCGCCGAGGGTCTGAATCCTGTCAATAATCCCGATTCCAGCAACATGGTGCAGGTGATCCAGCCTGCCTGCGACGAGTGCCCGCTTTCCGCGTATTCTGTCACGGATAACTGCCGCAAGTGTCTCGGCCAGGCATGTAAGAGCGCCTGCCATTTCGGCGCCATCACCATCGGCGAGTTCCGTTCCCACATCGATTCCACGAAGTGCAAGGAGTGCGGCATGTGCGCCAGCGCCTGCCCATTCGGAGCCATTGTGCATCTGGAGCGCCCCTGCAAGAAGTCTTGTCCGGTGGACGCGATCTCCTACGATGAATTCGGCTACTGCGTGATCGACGAGTCAAAGTGCATCAGCTGCGGACACTGCATCCACAACTGTCCCTTCGGCGCGATCTCCGCGAAGACCTTCCTGGTAGACATCATCAAGGCCATCAAGGCGGGAAGGGAAGTGTACGCGATGTGCGCACCCGCCACAGAAGGTCAGTTCGGAGAAAAGATCTCCATGGCCTCCATCAAGGACGCCTGCATTAAACTCGGCTTCAAGGACATGGTGGAAGTGGGCCTCGGCGGAGACATGACTGCCGCCTATGAATCCCTGGAGTGGTCTGAGGCGAGAAAAGAAGGCAAGAAGATGACCACCTCCTGCTGCCCGGGCTTCATCAACATGCTGAAGAAGCATTTCCCGAAGCAGTATGAGGAGAACATGTCCTCCACCGTATCTCCCATGTGCGCGATCTCCAGATACCTGAAAGCCATGCATCCGGGCTGCATAACCGTGTTCATCGGACCGTGCGTCGCGAAAAAGTCCGAGACCGCTGACAAGTCTGTCCCGGACAACGCGGATTACGCGATGACTTACGGCGAGTTCCATGCTCTGCTTCTGTCCAGAGACATGGACATGGAGCCGGTGGAAGACGAGTATCAGGAGTCTTCGATCTGGGGCAAGCGCTTCGCCACCAGCGGCGGCGTCGCGAATGCGGTCCTGGAGTGCATGCAGGAGAGAGGCGAGAGCATCGACGACATCAAGCTCCTGAAGTGCGCCGGCGGAGCAGAGTGCAAGAAGGCCCTGACTCTTCTGAAGGTCGGACGTCTGCCCGAGGACTTTATCGAGGGCATGGCCTGCCCGGGCGGCTGCGTGGGCGGTCCCTCCAGGCACAAGACCGAGCTTGAGCTGAAGCGCTCCAGAGAGGCGCTGCTGAAGAAGGCGGACAACAGAAAGGTCCTCGAGAACCTGAAGAACTATCCCATGGACAAATTCTCCATGTTCCGCGACGGACACATGGAATAACGCGAATGTTTTGCAGGATCGCGTGAGCGCGCAGCGCGGAGCAATCCGTGTTATTCATAAATTAAAAAAAGCGAGGAGATTCCGAATGAGCGTAAAGTCAAATGTTCCGACTCCCCATATCGAAGCCAGGGCAGGAGAGATCGCGGAGACCATCCTTCTGCCGGGAGACCCGCTCCGCGCGAAGTACATTGCAGAGAATTTCCTGTCGGACGTGAAGCAGTTCAACTCTGTGCGGAACATGTTCGGATATACGGGGACGTATGAAGGGAGACCGGTGTCTGTCATGGGCACCGGCATGGGATGCCCGTCAATGGGCATCTACTCCTACGAGCTGATCCATTTCTACGGGGTGAAGAACCTGATCCGCGTCGGCACTGCTGGCTCCATCCATCCGGACGTGCATATCCGTGACCTGGTGTTCGGCATCGGCGCCTGCACCACCTCCAATTTCCCGGCGCTGATGGAGCTCCCTGGCGTCTTTGCACCGGTGTGTTCCTTCGAGCTGCTGAGGAAGGGCGTGGAGAAGGCAGAGCAGATGGATCTCCGGTATAAAGTCGGAAATATCCTTTCCTCGGATATGTTCTACGGACCGGCGGAAGGACCGGAGGCTTCAAAAAAATGGGCATCCATGGGTGTCCTTGCCATCGAAATGGAAGCCGCGGCGCTTTACACGAACGCCGCCTTCGGAAATGCGCGGGCGCTGACAGTCCTCACGATCAGCGACCATCTCCTGACAGGGGAGACAACGTCGGCCGAAGAGAGGCAGAACAGTTTCACAGATATGATGCAGGTCGCGCTGAGCCTGGCGTGACTTGCGGAAAGCAGGTCTAACAGAGGGGACTGCCGGCTGGAAATGCCGCAGTCCCTTTGTCAGTGAACCGGTTTTCCTGCGGGAAAATGAGGTCCGGAGGTAAAGCAGTGGTAAGAACTCTTGCAAAGCACATCGGGAAGTACAGGACTGCGTCGATCCTCTCTGTCCTTTCCGTGCTGGGTGAGGCGGGGATGGACATCCTGATCCCCTTCGTCATGGCAAAACTGATCGACCAGGGCATCTCCAGAGGAGATCTGGGGGCGGTGTACCGCTATGGACTCATGATGCTTCTCTGTGCCGTGATGGCTCTTGTTTTCGGGATCGCGGGGGGCAGGTTCGCCTCCAGGGCTTCCAGCGGCTTCGCGTCCAATCTGAGGGACGCGATGTACGTCAGCATTCAGAACTATTCCTTTTCCAACATTGACAAGTATTCGACGGCGGGCCTGATCACGCGCCTGACGACCGATGTCACCAACGTGCAGAACGCCTATCAGATGATGATCCGGATGATGATGAGATCGCCCGCGATGCTGATCCTGGCGCTGTGCATGACGATCTCCATCAGCCCGCGCCTCTCCCTGATCTTCCTGGGAGCGGCCGCTTTTCTCGGCTGCGCCCTGACCTTCATCCTGAAGCATGCCACCAGCGCCTTCTCCAGGGTCTTCGTGAAGTACGACGACCTGAATTCCAGTGTCCAGGAGAATGTCACCGGTATCCGGGTGGTGAAGAGCTTCGTCCGGGAGGATTACGAGATCGGACGGTTCAATGCAGCCATCGAGGAGATCTACCGGCTGTTCGTCCGGGCGGAGAGCTTTATCGTCTGCAACTTCCCTGTGATGATGCTGACTGTCTACACCTGCATTATTGCAATATCCTGGAACGGCGCCCATGAGATCGTTGCCGGAAGACTGACTACGGGAGAACTTACGAGTCTGTTCTCCTACACAATGAATATTCTCATCTCGCTGATGTTCCTCTCCATGGCCTTCGTCATGATCTCCATGTCTCTGGCCAGCGGGCGGCGCATCGCCGAAGTGCTGAACGAGATCCCCTCTGTCAGGTCCCCGAAGGACCCTGTGATGGAAGTGAAGGACGGCAGCGTGGATTTCTGCAATGTCAGTTTTTCCTACGGAAAGCGCAGAGTTCCGGTGGACTGGGATAATCCTGAAGCCGTGAAGCGCTACCACGAGAAGCAGAAGCTGAAGGAAGCTGTCCGGCAGGGGAAGATGACCGTGCAGGAGGCAGAAAAGCTGGACCCGGATATCCGGGGCACCGGCTGGGAGAAGAAGTACGTGCTCCGGGACATCGACCTGCACATCCGGAGCGGGGAGACGATCGGGATCCTGGGCGGCACGGGTTCCTCAAAGACATCCCTGGTGAGTCTGATCCCGCGGCTTTACGATACCTCTGAAGGAGAGGTGAAGGTAGGCGGGAGGAATGTCCGGGAATACGATCTGACAGTCCTCCGGGACGCGGTAGGCATGGTGCTCCAGAAGAACACACTGTTCTCAGGCACCATTTATGAGAATCTCCGGTGGGGCAATGAGAACGCGACGGATGAAGAGTGCCGGGGGGCCTGTGTCCTCGCCTGTGCGGACGATTTCATCAGCAGCTTCCCTGCAGGGTACAATACCCGCATCGAGCAGGGAGGCACCAACGTGTCGGGAGGGCAGCGCCAGAGGCTCTGCATCGCCCGGGCACTTCTGAAAAAACCGAAGATCCTGATCCTGGACGATTCCACCAGCGCTGTCGACACCGCGACAGATGCCTCGATCCGGAAGGCGTTCCGGGAGAAGATCCCGGACACCACGAAGTTCATCATTTCCCAGCGCATCTCCGGTGTGAAGGACGCGGACCGGATCCTGGTGCTGGACGAGGGAACGATCAGCGGTTTTGGTACCCACGAGGAACTTCTGAAGACCAACGAGATCTACCGCAGTGTGGCGGAGGCCCAGGCGGAGAGCGGCGGCGATTTCGATCACGCGCCGGGAAAGGAGGCCTGAGATGGCAGGTGGCAGAGGACCGCAGGGACGGCGCCACATGACGGTATCCCAGGCGATGAAGGCCGCGGGATCCGGAAACCTGAACCGTGTGATCAGGATGATCTTCGGAATGTACGGCGGAACGCTTCTGGCGGTAGTGTTTTTCATCGCTGTGGCGGCGGTGGCGGACGTGCGCGGGACACTGTTCCTCCGGGGACTGATCGACGACTATATCATACCCATGACAAAGACAGCCGACCCGGATTTCGGACCGCTCTTCCGGGCGCTCCGGTCCATGGCTCTCATCTATCTGGTGGGCGCCTTTGCCGGATTCGCCTACAACCGGCTGATGGTGCAGGTGGGACAGGGGACCATGCGGCGCATCAGGGAAGATCTGTTTGCCCACATGGAAAAGCTTCCCATCAGTTATTTTGACACGCACGCCCACGGCGACATCATGTCGATCTACACCAATGACACGGACACGCTGCGGCAGTTCATCGGACAGTCCTTCCCGCAGCTCATCAACTCCATCTGCAGCATCGCCAGCGTCTTCGTCAGCATGTGCATCCTGAACATTCCGCTGACGCTGATTTCCGTGAGCATGACCTTCGGAATCCTGTTCGCCTCCGGAAAGATCGCTGCCCAGTCCGGGCGGTTCTTCGGGCTTCAGCAGAGGCACCTGGGAGAGGTAAACGGCTACATTGAGGAGATGATGAGCGGGCAGAAGGTGATCAAGGTCTTTTCCCACGAGGGAAAGAGCATCGCGGAGTTCCGGAGAAAGAACGAAGAGCTCCGGACTGCCAGCGACAAGGCGAACACCATGGCGAACATCCTGATGCCCATCGTGGTGCAGCTCGGGAACCTGGACTATGTGATCGTAGCCGTGCTGGGGGCGACCTTCGCGGTCACCGGACGTTTCGGCGTGACCATCGGCGTCCTGGTATCCTTCCTGACGCTGAACAGGAACTTCAACCGCCCCTTCTCCCAGATCTCCATGCAGATGAACGCGGTGGCCATGGCGGCGGCAGGCGCGGACCGGATCTACAGCCTCATGGACCTGGAGCCGGAGACGGACAATGGATACGTCACCCTGGTGAACGCCAGGGAGAACCCGGACGGGACGCTCTCCGAGACGAAGGAGAGGACCGGCGTGTGGGCCTGGAAGCACCAGCACCAGGCGGACGGAAGCATCGATTATGTGCGGCTGGAGGGCGATATCGTCATGGACGGCGTGGACTTCGGCTACGTCCCGGAGAAGATGGTGCTGCATGACATCCGCCTCTACGCCGACAAGGGGCAGAAGATCGCCTTCGTCGGTTCCACAGGAGCCGGAAAGACGACGATCACGAACCTCATCAACCGCTTTTACGAGATCCAGGACGGGAAGATCCGCTATGACGGCATCAACGTGACGAAGATCAAAAAGGCGGATCTCCGGCGGAGCCTCGGCGTGGTGCTGCAGGAGACGAACCTGTTCACGGGGACGGTGATGGACAACATCCGGTTCGGGCGTCTGGAGGCGACGGACGAGGAGTGTATCGCCGCGGCGAAGCTCGCGAATGCGGACGGATTTATCCGGCGGCTTCCCGACGGCTACAGGACCGTGCTCCGGGGGAACGGCTCCAGCCTGTCCCAGGGGCAGCGGCAGCTGCTGGCCATCGCAAGGGCTGCCGTGGCAGACCCGCCTGTGCTGATCCTGGACGAAGCCACCAGCTCCATTGACACCAGGACAGAGCAGCTGGTCCAGAAGGGAATGGACTCCCTGATGAAGGGACGGACCACCTTCGTCATCGCCCACCGTCTCTCTACTGTCAAAAATGCGGACTGCATCATGGTGCTGGAGCAGGGGCGCATCGTGGAGCGCGGCAGCCACGAAGAGCTGATGGCGCAGAAAGGCCGGTACTACAGACTGTACACCGGCCGTATGGACGAGAGCGCCTGACGGGATTGTGAGCGGAAAGCTTTTATGATATGATTGCATGGAAAGGAGCTGACAGCATGAATTACGGAAGAGTGATGCTGAAGCTGTCCGGTGAGGCACTGGCCGGAAGCGGAGGAAAAGGATATGACGAAGCGGTAGTGCGGAACGTCGCGCAGCAGGTCAAGGTCTCTGTGGACGCAGGAGTCCAGGTCGGCATCGTGACCGGCGGAGGCAACTACTGGAGAGGACGCACCAGCGAGGCGATCGCGCGGACCAAGGCGGACCAGATCGGAATGCTGGCCACCATCATGAACTGTATCTATGTGTCTGAGATCTTCCGGGCGGAAGGAATGAAGACAGCGATCCTGTCCCCCTTTATCTGTGGCACTATGACAGAGCTTTTCTCGGTGGATCTCGCAAACCGGTATTTCAATGAGGGGACCGTGGTCTTCTTTGCCGGAGGCACCGGACATCCCTATTTCTCGACAGACACAGGGATTGCCCTCCGCGCTGTGGAAGTGGGCGCGGACGCCATCCTTCTGGCAAAATCCATCGACGGCGTCTACACGGCAGATCCGAAGATCGATCCCTCGGCAAAGCGTTACGACACCATCACCATGCAGGAGATGATCGACAAAAAGCTTGCGGTCATCGACCTTACAGCGAGCGTTCTCTGCATGGAGAACCATGTCCCGCTGGCGATCTTCGACCTCAATGAGGAAAACTCCATCGCGAATGCGATGCAGGGCAAAATAAACGGCACAATCGTGACAGTCGAATAAAGGAGATTAAAGTCATGGCAGAAATGAAAGATGTTCTGAAAGAGCTGGAAGAAAGAATGGGCAAGACTGTGCAGTACATGCAGGACGAATTCGCCACCATCCGCGCGGGCAGAGCCAATCCGCACGTTCTGGACAGACTGACCGTGGACTACTACGGTTCTGCGACGCCGATCCAGCAGGTCGGAAACATTTCCGTACCTGAGGCGAGAATGATCGTCATCCAGCCCTGGGACAAGAGCCTTTTGAAAGCCATTGAGAAGGCCATCCAGAAATCCGACCTCGGCATCAACCCCAACAATGACGGCAGCGTCATCCGGCTGGTGTTCCCGGAGCTCACGGAGGAACGCCGTAAAGACCTTTCCAAGGACGTGAAGAAGAAGGGCGAAGCTGCCAAGGTCGCGGTGAGAAACATCCGCCGGGACGGCGTCGACAATCTGAAGAAGATGGAAAAAGCCGGGGAGATCACCGAGGACGATCTGGATCTTGGCACCGAGAAGCTGCAGAAGCAGACGGACAAGGCCATCGAAAAGATCGACAAGTCCGTGGATGCCAAGACGAAAGAGATCATGACTGTTTAAACATTTGCAGCTTTGGAAGCTGCGGCGGGCGGGCCGATAGGGTCCGCTCTCCACTTATGGGGGAAAGATTATGCCGGGAAGACTGGAAGGAAAAGTGATTCCGGATCATATCGCCATCATCCTTGACGGCAACGGCCGCTGGGCCAAACGGCGCGGACTTCCGAGGGCACTGGGCCACAAGGCGGGGTGCGATGCGCTGGAGCAGACGGTCAGGGACTGCGCGAAGATCGGAGTGAAATATCTCACTGTGTACGGCTTTTCCACGGAGAACTGGAAGCGGAGCGAAGAAGAAGTCAGCGCGCTGATGAACCTGTTCCGCATCTATCTGAAGAAGCTGATCGGGATCGCGAAGGAAGAAGACTGCCGGTGCCTGATGATCGGTGACAAGAGCCGTTTTGCGCCGGATCTGATCGCCGGGATCGACCAGCTGATCCGGGAGACGGCACACTGCAGAAAGATGACCTTCGTGATCGCTATCAACTACGGCGGCCGGGACGAGATCGCCCGGGCGGTCAGGCGGATGATGCACTCCTACACGGAACACCCATTTGACATCGACGAAACGGTGACGGAGAAGTTCGTCGCGGATCACCTTGATACTGCGGGGATCCCGGATCCGGATCTCCTGATCCGGACCAGCGGGGAGCTGCGCATCTCCAATTTCCTTCCGTGGCAGATCGCCTACAGCGAGATCTATGTTACGGATCTTCTGTGGCCGGATTTCAGCATGACGGCGCTGGAGGACGCGATCATCGCGTACAACGGAAGAGAACGGCGTTTCGGAGGCAGAAAGGCATAATTATGGACCGTCTTCTGGAGATACTGAAAAGCAGGAAGTTCCAGACCAGGCTGATCAGCGGAATCGCTCTGGTCCTTCTTGCGGTCCTGGTGATCATGCGGGGCGGTGCGCTGCTTTTCTTTGTGATGATGGCTGTCTCCATGGTGGGACTGTTTGAGCTGTACCGTGTCGTCAATATGGAAAAGGAACCCATCGGTTTCATCGGGTACGCCGGAGGCGCCGCCTACTACGCGCTGCTCTGGTTCCGAGACGTCACCTACGGGCTGCCGGTTCTGATCGGGGTCATGATGGGGCTGATGGCGGTGTTCGTGTTCACCTATCCCAGGTACCGGACGGAACAGGTCACTGTCGGACTGTTCGGGATCCTTTACACCGTTGTCATGTTCTCCTATGTGTACAAGGTCCGCGTCATGCATGACGGAAAGTATCTGGTCTGGCTGATCTTTCTTTCCAGCTGGGGCTGCGACACCTGCGCCTACGTCGTGGGGATGCTGTTCGGAAGGCATCATTTCGCACCGGTCCTCAGCCCGAAAAAAACTCTGGAGGGCTGTATCGGCGGAGCCATCGGCGCAGGCATTCTCGGCGCTGTCTACGGAGCGCTCGTGGGGGAGGCTGTGGAAGAGGTGATCAACCCCTGCCTCGCGTTTTTCATCGCCTGCCTGATCAGTGCGGTGATCTCTCAGGTGGGAGATCTGGCGGCGTCTGCCATCAAGCGGGACCATGGCGTCAAGGATTACGGAGATATCATCCCGGGCCATGGAGGCGTGCTGGACCGGTTCGACAGTATGCTGTTCACTGCACCGGCCATCTGCTTCGCCCTGTTCCTGTATGGACAGCTCGTGTAAGAAAGCTGGAGCAAATACAATCATAAAATAAAGGATTCCAATATGAAAAAGATAGCTGTTCTCGGTTCTACAGGGTCCATCGGGACTCAGACGCTGGAGATCGTCAGGGCGAACGGGGATATCCGGGTGGAGTCGGTCGCCGCAGGTTCCAACATCGACCTTCTTGAGAAGCAGATCAGGGAATTCCGCCCCAGGATCGCCGCGGTCTGGAACGAAGAAAAGGCGAAGGAGCTCTCTGTCCGGGTCGCTGATACCAGGACCAGAGTCCTTTCCGGCAAGGAAGGGATCATCGCCGCAGCGACAGTCGAAAAGGCCGACACGGTGGTGACCGGGATCGTGGGAATGATCGGCATCGAGCCGACCATTGCGGCGATCCGCTGCGGCAAGGACATCGCACTGGCGAACAAGGAGACGCTGGTCTGTGCAGGGCATATCATCATGCCTCTGGCGAAGGAACGCGGGGTCCGCATTCTTCCGGTGGATTCGGAACACTCCGCGATCTTTCAGAGTCTTCGGGGAAACAAAAAGAACCGCATCGCGAAGATCCTGCTGACGGCTTCCGGCGGTCCCTTCCGGAATTACACGGCGGCAAAACTGAAGAAGGTAACGCTGGAGGATGCTCTGAAGCATCCGAACTGGAGCATGGGAAAGAAGGTCACTATCGATTCCTCCACCATGGTCAACAAGGGCCTTGAGGTCATGGAGGCCCACTGGCTGTTCAATGTGGATTACAAAGACATCCAGGTGGTGATCCAGCCTCAGAGCATCATCCATTCCATGGTGGAATATGAGGACGGAGCTGTCATCGCCCAGCTCGGTGTCCCGGACATGAAGCTTCCCATCCAGTACGCGCTCTATTACCCGAAGAGAAGGTTCCTCGGGGGCGGCCGTCTGGACTTCGCTGCCATGAAGAGCATTGAGATCGCGGCGCCGGATATGAAGAAGTTTCCCGGCCTGAAGCTTGCCTACGAAGCGGGGAAAACAGGCGGAAGTATGCCGACCGTTTTCAACGCGGCAAATGAAGCCGCAGTCCGGGCTTTTCTGGAGAAGAAGATCGGATGGGGCGATATCGCGAAAATGATCGCCTCTTCCATGGAGCAGCACGAGAAGGTGGGAATCCTTTCCGACCCGCAGGTGGAGGATATCCTGGCGATCCGCAAAAACACTGAGACGTGGCTGGCAGAAAGATTTAAGATATGAATATTCTGATTGCACTGATCGTCTTTGAACTTCTGGTGGTATTCCACGAGTTCGGACATTTTATCGCGGCCCGGGCATGCGGCGTCAAGGTGGTGGAGTTCTCCGTAGGCATGGGCCCGAAACTCTTCTCCGTCCAGGGAAAGGATACACTGTTCTCCCTCCGGGGCCTCCCCATCGGAGGCTACTGCAGCATGGTCGGAGAGGATGAGGAGGATGAAGGGGATGTGGAAGGAAGCCTGGCGTCAAAGCCGGTGTGGCAGAGGATGCTGGTGCTCTTTGCGGGTCCTTTTTTCAACTTTCTCCTGGCTTTTCTTCTGGCAGGAGTCATTCTGTCCCAGGCGGGCGTGGACCGCTGTGTCCTGACAGATGTGACGCCCGGTTATCCGGCGGAAGAAGCGGGACTTCAGACCGGGGATGAGATCATCGGGATGAACCGCAGCAAGGTCGTCTTCTTCCGGGATCTGCAGACCTGGCTGTATTTTCACAAGGACGAGCCGGTGGACGTGAGTGTGCGCCGGGGCAGTGAAAAGCTGTCGTTCCATCTCACACCGAAGTACAACAGTGAGGAGGAGCGGTACATGATCGGCATCGTGTGCAGCGGCCGGAGAGAGCCGGTGGAAGGAGCGGGAAAACTCCTTTACTATTCGCTGCAGGAGGTCCGGTTCAATGTCACCTCCGTCATCACCGGTCTGCAGATGATGGTGCGAGGAAAGATCTCGCCAGACAATATCACCGGCCCCGTCGGGATCGTGGAAAGCATCGGGGAGACAGTGGAGGAAACGAAAGCCTTCGGTCTCTTTACGGTGCTGCTGAATCTGATGAATGTAGCGCTGCTTCTCAGCGCGAACCTTGGCGTCATGAATCTGCTCCCGCTGCCGGCGCTGGACGGCGGACGGCTCCTGTTCTGTTTCGTAGAGCTGGTCCTCCGCAGGCCGGTGAACCGCTCTCTGGAGGGCGCGGTCCATTTCGCGGGCTTTGTGCTTCTGATGGCACTGATGGCTGTGATCATGATGCATGATATCGGAAGGATCTTTTTCTGAAAAAATTAAAATTATGGCATACAGAGATAATACAAAGACAGTTAAGATCGGAAACAGAGTGATCGGCGGCGGAAATCCGGTGCTGATCCAGTCCATGTGCAGCACGAAGACCGAGGACGCGGCAGCGACGATCGCCCAGATCCGGGAACTTGAGGAGGAGGGCTGCGACATCATCCGCGTCGCAGTCCCGACCATGGAGGCAGCCCGGTCGATCCGGGAGATCCGGAACGGGATCTCCATCCCCCTGGTGGCGGACATCCACTTTGATTACCGCCTCGCTATTGCCGCCATGGAAAACGGGGCGGACAAGATCCGGATCAACCCCGGCAACATCGGCAGCGAGGACCGGATCCGGGCTGTGGTGGAATGTGCGAAGCAGCGTGACATTCCCATCCGCGTGGGCGTGAATTCCGGCTCCCTCGAAAAGGAACTGGTGGAAAAGTACGGCGGCGTGACGGCGGAAGGTCTGGTGGAATCCGCCATGGACAAGGTGCGGATCATAGAGCGCTTCGGCTATGACAACCTGGTGATCAGCATCAAATCTTCGGATGTGGGAATGTGCATCCGGGCCCACGAGCTGATCGCAGAACAGACGGACCACCCGCTGCACGTGGGGATCACAGAAGCCGGGACGGTAAAGCGCGGCACCATCAAGTCCTCAGTGGGTCTCGGCATCATCCTCCATGAGGGGATCGGAGACACTGTGCGCGTCTCTCTGACCGGGGATCCGGCGGAAGAGGTGCGCTGCGCCAAACAGATCCTGAAGACCCTGGGCCTCAGAAAGGGCGGGATCGAGCTTGTTTCCTGTCCCACCTGCGGACGGACCCAGATCGACCTCATCGGTCTCGCGGAGAAGGCGGAAAAGCTGGTGGCTGCCTACGACGACCTGGATCTCACCGTAGCTGTGATGGGCTGCGTGGTGAACGGCCCGGGTGAGGCGAAGGAGGCGGACTTCGGCATCGCCGGAGGCAAAGGAACGGGTCTGCTCATCCGGAAGGGTGAGGTGGTCCGGACACTGCCCGAAGAGGAACTTCTGCCGGCTCTGAAGGAAGAGCTGGAGAGGGCCCGAAGGGAGAAGCAATGAAACAGTTTCATGAGGTATTCCCCCAGTACAGTCCGGAGGGACATCTGGCTGCGCTGGCGGATCTTCTGCAGGTGGAGCGGGTCACGGTAGCGGACGATTATTCCAGCCTGACCATTTATCTGGAATGCCCCAGGCTCGTGCAGAGCAGTATGTTCCGGGAGATGGAACAGGGGATGACGAGGCAGATGTTCCCCGGCAAGAATCTGAAAGTAAAAATAAAAGAACATTTCGTGCTCTCCGGCAGCTTCACGCCGGAGACTCTTTTTGATGCGTATAAAGAAAGTATCCTGTCAGAACTGCAGCACAGGAACCTGATCGCCTACCGTATTCTTCACCGGGCGGAGATCAGTTTCCCCGAACCGGATGTGATGGAGTTCCCGGTGGAGGACATGTCCCTGAACCGCACTGTCCTGGACGATCTGAAGCGCTTCCTCAAGGAGGAGATCTTCCGGGACCGGTGCGGGACAGAGCTCACCGTCCGCACCCGGTTCGTTCCGTATATACTGCCGGAGAGAAATGATGAGCCCGAGGTGGCGGAGGCGCCCGGAAGAGTCCGGGAGGAAAAGGAAGAGGCGTTCCTGATCGATCCCGCAGCCCAGGGCGCCGCCCCGGAAACAGGGGCCCGGGATGCCGCCGCTGAAAAAACAGCAAAGAGCGCCGGCACCGGGAAGGAGAAGACGAACGGGAACCGCGGAAAGAACGGTTCCGGCGCAGAAGCAAAACGTCCTGCCAGAGAGAAGAACCGCGCCGGCAGATCCTGGCAGGAGCGGAAGAACGGATGGAGCAGCCAGCGGAAGCCGGAAAACCCTGACGTTCTGTACGGAAGGGATTTTGACGACCAGTTCATCCCGATCAGGGATATCGTGAACGTCATGGGTGAAGTGACGATCCGGGGACAGATCTTTGACACGGACATGCGGTTCATCGAGAAGAGCCAGAGCACTCTGTTCATTTTTTCTCTGACGGATTTCACGGACTCCATCATGGTAAAGCTCTTTTTCCGGGGAGAAGGAGAGGAGCTGGACCAGTTCAAGGCTGTGATCAAGGATGGAAACTTCATCCGCCTGAGGGGGACCACGAATATCGACCCCCGGGACGGAGAATTGACCATCGGATCTGTGCGGGGCATCCGGAAATGCGACCCGTTCACGCTGAACGATCGGAAGGACAAAGCCCCGCTGAAGCGTGTGGAGCTCCACTGCCACACAAAGATGAGCGACCTCGACGCAGTCACCTCCGCGAAGGACCTGATCAAGCAGGCAAAAAAGTGGGGAATGGACGCCATCGCCATCACAGACCACGGCAACCTGCAGGCCTTCCCGGAGGCATGGCACGCTGTCCAGGGAAAGCAGGGAGAGATGCCGAAGATCATCTACGGCGTCGAAGGCTATCTGGTGGACGACCTGAAAGAGCTGGTGGTCAATCCGGGAGACCTGACGCTGGACTCCTCCTTCGTGGTGTTCGATATCGAGACCACCGGCTTCTCGGCGGTGAAGAACCAGATCATTGAGATCGGCGCGGTAAAGATCGAAAACGGTGTGGTGACAGACCGGTTTTCCACCTTTGTGAACCCGCATGTGCCGATCCCGTTCCGCATTGAGGAACTGACCACCATCAACGACGCCATGGTGGCGGACGCCCCGGGGATCGAAACGGTGCTTCCGGAATTCCTGAAATTCTGCGAGGGATGCGCTGTGGTGGCCCACAACGCCTCCTTTGACACCGGCTTTATCCGGGAGAACGCGAAGCGCCTGGGACTGCCGTATCATCCGGCCATCCTGGATACTGTCAGCCTGGCGCACATTCTTCTGCCGCGGCTGAACCGGTTCAAGCTGGACACGGTGGCTAAGGAGCTGGGCGTCTCCCTGGATCATCATCACAGGGCCGTGGACGATGCTGCCTGCACGGCGGACATCTTCATGTGCTTCGTAAAAATGCTCAGGGAGCGCGGGATCTCCACCTTGAAGGAGGTCAGCGCTCTGGGTGAGACCAACCCGGACCTGGTGCGGAAGATGAACACGTACCATGTCATCATCCTTGTCCGGAACGAGATCGGCCGCGTGAACCTTTACCGCCTGGTCTCCGATTCGAACTTGAAGTATTTCAACCGAAGACCCAGGATCCCGAAGAGCGAGCTGCAGAAATACCGCGAAGGACTGCTGATCGGAAGTGCCTGTGAAGCGGGTGAACTGTACCAGGCGCTGCTCCGGGACGAAAGCCCGGACGAAGTGAACCGCATCGCCTCCTTCTACGATTATCTGGAGATCCAGCCCCTCGGCAACAATCTCTTTATGATCGGGGACGACCACTACGCCGTGGACTCCGAGGACGATCTGAAGGAGCTGAACTGCCGTGTCGTGCGGCTGGGAGAAGAGCTGATGAAGCCGGTGGTCGCCACCTGTGACGTCCATTTTATGAACCCGGAGGACGAGATCTACCGGCGGATGATCTTCTTCGGCAACAAGTACCCGGATGCGGATAACCAGCCTCCACTCTACCTCCGGACCACGGAGGAGATGCTGAAGGAATTCGAGTATCTCGGCCCGGACAAGTGCGAAGAGGTGGTGATCACCAACACCCGCCGCATCGCCGCCATGGTGGAGAACATCTCCCCGGTGCGGCCGGACAAGTGTCCGCCCGTCATCGCGGATTCCGACAAGAAGCTGACACATTTCTGTTATGAAAAGGCCTACGAGCAGTACGGCAAGCCGCTGCCGGAGATCGTTCAGAACCGGCTGGAGAAGGAGCTTGGATCCATCATAAAAAACGGCTTCGCTGTCATGTACATCATCGCCCGGGAGCTGGTGCTGCATTCCAACTCCGAAGGATATCTGGTTGGCTCCCGCGGATCCGTGGGATCTTCCTTCGTGGCCTACACCGCGGGGATCACGGAGGTGAACCCGCTGCCGCCGCATTACTTCTGCCCGGAGTGCCAGTACTCGGATTTTGATTCCGAGATCCCGAAGAGCTATGCCGGCACGGCGGGCTGTGACATGCCGGACGCGGTGTGCCCGAAGTGCGGCGCGAAGCTGAAAAAAGACGGGTTTGACATTCCCTTCGAGACTTTCCTGGGATTCAAGGGGGACAAGGAGCCGGATATCGACCTGAACTTCTCGGGTGAGAACCAGTCCTCCGCCCACGCCTACACCGAGGTGATCTTCGGCAAAGGGCAGACCTTCCGGGCCGGAACCGTGGGCACCCTGGCTGACAAGACAGCTTTCGGCTACGTAAAGAATTATTTTGAGGAGCACGGGGAGCGGAAGAGATACTGCGAGATCAACCGTCTGGTCAAAGGCTGCGTCGGCGTCCGGCGGACCACCGGGCAGCACCCGGGAGGCATCGTCGTGCTTCCGAAAGGAGAGAACATCTACTCCTTCACGCCGCTGCAGCACCCGGCCAATGATATGACGACGCCGATCATCACGACGCATTTCGAGTATCACGCTATCGACCACAATCTCCTGAAGCTCGACATCCTGGGACACCAGGATCCCACCATGATCCGCATGCTGCAGGATCTGACGGGCATCGACCCCGTTAAGGACATTCCGCTGGATTCCAAAGAAGTGATGAGCCTGTTCCAGAACACCTCGGCCCTGAAGGTGACGCCGGACGACATCCTGGGCTGCAAACTCGGAGCCCTGGGTATTCCCGAGTTTGGCACGGACTTCGCCATGAACATGGTCATCCAGGCGAAGCCGAAGGGCTTTTCCGACCTGGTCCGCATCTCAGGACTGTCCCACGGGACAGACGTCTGGCAGGGCAACGCGGAGAAGCTGATCAGCGAAGGGACCGCCACCATCCAGACCGCCATCTGCACCCGTGACGACATCATGCTGTTCCTGATCAAGAAAGGCATGGATCCGCAGGAGTCCTTCAAGATCATGGAGTCCGTCCGAAAGGGCAAGGGCCTGAACGGCGACTGGGAAGCCCATATGAAGGAACACGATGTGCCGGACTGGTACATCTGGTCCTGCAAGAAGATCAAGTACATGTTCCCGAAGGCCCACGCCGCGGCCTATGTCATGATGGCCTGGCGCATCGGCTACTGCAAGATCTTTTATCCGCTGGAGTATTACACCGCGTATTTCACCATCCGCGCCACCGGTTTCTCCTACGAGATCATGTGCGGGGGCAGGGCGAAGCTGGAGCATTTCCTCGCGGAACTGAAGCGGCGGCAGAATTCCGGAAGCAAGGAAGAGAAGCTTTCCCCGAAGGAAGAGGACATGGTGAAGGACGGCCGCATCGTGCAGGAGATGTACGCCCGGGGCTTCGAGTTCCTGCCCATCGACATCTACCGGGTGAAGGCCACGCACTTCTCCATCATCGACGGGAAGATCATGCCGTCTCTGACCTCCATCGACGGACTCGGGGAGTCCGCCGCGCAGCAGATCGTGGCAGCGGCAGCCCGGGGCGCCTTCATCTCCAAGGATGATTTCAAAACGCGTACCGGGACGGGCCAGACGACCTGCGACCTGCTCTGCAGACTGGGGATCCTTAAGAACCTGCCCGAGTCGAACCAGCTGTCCATTTTCGATATGATGTAAGGGTCCAAGGGTCAGAAGGCAGCGGATCCCGAATGTTCGCAGGATCGCGGGAGCTGCGAAACAGGGTGTAAGACTGAACTGTGTGCAGAATGGCGGCGGATCAGGCGGGATGGTCACGTTTTATCAGTTTTCGGAAAATGTGAACACATTTCAGAGCCTCCAGATTCGGTCAAATATAGTCTTCAGGGTCGATAAACAGACATTTGTATTGAAAATGTTGATTATATCTGGCCCGGATAGAGAGGTGCATGAAAAACAGGTTCCAATTCAGATCAAATAAGATCATGATTACGCATGGGGAATCAATATCGATCAAATAGTGTGTTCATTTTTTTCAAAATGATTCGTTTCGTGACCACTTCTATTCATGAAAGCTTTTCAGCTGTACCAGGGTCGGACAGCATAACTGGCACTGTACCCTGCCGTGCAGCCCCTGCGCTGGGACGGTACTTTGGTTGACAAATACAGGAGCAGAATTTACAATTTATGTTTAGCCGGCATCCCGGCAGAGATGAGAATTACAGCGTCACAGAAAGGTGAAGAACATGGAATATAATTACAAGAAGATCGAGCCGAAGTGGCAGGCGAAGTGGGAAGAGGCTGGACTGTTCCACGCCGAGGATTTCTCAAAGAAGCCGAAGTTTTACGGACTGGTGGAGTTCCCGTATCCCAGCGGCGCCGGCATGCATGTGGGCCATATCAAGGCATATTCCAGCATTGAGGTGATCTCCAGAAAGCGGAGAATGCAGGGCTACAACGTCCTGAATCCGCTCGGATATGACGCGTTCGGTCTTCCGACAGAGAACTACGCCATCAAGACGAACACGCATCCGCGCGTCATCACGGACGCGAATATTGAGAAGTTCTCCAACCAGCTGAAGAGCGTTGGCTTTTCCTTTGACTGGACGCGCACCGTGGATACTTCCAAGGAGGATTACTACAAGTGGACCCAGTGGATCTTCCTGAAGCTGTTTGACCACGGCCTGGTGTTCAGGAACAAGACGCTGGTGAACTACTGCCCGTCCTGTAAAGTTGTTCTTTCCAACGAGGATTCCCAGGGCGGCAAGTGCGATATCTGCCACAGCGACGTCATCCAGCTGCCGAAGGACGTGTGGTATCTGAAGATCACCGATTACGCTGACAAGCTGCTGTTCGGACTGGACGACGTGGACTATCCGGACAACATCAAACAGCAGGAGATCAACTGGATCGGCCGCTCCACCGGTGCTTTCGTGAAATTCCCGCTGAAGGATACCGATGAGAAGGTGGAGATCTACACCACCAGACCGGATACGCTGTTCGGCGTGACCTTCATGGTCTTTGCGCCGGAGCACCCGCTGATCGACCAGTTTGCGGACCGCATCTCCAACATGGACGCTGTCAAGGCTTACAGGGAAGAGTGCGCGAAGAAGACGGAGTTTGAGCGCACCCAGCTTGTGAAGGACAAGACCGGTCTGAAGATCGAAGGCCTCACCGCGATCAATCCCGTGAACGGCAAGGAAGTCCCGATCTTTATCGCGGACTATGTCATGATGGGCTACGGCACCGGCGCGATCATGGCTGTCCCGGCCCACGACCAGAGAGACTATGATTTCGCGAAGAAGTTCGGCGTGGACATCATCCAGGTCATTGAGGGCGGCGACATCTCCAAAGAAGCCTACACCGGCGACGGGAAGATGATCAATTCCGAATTCCTGAATGCCTATGACAACAAGAAGGATTCCATCCAGGCGATGATCGACTGGCTGGAGGAGAAGGGCCTTGGCACCAAGGGCGTGCAGTACAAGATGAAGGACTGGGCTTTCAACCGCCAGCGCTACTGGGGCGAGCCCATTCCGCTGATCCACTGCCCGAAGTGCGGCGTGGTAGGCGTTCCCTACGAGGAGCTGCCGCTCCGTCTTCCGGAGATGGAAAACTTCCGCCCGGGCGAAGACGGACAGTCTCCCCTCGCAAAAGTAGAGTCCTTTGTGAACTGCAAGTGCCCGAAGTGCGGCGGCGACGCGAAGAGAGAGACTGATACCATGCCCCAGTGGGCAGGTTCCTCCTGGTATTTCCTCCGTTACTGCGACCCGCACAATGACAAGGCATTTGCAGATCCGGAGAAGATCAAATACTGGATGCCGGTCGACTGGTACAACGGCGGTATGGAGCATGTCACGAGACATCTTATCTATTCCCGCTTCTGGCATCACTTCCTGTACGACATCGGCGAGGTCTCCACACCGGAGCCCTACGCGAAGAGAAGCTACCAGGGCCTGATCCTCGGCTCTGACGGCGAGAAGATGTCCAAGTCCAGGGGCAACGTGGTGGATCCGCTGGATATTGTGAAGGATTACGGCGCAGATACCCTGAGAGTCTACGTTATGTTCATGGGCGACTACGGCAGCGCTGCTCCGTGGAACGACAGCTCCGTGAAGGGCTGCCGCCGCTTCCTGGAGAGAGTCTTCGCGCTGAAGGACATCATGACGGAAGAACCGGTGAAGGAACTGGAGTCCGGCATTCACAAGGCTATCAAGAAAGTGTCCTCCGACATCGAGGAGATGAAGTTCAACACTGCCATCGCCTGCCTGATGACGCTGATCAACGACATCGGCAAAGTCGGAAAGATCGGAAGAGAGCAGCTGATCATTTTCCTGAAGCTCCTTTCTCCCTTCGCGCCGCACATCACCGAGGAGATCTATGAGCAGATCGGCGGAGAGGGCTTCCTGACCGTTTCCGCATGGCCGGAGTACGACGAGGCGAAGACCGTGGACGAGACCGTTGCTGTCGGCGTGCAGATCAACGGCAAGGCCCGTGCTTCCGTGGACATCCCCACCGGCGCACCCAAGGAAGAAGCCTTCGCCCTGGCAAAGGCCAACGAGAAGGTGGCGTCCTATCTGGCAGGAAAGACCCTGGTCAAGGAGATCTATGTCCCGAACAAGATCATCAACTTTGTTGTGAAGTAAAAGCATGAGAAACGCGGCGGGCGGCACTGCCTCAGGGCAGCCACCCGCCGTGCGAAGTTTTTAAAAGTTTTTATTGACTTTCCAGCACCTTTTGGGTATACTATCGAAGTGCTGAGGCGAGAGCCTCGGTACGGAAAGATCGAGGCGTGGCTCAGTTTGGTAGAGCGCAGCGTTCGGGACGCTGAGGCCGCAAGTTCGAATCTTGTCGCCTCGACTTACATCAGGTTTACAAATCAGAAAAGCTGATGTATAATGAAATAGCAGTAAGGCCGATTGGTCAAGCGGTCAAGACGGAGCCCTCTCACGGCTCAAACCCGGGTTCGATTCCCGGATCGGTCACGGAAAACAGAACAGAGTAAAATCTGTTCTGTTTTTTTAAGAGTAAAGAAGCTTCTGTAGCGCAGTTGGTAGCGCAACGCATTCGTAATGCGTGGGTCGCCGGTTCGAGTCCGGCCAGAAGCTCTTTTTTTTATGTATAAATGAAAGTCGGTGCCGGAAAGGATGATTATGCTTTGTGGAAGAAGACGTAACAGCACTAATGAGGACGGCAACAGAATTACATCCCTGATTTTTTCTGTTTTGTTTTCATTGGATTGTATGGTGGGAAGCGAATTATATACGAAGAATCAAATAGAGCATATATTTGAAAACGCAGGAGTATTATTTCTGTTCTTCCTGAAAACGTCAGCTTTAAGCGTGATCATTTATCTTTTATTTGAAAAGCTGATCCTCAGATGGATCATTATCTTGCAGAAACGTTCTTTTGAAAAGCAAGTGAATGTCATCAAGATTCGGCCGGTCCTGCGTTTTTTTCTGATCTGGGCAGGTGTTTTTCTGTCATGGTTTCCTGTCTTTCTGGCCTATTATCCAGGAATTCTCAGTTATGATTCGCACACTCAGACTAAAATAGTGTTTGGTATTATGAACAATTCCCGCTTTCATCCACCGCTGCATACATTTATCTGGAAGTCATGCATTGATCTTGGCAGTATTATAAATGTGCCTGCGCTTGCTCTATATTCAATTATGCAGATGACAGTTCTGTCGTTCGTGCTTGCATATATGCTGTGTATTATAGCGATGCAGCAACCTTTTTTTCTGTTTTCCTTATTCAGCTTCAGTTTTATTGCGCTTAATCCGGTGATGGGCATAATGTCTTTGGCTATGACAAAAGATGTACTGTTTGCCGCTGTTCTGACTGCTTTGACAATTCTTTATTATCGAATGGAGAAGGATTCAGGAGTTTTTTTCAATCATCTGCGGTACATAACAGCGCTGATCATATTGAACATCCTTGCCTGCCTGCTCCGAAACAATATGATATATGTTCTGGTTTTAAGCTATGTCATGATGATCATAATAAAAAAAGAATTCCGCCTGCAGCTGATGTCCGTTTTGATCATTTCATTTTTCGGGTATTGTTTTATTAATGGTCCGGTTTATGACCGGATGGGAATAGGTCCTGGTAATTCTCGTGAAATGCTGAGTGTTCCGATACAGCAGATATGCAGGACTGTAGTTACTGACGATCAAACGATTTCTGAAGAAGAGAAAACCCAGATAGATGATTTTATACCATATGAATCCATAGACTCTTTATATAATCCCAGATTTGCAGATCCGGTTAAAAACAAGTTCAATACGTCGTATTTCAGCGATCATAAAAAAGAATTTGTTCATCTATGGATTCGACTGTTAAAGAAACATCCGGCGGCATATATTGATGCTTTTCTCGAATTAAATATTCCATACTGGTATATCGGAGCGAAATCGGTGGATCCATATTCCAAGAGGGAATTTATAGAGAGCGGCATTAGAAAACTGGATTTCTACCCTGTGCAGCGACTCAGCAAGGCTCCGCGCCTGCTGAAAATATACGAATTATTCGCTAAGTATCAGCTGTTTTCAGACAAACCGGCTTATATGTCGATGCTTTATTCCATTGCACTCCCTATATGGGTGCTGCTGTTTTGTATTACAGTGATGATAAGACAAAACAGAAAAAAGTATTATGCTTGTTTCATTCCCTATTTATTCCTTTGGGCTACATATATGGCAGGCCCTGTAAGTAATTTCAGATATATTTTTCCGCTCTATGTTGCTTATCCGTTTTTTCTTTTCCTGGCGATCTTTTCGCAGGATAAGTGAAGAATGGCAGACGTTTTACCCTGGATCACAGGTCCTGAAGAAGTACATCCGTATTTCTTCAGGACTTTTTTATGAGAGATTATAACATTGCAGGTTTCCTTACGAACTTTTCATCCTGTCCCTGATAGGGTATTATAAAAACAAGCAGACAGGAGGAGCGGAGATGATTCAGATGATGCAGATCGGGAAAAGCAATGTGACAGCACCGAAAATGATCCTTGGCACATTCGCGCTGGGAGGCGGAACCTCCTGGCAGGATACGACCGGCGATGACGCGGAGCTGGTCCGGTTTCTGCAGGAAGCCCGGGAGTATGGGATCACGGGTTTTGACACGGCGCCGGTCTACGGAACAGGGAGGAGTGAGAGGCTTCTTTCAGAAGTGATCCGGAAGGACCGGGAAAAGCTGTATGTTTCTACAAAATGTTCCCTTAACTGGCGCGTAAAAGAAGGCATCATGGAATATGAGCGGGACGGGAAACAGGTCTTCCGGTGCTACAGAAAGGAAGAGCTGATCCGGGACTGCGAGGAATCTCTCCGCAGGCTGAAGACGGATTATATCGACTGCCTGATCGTGCACAGATGTCCGGAGCTGGATCAGATCGGCGAGACCATGGAGGCTCTGGAAGAACTGAAGAACCGGGAACTGATCCGCTGTGCAGGCTTTTCGAACATCCTGGGTTCAAAGACCCCGGAGCTGGTGGTGGAGACTGCCCTCAGATACGGAAGAGTCGACTTACTGCAGGAAAAAGCAAACCTGCTGATGCGGAAGAAAGTGGAACAGATCAGGGCAATCTGTGAAAAACACGATATTACGTTCCAGTGTCACTCACCGCTGGAAAGAGGCGCTCTTGCCGGGAAGCTTCACGCCGGTATAGCGACCTGGAAAAACGACAACAGAAGCAATAACAAATGGTTCCAGGAGAAGAACATACCGCTGGTCCTTGATCTGATCGAAGGACTGAAGCCGGTCGCGGAGCAGTACGGCTGCAGCGTTCCGGTTCTCTGCATCGCCTGGCTGAAAGCACAGACTCCGCTGATGAACCTTCTGATCGGCGCGCGCCGCATGGAAAGCCTGAAGGATACGCTGCATGCGCTGGAGATCGATCTTAAGGAGGATGCAGTGAAGAAAATGAATACCCTGGCGGACCGCGCTGTCAGTCAGCTTTCGTGAACCGCTTTTGCCCGAGGGGGTTTACGGAGAAGTAAAAACGGGATAAAGTTAACGTCATGAAAAAATATCTATATGTCGACACGGAAAACACAGGCCTGAGCTTTATCGACCTTGTAAGCAAAATGGGGAAGTCCTGGAAGGTGACGATCTTTTACTCAGTGAAGTCGCCGAAGCTTTCTTTCGCTGAGATGGATCAGATCGCGGGGGCACGGTGCGGGATCCGGTTTATCGCCTGCAGAAACGGCAGACCGAACGCCATGGATTTCTGTATCATGACCCACCTCGGAATGAACGTGGAGCGCCACCCCAAGGCGATGCACCTCATCATGAGCCGGGACAAGGGGTATCTTTCCGGCATCGATCTTCTCCGGTCCCGGGGGTATTACGTGGGGGAGATCGTCCTGGACGAGCAGACCCACACGGTGTCCTGGGTGAGCACGGCGGAGAGCGCGAAACCCTATGACCGGATCAGGGAGTACTTTGATTCCTTGTTCGCGCTGGAGCAGATCCCGAAGGAAGGTCTGCTTCCGGCAGACATACCGGAGGAGAGAAACGGACTCCTCCTCCCGGGAAACCTTTCCGGGGGCGATGCCGCCGGTACCGGACCTGTTCCTGACGGAACTGCGGCAGCCTCCGTTCTTTCTTCCACCGGAACTTCCTCCCGTTCTTCCGGGAGCAGACGGCGGAGGGGCAGCCGGGGAAGAGGCAGCCGGGGCGGAGGAGAGCTGAACGGCAGCCTGAATCTGACGGCGGCTTCCCTGGAGAAAAAGATGATCGATATCCTCATCGATCATTTCGATGCTGTCGGCGTAGACCGGCAAAGAAGGCTGATGGGACAGGTCATGAAGAGGGGGCTGCAGGTCTCCTGTGAAAACGGGGAGCTTCACTTTGACCGGCTCCTTCCGAGCCTCAGGAAGTTCGCCGCATTCAGGACAGGTGACGACGCGGTACGGGAGCTGCTTTCTCTTCTGGAAGGCATCGACGGACTGATCATCAGCGGTGCGGAAGTTTTTTATCAGGCGGAGGAGACATCTGGAGAAACCGAAGAAGACTTCACAGCAGGGATCCTGTCCGGAGTCGATCCGGACGACGGGATCTGGCTCGAAGATGAAGAACTGCCGGAGCAGGGAGCTGCTGCGGAAGACAGTGCGGACGATGATCCTGAGGATGATGCGGATGATGCCGCAGAGGAAGGAACAGCGGAAGACAGTAACAGCAGCGACCCGGAAGAAGGGTGGGAACTGGACCGGGATGAGGAAGGCAGACTTCTTCATGTATCGGACCAGAAAAACAGGAATATTAATTATCAGTGGGAGGCGGATCGGCTAAAACAGATATGCTATCCGGATGGGAAGATTGCCGAGTACTGCTATGACGAAAAAAGAAGACTTTCGGACTGCCTGTACGGAGATATTTCCTATCATATGGAATACGGGGAGGGTACCAGGCTCAAGAAGAGATCCTGCGACCATGGCCCCGCTGTGGAGTTTACCTACAATAGAGCCGGTTATCCCATGAATATTATCCATAGTGATCATGGGACTGCTGTGGAATCCCTGGCATTTCGTTATGACGCATGCGGCAGGCTGGCGGAGTCTGTTCGCCGGCAGGAGGAAGGCAATGCCCAAAGGATAAAGTATGACTATACGCCTCTGGGAATGCTTGCATCTGTACAAAAAGATGGCATACAGACAGCAGCCTATACCTATGATATTTTCGGAAACAGGACGTATTCCAGAGAAGGAGATTTTGAAAGCTCTTATACCTACAACAGACTGGATCAGCTTCTTTCCATGACCTGCGAGGAGGGAACCAGAACATTTTCTTATGACAGGAGAGGAAATCTCAGAGATGTGCACCTGGATGGAAAAAAAGTCCTGGAACTGACCTTTGACGCAATGAATCACCTTACCGGAGCTGTTTCCCCGAATGGAAGCGCAAAATATGCATATAATGGTCTCTACAGAAGAACTTCAGCACAATTTCTCCTGAATGGAACTTCCTTCAATGAGGAGTATGTATATGATTATACGCGCGCATCTGAAAATCTTTTGATGAAGGAGGGGGGAGCAAAGGCAGAGAACCTGCTCTGGTGTGATGATCTGCTCCTGATTGACAGAGAGAATCGTCCGGAGTTTGTCTGTGCGGATGAGCAAAGAAGTCTGATCGCCTCAATCGATGGCAGAAATGGGCTGCCGCATCTGCAGCACATGCAGTACGAGGCATTCGGAAGCGGGCACGCTAAAGGGGCCGCCGGCGAGAATGTTTTTGACACCGGGTTTACAGGGTACAGGAATGATCCCGTGACAGGACTGCTGCATGCCAATCAGAGGGAATACGATCCTCGTGCAGGCAGATTTATCAGCATGGATTCGGTTGCGGCTGTGATCATGGTGCCCTGTGCTATAAACGGGTATCTGTACTGCTTAAATGATCCGGTCAATGCCTATGATCCGACCGGACTGATCGCTGCTTGGCTGGCTGGCGGAATTGTGGGTGCTGTTGTAAGGACAGGAACAAAGTTCGCCGGAGATGTCGTTAAGTCCGTTACTACCGGAAAACCGTCCTTCAGCTCCTGGCAGAGTTATGCGGGGGCTGCGGCAGGCGGATTTACGGAGGGCAGTGTTTTTGTGGGCGCTACGATTGCCACAGGAGGAAATGTAAAGGCCGGCATGGCGGCTGCCGGTGCAGCAGGTAATGCCGTGGACACTCTGGTGACGAACGGACTCAGCATGGCAACCCACGCCAAAGGATTTGAGAATTACAGTGTGAAGGATCTGTGCCGTGACACGATCGTTTCCACTGCAGAGGGTGCTGTCGAGGGATTTGCGTTCGGAGCAGCCGCCAAACACATTAAAATAAAAGGTATCACAAAGGGAAGAAACAGCTTCCAGGCAATATTTAAGAGCGGTATTACAAAAGGAATCCGTTATGGATTCAATATGTCCTGGAAAACAGTGGCAAAGGGTGCCGTTGCATACGGGGTCATTGGCACGATTGATAAAA
>CACZFV010000009.1:0-27605 GCA_902780465.1 uncultured Lachnospiraceae bacterium
CCTCGCTGTTGACGTTGATTCCGATGCCAGGCACCACACAGGCGATCTCCTCCATATCAGTGCTCATTTCCGTAAGGATACCGCAGATCTTTTTTCCGTTGACCACAGCGTCGTTCGGCCACTTTATGCCAGCCTCCAGTCCGGTCTCCTTCCGGATACCGCCTGCTACTGCCAGTGCAGCCACAATGGTCAGCATGGAGGCGCGCTCCGGCCGGATGGGCGGACGCAGCAGCAGAGACATGTAGATATCATTTCCCGGAGGAGAACTCCAGGTCCTCCCTCTTCGTCCCCTGCCAGCAGTCTGGGCGTCCGCAGTCACCAGCAGCGGTGCCTCCGCGCCCGTCTCGGCCCTCCGCTTTATCTCCAGATTCGTGGAATCGATCTCCGGGAAAAACAGGCAGTCCTTCAGAAAGCCGTTCCCTTCCAGCGCTCTTTTCAGCTCCGCTTCGTTCATCACGTCATCCCCGGCTAAAAGGCGGTATCCCCGATTCTGCCGGGCTTCGATGTTATATCCTTCTTCCTTCAGTTTCGCGACCGCCTTCCAGACCGCAGTTCTTGTCACACCAAAACGGCCGCAGAGCTCCTGCCCTGAGCAGTAGTCTCCGCGGTTCTTCAGTTCGTTCAGTATATCATCCTTCAGCAAAGTCAGATCCTCTTTCAGTGATCATTCTGCTGCTCTTTATGTCACAGCATGATGATGGCGCTGATTACTGCAGCGGCCGTCAGGAAGACGCCGCTGAGCAGCTCCAGTGCCCCCTTCAGTTTTTTCCCTGTGTCTCTTCCCGACATCCTCAGCCTTACGATTCCGTTCATCAGGCTCAGAAACGCCGCGAGAAAAAAGATCGCCGGGAAAAACACCGCATGCTCCTCCGGCGAGAGGAACGCGATGACCGCCAGAACGACCACCGCGATCCCCACCAGAAGATGTACCGCATCCAGTGTAAAGATCAGTTTTCTCGGATTATGTTTCCTGTCAGGCATCCTCTTCTCCCAGCGTCGCCACCATCACAGCCTTGATGGTGTGCATGCGGTTCTCCGCCTCGTCAAACACCAGCGAAGCGGGAGACTCGAACACTTCCTCTGTGACCTCGTTCCCCTTCACTGCCGGAAGGCAGTGCAGGAAGATCGTGGTCTCCTTTCCAGTCTTCTTCATAAGCTCCGCATTCACCTGATAGGGACGCAGCAGCTTCACGCGCTCCGCGGTCTTCGCTTCTTCGCCCATGGATGCCCAGACATCCGTATAGATGACGTCCGCTCCTTCGACGCATTCGATCTGGTCGGAGATCGTGACAGACGAGCCGTACTGCTCCGCGTAGCCTCTGCAGAGATCCACCAGGCGCTGCTCCGGCCAGAGCTCCTTCGGCGCAAAGATCGTGAAATGGACACCCATCTTGGTCATGCCGATCATCAGGGAGTTGGCCATATTGTTCCTGCCGTCTCCGGCGAACACGAACTTCAGACCCTTCAGATAGCCGAAATGCTCCCGCATGGTGAGAAGGTCCGCCAGGATCTGGGTGGGGTGATATTCATCAGTCAGTCCGTTCCACACTGGAACCCCGGAGTACTTCGCCAGATCTTCCACTGTTTTCTGCTTGAAGCCGCGGAACTCTATCCCGTCAAACATCCGTCCCAGGACACGGGCGGTATCTTCCACGCTCTCCTTGTGGCCCAGCTGGATATCGTCTTTTCCGAGATACTCCGGCTGGCCGCCTTCATCCCTGGCGCCGACCACAAAGGCGCAGCGCGTGCGTGTGGAAGGCTTTTCAAAGATCAGGGCAATGTTCTTTCCCTTCAGGCTGTTTCCCAGCTTTCCGTTCTTCTTGTCCTTCTTTTTCTGCGCCGCCAGGTCCAGCAGATATGTGATCTCCTCCGGCGAATAATCCTTGAGTGTGATAAAGTTTCTTCCCTTCAGGCTGATGCCCATAATGTCATTCCTCCTCTGTCAGGCCCCCGGCGTTCCTCCGCTGTCGCGAAAGCTCATACATGAGGACCGATGCCGCCACAGCAGCGTTCAGTGATTCGACCGCTCCCAGCATGGGGATCTTCACCAGTGCGTCCGCCAGGGACGCGGTCTCCTCCGTGAGCCCCGCCGCCTCGTTCCCGATCAGGAACGCGCTGGGTCCGAGATAATTCTCCTTGTCATAGTTCCGCTCACCCTTCAGGTGCGCCGCGAAGACCCTGACGCCTGTGCGCTTCATCTTCCGCACCGCCTCCCGGAGATCGACCGTATAAACCACCGGAACGCGGAAAATGCTGCCCATGGTGGACCGGATCACCTTCGGGTTGTAGATATCCGCGGTGCCGCGGTCCGCGATGATCCCGGTCAGTCCGGCGCCCTCTCCCGCCCGGAGCATGGTTCCGAGATTTCCCGGGTCCTGGATGGTCTCCAGCACAAGAAAGCACTGTTCCTTCATGCGGAACAGATCCTCCAGGGTCTTTTCCTGCTGTTTCACCAGGACCATCACGCCCTGGGGTGTCTTCGTATCGCTCATGGCAGCGAACACCGCGTCGCTCACGAACTCATGGGGAAGTCCGCTGATCCTCTGCCGTGTCTCGTCGCCGCATTTTGCGAAAAAGCCTTCGCTGACATAGACCTGCTCGACCAGCGGTTCCGGAGTCTCCCGGAACATCCGGATCCCTTCCACCGTATACAGGCCGCATTCCCGCCGGCAGGACGCCTTCCGGTTCAGGGCCTGTACTTCCTTTACTTTCCTGTTTGATGTGGAAGTGATCATGACAGTTCCCTGCTCAGTCCCTCCAGCTCTTCCATCCAGATCCGGTAGGCAGCGTCCGAAGGCATGCGGAGATCGCCTCTCGGGGATACTGCCACAGATCCGACCTTGGGGCCGTCCGGCAGACAGGAACGCTTGAACTGCTGTGTGAAGAACCTGCGGTAGAAGGTCTTCAGCCACTTCATGATCGTTTCCGCGTCGTATACGCCCTCAAAGGCCTTCCGGGCGAGGCGGTAGATCTTCGACGGCCGGAAGCCGTAGCGCAGCACATAGTACAGATAGAAATCATGCAGTTCATAAGGACCCACCAGATCCTCGGTCTTCTGACTGATCTTTCCTTCCTCCGGGGGAAGCAGCTCGGGGCTGACCGGAGTATCCAGGACATCGTAAAGAATGGCCTTCAGCGTCTCCTCGCCGCAGGTATCCGCGTAGTAGCGGACCAGATGGCGGACCAGAGTCTTCGGTATGGAGCCATTGACGCCGTACATGGACATATGGTCCCCGTTGTAGGTGGCCCAGCCCAGCGCCAGCTCGGACAGGTCGCCGGTGCCGATGACGATGCCGTTCTCACGGTTCGCCACATCCATCAGGATCTGGGTGCGCTCTCTGGCCTGGGAGTTCTCGTAAGTGACGTCGTGCTTCGCCGGATCCTGACCGATATCCTTGAAATGCTGCAGTACGGAGGGTCCGATGGGGATCTCCTCCAGCGTCGCGTTCAGGCGTCTTGTCAGCTCGCAGGCGTTGGTATAGGTCCGGTCCGTGGTGCCGAAGCCCGGCATGGTGATGGCGCGGATCCCGCTCCGCGGAAGCCCCAGCAGATCAAAGGCTCTCGCGGTCACCAGCAGCGCCAGGGTGGAATCCAGTCCGCCGGAAATGCCCAGGACTGCTGTCTTTCCGTTGATGTGCTCCATCCTCTTCTTCAGGCCCAGCGCCTGGATGGAGAGGATCTCTTCGCAGCGGCGGGATTTCTCCGCATCGTCCGCGGGTACGAAGGGGGCCTTGTCGATGTGCCGGATCAGGTCGTGGTCCTTCTCCTCCAGAAGGAAAGGAATGACCTCGTAATCGTCGTCCTCATAGACGTCAAAGGTGTTCAGCTTCCGCCGCTCGGACAGAAGCCGCTGGACATCGATCTCCGTGGTGATGGTCTCCGGAAGGAACCTGCGGCTCTCTGCCAGGCAGGATCCGTTCTCCGCGATGATGTTGTGTCCGCCGAACACCACATCCTGGGTGGATTCTCCTTCTCCCGTGTTCGCATAGACATAGGCGCACACCAGACGGGCGGACTGGCCCTTGATCAGTGTCTCACGGTAGGTGCCCTTGCCGACCACTTCGTTGGAAGCGGAGCAGTTCACGATCACCGTCGCGCCGGCCATGGCATGGGAAATGGAGGGCGGACACGGCACCCAGACATCCTCGCAGATCTCGCCTGCGATCACCAGCCCCGGCACATTGACGCACTTGAACAGGAGATTGGATCCCATGGGGACCTCGTCGCCGAAGAAGTCCGTGTCCACCGGGACATCCGGTCCCGCCGTGAAATAACGGTCCTCATAGAATTCGCTGTAGTTGGGCATGTAGGTCTTGGTCACGAGGCCCAGCAGCTGTCCGTCCTGCACACAGGCTGCGCAGTTGTACAGCTTGCCGCAGTGCTCCCAGGGAATGCCGACAAAGGTCATCGTATCATGGCCTTCGGAAGCCTCCACGATGCGGCGGAGGGCTTCCTTCGCTTCTTCCAGAAGGATGTTCTGGTGGAACAGGTCGTTGCACGTATAGGCTGTCAGCACCAGCTCCGGGAACACGCAGATGCTGGTCCCCTTCTCCCACTCTTCCCTGAGGCGTTCCAGTACTGCTTCACAGTTGTACACCGGATCTGCCACGCGGATCTTCGGCGTCACTGCGGAAACCCTGATAAACCCGTCTCTCATTTTACGCTCTCCTTTAATGAAGTCAGAAGCCCGGCCATGTTCTGGATATCAGAGGGGATGAGGATCTTCGTGGACTCTCCCTCCGCCACCTTCGCCAGCGTATCCAGGCTTCTCAGCCGGATCACGGACTCGTCGGCTCCGGCTTCCTTCAGCATCCGGATACCTTCCGCCTCAGCTTCCTTCACGGCACGGATCGCCTGGGCCTGGCCTTCCGCCTCGCGGATGCGGCGCTCCTTCTCGGCCTCCGCGTGCAGGATGGCAGTCTGCTTTTCGGCTTCCGCGTTGAGGATGGCTGCTTCCTTGTTTCCCTGCGCGGTAAGGACCGCGGACTCTTTCTTACCCTGTGCCAGAGTGACGACCTCTCTCTTCTCGCGCTCCGCCTTCATCTGCTTCTCCATGGCTTCGCGGATGGCATCCGGCGGAAGGATGTTCTTCAGCTCCACGCGGTTCACCTTGATGCCCCAGGGATCCGTCGCGATATCCAGCTGGGAGCGCATCTCCGTATTGATGGTCTCACGGGAAGTGAGGGTCGTGTCCAGATCCATGGAACCGATGATGTTTCTGAGGGTCGTGGCGGTCAGGTTCTCGATGGCCGCGATGGGATTCTCGACGCCGTAAGCGTAGAGTCTCGGCTCTGTGATCACAAAGAAGACGACAGAGTCGATACGCATGGTGACATTATCCTTCGTGATCACGGGCTGCGGCGGGAAATCCGCCACCTGCTCCTTCAGATTCACTCTTTTCGCCACGCGGTCCAGGATCGGCAGCATGATGTGAATGCCGGCGTCCCAGGTGGCGTGATACCTTCCGAGGCGCTCCACGACCACAGCCTGGGCCTGGGGGACGATCCTCACGCAGTTCAGGAACAGAAATACCAGAAGAACAAAAATAATCAACAGAAACATAGTCTCTCCTTTCTCCGCTCATCAGCGGCCGAACAGTTTGTCAAAAATGGTCCTGCTTTTTCCGGTCTTCATAGACCGCATCATACTTTTCAGATCCGGTTTCAGTTCATGTCCTGTGCCCTCGGGGTTATGATAGGAGCACTCTTTTTCGTTTTCGGGATGCCGCCGGTTCAGCAGCGTGCTTTTCCGGTCGCCCGCATGAAATTCACACTGTACGTCAGGCGAGGAATGCGCCTTGTTCAGGTAGATGCCTTCCGGAAGTATCAGCGGATTAGGCCGCATTGCCCTGCAGACAGGACAGAAGGAACCTACCAGTTCATGGTCACAGATCGGGCAGAGTTTCATCAGGCCTCAGCTCCTTCCTCCATTCCGGCAAGCAGCTTCTCGACGCTGACATATTTTACGCACAGAGCGAAAAGCTTCGCCGCGGTCTTCAGGTCGGCAAGCGGCGGGAAGGACGGTGCGATACGGATGTTGGAATCATGGGGATCCTTTCCGCCGGGCCAGGTGGCGCCCGCACTGGTCATGACCACGCCTGCCTTCGCGCAGCGGGACACGATCTTCTTCGCGCATCCGTCCAGGGAATCGAAGGAGATGAAATAGCCTCCCTTCGGGCAGGTCCATGTGCCGATGCCGAGGCCGCCGAGCTCCTCCTCCAGGATGCCCTCCACAGCTTCAAATTTCGGGCGGAGGATATCCGCCTGCTTCTTCATATGTTCCGTCATGCCGTGAATATCTCCGAAGAAGCGGACGTGCCGGAGCTGGTTCACCTTGTCGTGGCCGATGGTCTGGATCTTCAGCTGTCTCTTGATGTCCTCCAGGTTGTTCAGAGACGCGGCCAGGGCAGCGATTCCGGAGCCCGGGAAGCTGATCTTGGAGGTGGAGGCGAACTTGTAGACCAGATCCGGGTTGCCGGCTCTCTTGCACTCCAGCAGGATCTCGATCAGATGATCGTGGTCGATGTCGTACAGATGATGGATCGTGTATGCATTGTCCCAGTAGATGCGGAAATCCGGGGCCGCGGGCTTCAGTCTCGCGAAGCGGCGCACCGTCTCGTCGGAATAGGAATTGCCCGTGGGGTTGGAATACTTCGGGACGCACCAGATGCCCTTGATGGCCGGATCCTCGGAGACCAGTTTTTCCACGATGTCCATGTCCGGGCCTGTCGGCAGCATGGGAACGGGCACGTTCTCAATGCCGAAGTATTCAGTGATGGCAAAATGCCTGTCGTATCCGGGCACGACACAGAGGAATTTCACCTTGTCCAGCTTGCACCAGGGCGTATTTCCCATGACGCCGTGGGTGTAGGAGCGGGAAATGGTGTCGTACATGACATTCAGACTGGAGTTTCCATAGAGGATGATGTGGTCCGGCTGCACTTCCATCATATCTGCCATCAGGTCCAGCGCCTCCGGGATCCCGGTGAGCACGCCGTAGTTGCGGCAGTCGGTACCGTCCTCACTGCGGAGCTCCGTCTCGCTGTTCAGGACGTCCAGCATTCCCATCGAGAGGTCCAGCTGCTCAGTGCAGGGCTTGCCCCTGGACATGTCCAGCTTCAGGTCCATGGCCTGCATTCTCCTGTATTCCGTCTTCAGGTGCTTCTGCAGCCCCAGAAGTTCTTCTCTGGTAAGTTCAGCATATGGTTTCTTCATGCAAAACTCCTTTCCTTATGCCAGTAATGTATAATTAAACAATTTATTTTAGCATTCCGCTTCATGAACTGCAACCGGAAGAGACAGAAAGGGCAGCCTCATGAGGAAAGCTGCCCAGGTCTGTCCGCGATCAGCGGATCACTTTGATGAAATTCTTCTTTCCGCGCTTCACAAGCTTCCCGTCTCCGGCGAATTCTTCCGCCGCCCAGGATGCCGCGATGTCCTTCACGGCTTCTCCGTCCACGCTGACGCCGCCCTGCTGGACGTTTCTTCTCGCGTCGGAACGGCTGGGGCACAGGCCCGATGCCACGAGGACGCTCAGGATGTCGATCCTTCCATCCTTCAGGTCAGAGTCCTGAAGCTGGTAGGATGGTACATTTGCGCTTGCCGCCCCGCCGCCGAAGAGGGCGCGGCTCGCTTCTCTGGCCTTCTTCGCTTCTTCCTCGCCGTGCACCAGCGTGGTCAGCTCCATGGCCAGAATATCCTTCGCCTCGTTCAGCTGGGCGCCTTCCCACTTGTCCATCTCGTCGATCTGCTCGATGGGCAGGAAGGTCAGCATGCGGAGGCACTTCAGCACGTCGGCATCGCCCACGTTTCTCCAGTACTGGTAGAAATCGTAGGGGGAGGTCTTGGCGGGATCCAGCCAGACAGCGCCGCCCACGGTCTTGCCCATCTTCTTGCCTTCCGAATTCAGAAGGAGGGTGATGGTCATGGCCTCGGCCTTGTCCTCCATGTCCTGTCCGAGCTTCTTGCGGATCAGTTCTCTTCCGGCCAGCATGTTGCTCCACTGGTCGTCGCCGCCGAACTGCATGTTGCAGCCGTATTTCTCGTACAGGCAGAGGAAGTCGTAGGCCTGCATGATCATGTAATTGAACTCCAGGAAGGAAAGTCCCTTCTCCATCCTCTGCTTGTAGCACTCCGCCCGCAGCATGTTGTTCACGGAGAAGCAGGGTCCCACATCCCGGATGAACTCGATGTAGTTCAGGTTCCGGAGCCAGTCCGCGTTGTTCACCATCAGGGCCTTTCCCTCACCGAATTCGATGAAGCGGCTCATCTGCTTTTTAAAGCACTCACAGTTGTGGTCGATGGTCTCGGTGGTCATCATGGTGCGCATGTCCGTGCGGCCGGAGGGATCTCCGATCATTCCGGTGCCGCCGCCCACCAGGGCGATGGGACGGTTTCCGGCCATCTGCAGGCGCTTCATCAGGCAGAGCGCCATAAAATGACCGACATGGAGACTGTCCGCTGTGGGATCGAAGCCGATGTAGAAGGTAGCCTTCCCGGCGTTGACCATCTCTCTTACTTTTTCTTCGTTGGTGACCTGCGCGATCAGACCGCGGGCCTTCAGTTCTTCATAGCACTGCATAGTTCTTATCTCCTGATTCTTTTTCTGGGGTCTGTTTTCAGCTCTGTTCCGTATCCTGAAGCCGCGGCATCAGTCGAAGCCCTGGATCGTGACCAGAAGCTCCAGTGCCTCCAGAAGACTTCCGCAGACGACTGTGCTCAGTTCCCTGAGTTCCTCTGTCGCAGGTACGGTGTCAGGCACCATGATCACCTGGCATCCGGCGTCGTGTCCCGCTCTCACTCCGTTGGGACTGTCCTCAAACACGATGCAGTCCTCCGGACGGACGCCCAGTTTCTCAGCTCCCAGGAGGAAAACATCCGGCGCGGGCTTCGAGTGCTCCGGCTCCGTGCCCGTGACAGAAGCGTCGAAATCAAACGGCAGTCCTGCGATCACGAACTCGTTTTTAATCGTATCCAGCGTCGTGGAGGAGCAGAGCGCCTTCGGGATCCCCTTCTCTTTCAGCCACGCGGAAAGCTCCCGGTATCCCTTCTTCACCGGCAGACCGTTCTCCCGGTAATACCTCTGGCAGAATTCCCGCCTCGCGTTCCGGAGAGCCACGTAATCCACTGTCCCGTGAAACTTCTCCTGGAACTTCTGCCGCTGGAACTCCATGTTTGCGCCCCGGAGCGTTACAAGGAAATCTTCTTCCGGCACAATGCCGATCTCACTGAAAACAGCGTGCCATCCGAGGATGTGCACGCGTTCCGTATCAAGTATGACGCCGTCCATATCGAACAGTACGGCTTTAAAAGGCTTTAGTGTTTTCTTCATAATCGTTGATTCTACCACAGAGGGCTTTCCTGCGTCAACATCACGGCATCTGGGATTCAAAGCGCATCCAGCCGTTCTCGATGATCATGGCAGTCAGGGGTCCGCCGAAGCCGCAGCCGGTATTCATGGCGATCAGTCCGGTCTTCGGCAGCTCGAACCAGGTGCCGTAGGAGGGGTGGAAACGGCTCTCCCCTCCGTAACCGTCCAGATAGGCCGGCGTCTCCTGCTGCGCGTGCCCGATGACCGCCAGCTTTCCGCTGTAATCATTGTAAGTGACAGCGTCGCCGCCCCAGATAAAGGTGTCCTCCATATTGTTCCAGACGATCTCGTCCCGGATGTCCGCGTGGACGCAGATAAGATCATCATCTTCATACCAGCGGCGAGTATTCTCCTTCAGCCATACAGCGGTCTTCCCCAGACTGATCCTCCTGTCATTGAAGGACTTTGCCGTCTCTTTGCCGCCGTTCTGCCGCCAGAGCACCTTCCCTGCGATCTGGCCCCGCTTCAGGAGCTCCGCGTCCATGAACATCTGCTCGTGCTCTCCGCAGATATACACGAACCTCTCCTTCATCTCCTCCCGGAAATTCCTCGCCATGATGTAGGCGCCGCAGGGATCCGGCCCGCAGTCCATCACATCTCCCAGGAAGATCAGCGTATTCTCTTTTCTGTCAAATCCGATCTTCTCCAGCAGGCGGAGACAGGTCTCCGGGTGTCCGCTGATGTCCGAAACTATGATCGTCCTCATTTCTTAAGTCCAGGCGTCCTTTCTTCAGCTTCTTCCGGCAGCCTCCACAAAGCGGAGGAAGGCCTTCCGCCCTTCTTCTGTCCTCTTATATACTCCGGCATTTTCCAGTACGTGCAGGAACACTTCCCCGGTCTCCTTCATCAGGATCTCCGTCACGTTGCCCTCGCGGATGCTGTCGTATTTTTCCCGGATCTGCTTCACCCAGTCGGCGTGCTTCTCCGTCTTTTCATTGCTGCGGATCATTTCGTCCGTATCGCCCCTGAGAAGCTGTTCCTTCAGAAGCTCCAGCTCCTCCCGCAGTCTCGCGGGCAGGACGGCGAGACCCATCACCTCGATCAGGCCGATGTTCTCCTTCTTAATATGATGGTATTTGCTGTGGGGATGGTAGACCCCCAGAGGATGTTCCTCCGTAGTCAGGTTGTTCCTGAGGACCAGGTCCAGCTCATAGTTCTCCCCCCGCTTCCGCGCGATGGGAGTGATGGTGTTGTGGGGGACGCCGTCCGTCTCGGCAAAGATCTGAGCCGCCTCGTCGGTATAACCTCTCCATACAGCCAGGATATGGTCCGCCAGATCGATGATACGGTCCGTGTCCTTCCCGCTGAGGCGGATCACCGACATGGGCCAGCGGACAATACCTGCCTCCACGTCATCGTATCCCGGCATCGTAAAGGTCTCCTCCACCGGCGCCTTGGCCATGGGGAACTCATAGCGCCCGCCCTGGAAATGGTCGTGGCTCAGGATGGAGCCGCCCACGATCGGAAGATCCGCGTTGGATCCGACAAAATAGTGGGGGAACTGCTTCACGAAATCAAAAAGCTTGCAGAACGCACTGCGGTCGATCCGCATGGGCGTGTGCTTTCCGTTGAAAACGATGCAGTGCTCGTTGTAGTACACATAGGGAGAATACTGAAATCCCCACTGGTTCCCCTGAATGATCACCGGGATGATGCGGTGGTTCTCCCTGGCGGGGTGGTCCGCTCTTCCCGCGTAGCCTTCATTCTCCCGGCAGAGCTGGCACTTCGGATAGGAAACTGACTTTGTTCTCCCGGCAGCTGCGATAGCCTTGGGATCCTTCTCCGGTTTGGAGAGATTGATGGTGATATCCAGCTCTCCGTATTCGGTCGGTGTTTTCCACTTCATGTCGCGGCGCACCCTGTAGCGACGGATATAGTCCGTATTGCGCGAAAAACTGTAGTACCAGTCTGTCGCTGCCTCCGGTCCCTTTTCCTGCTCCAGTTCCCGGAACTTGCGGATCACTTCCGAGGGGCGTGCTGTCATGACGCCCATCAGCGCCGTGTCGAACAGATCCCGGAACACCACACTGCTTCCGGCGCATCTTCCGCTTCTGACCGCTTCGTCTGTCAGCTTCTTTAAGACCGATTCCAGAAGAGAGCCTTTCTCGATCTCCTCGTCCGAGATCTCTTCTGCTGCCCGGATCACTTCCGCTTCGGACTCCTCATAGGAATCCATACCCATCTCCTTCAGCAGCATGTTCACGGTAAAGATCACGTCTTCCCGGGCGATCAGCCCCGTCTTCAGCCCGTAGGCCGCGAGCTCCGTCACGGCTCTCTGCACTTCTGAACAGCTGCTTCCCGTCATTCCTGTCTCCAGCATCTCTCTGCCTCCTTCAGTCCAGACGGCACGGTCCGCCGCCGATCTCCACGACATAAAAGCTCGCCGGATATCCGATCCTCTTCCTGTATCCTTCGCCCACCTGTTTCATGAAATTCTCCACAGCGCCGTCCTCCACGATGGAAACGGTGCAGCCGCCGAAACCGCCGCCGGTCATGCGGGAGCCGATGACGCCCGGGCACTTCCATGCTTCCTCCGCCAGAGTATCCAGCTCAATGCCGGTGACATCATAGTCGTCCCGGAGAGACACATGGGACTCGTTCATCAGTTTCCCAAACCGTTCCAGTTCCCCGGCCTTCAGCGCCTTTACCGCCTCCAGGGTGCGGATGTTTTCATAGACCGCGTGCTTCGCCTTCCGCTGTCTGTCCGGATCCTTGATAGCGCCTTTGTACTTTTCAAACTCTTCCGCGGAGAGTTCTCCCAGCGCCTTGATGTCCACCACGGTCTGCAGCTCCGCCAGCGCCGCTTCACAGGCGCTCCGGCGGGCGTTGTACTGGGAATCCGTGAGTTTATGCTTCTTGTTGGTGTTGGTGATGATGATCTTCTTTCCTTCCAGGACGATCGGTACATATTCGAAGCTCAGATCCGCCGTGTTCAGGAACACCGCGCTGTCCTTCTTTCCCATGGCGGAGGCGAACTGATCCATGATGCCGCAGTTCATTCCGTTATAGTTGTTCTCGGAATCCTGTCCGATCAGCGCCAGATCCTGGTTCGTCGCATTCTCAAATCCATAGAGATCCCGCACGGCTTCGCCTGTCAGTACCTCGATCGCGGCGGAGGAGGAGAGGCCGGAGCCGTTGGGGATGTCTCCGTACACCACGAAATCAAAGCCGGAGGAAAGCTTCATGCCCCGCTTTTCAAAAGCCCAGACAACACCCTTCGGGTAGCCCGTCCATCCTTTGTCCGCGAGGGGCCGCATATCATCCAGGGAACTCTCGATCACTCCCAGATGCTCGAAGTTCACAGAATAGAAACGGAGTTTCCGGTCCGTTCTTTTCCTCGCAGCGGCATAGGTCCCCACTGTCAGGGCGCAGGGAAACACATGACCGCCGTTATAATCCGTGTGTTCTCCGATCAGATTCACTCTGCCGGGCGCAAAATAAGTGCGGATATCCCCTTCCGGTCCGAAGATCTCGTGAAACTTTCCCAGAACGATCTCCCTCATGTTCTTTTCAGACATCTTTCCTCTCCTCTTTCCTGTATTACAGGATCCTATGTTGTCAAAAACCCCGGAACAAAACGGTCCCGGAGTCCCTGAAGTTCAGAACAGAATATCCCGGAAGCAGAGCCGCGGTCTGTCCTCGTCATAATTCCAGCTGTGGTGCGCGTCTCCTGCGCAGAAATCTTTTTCCGGACACGTGCGGCAGGTGCTGTTCCGGTCCGAGAGAGGCTTGCGGAACACCTGGAAGCCGTGCTTCCACACCTCCGTAAAATCATCTCTCAGGATATTTCCCTGGATCAGCTCCGGTCTGCGCTCGATGTCCAGACAGGCGGCGATATCTCCGTTCGCCATGATGCTCGCCACGTAGATCCCCGCGCTGCACAGGAAATACCACTCCCGAACCTCGTGCTCGTAGTCTGTACCCAGGTAATGGCTGCAGCCGTATTCCACCGGCATTCCCTCCTGCCTCTTTTCGCGGATGAAGGAGAACAGCCTCCGGTAATCCTCCGGCGTCATCATGAGCTCCGGATGACATAACGCACGTCCCATGGGCTCCATGTTGATCACCCTCCAGGAATCAATGTCCAGCCCGCACATGATCTCGTAGAGCCGGTCCAGCTCCCCGATATTCTTATGATGCACCACCGTCGTGACCTGCACCGCCTCAAAGCCGCCCTCCGCAAGGATCGCTCCGATGCCGCGCATGGCCCTTTCGTAAGCTCCCGGAGTCTGCCGGAAGCTGTCGTGGGTCTCCGGAAGCCCGTCAATGCTTACAGACACGGTCTTCATTCCGGCCTGCTTCAGCCGCGCAGCTGTCTCCGCGCCGATCAGCGTCCCGTTGGTGGTCATGCCCCAGGAAAAACCGAGCTTCCCGGCGTAGTCCATGATCTCGAAAAACTCCTTCCGCAGCAGCGGTTCCCCGCCGGTGATGCACAGCATCATTCTGCGCAAGTCGAAGTCTTTCCGGATCTTATCCAGAAAGCGGTGGTAAGTCTCCACGGGAAGCTCTTCCCCTGCGGGCATCGTCTTTCCGGGATCACTGCACCAGCTGCCGCAGTGGAGGCAGCGCTCGTTGCAGCGGAGCGTGAGCTCCAGGAATAGCTGCCGGAGATCGGGCTCCCTGTATAACTTTTCCCGATGTTCCTTCAGCTGCTTCATATGAGCCGTCTTCACTTCCCGCTTCGTGGCAGGATCGAAAATGATGTTCACTTCGGCTTCTCCTCTGCAGCTGCTTCCTCCGCCGGCTCCCCGAAGAACTCCGGCGGCCCGTAGACGTCCTCCGGCACCTCTTCAGACGGTTCGTACTGCGTGACCGGCTGTTCGAACTGCGCGCCCGGCGGCGGCCCGTAGACGGTCTTCGGGACTTCGACGGCTGTGGGCTCCAGCATTTCCGGCGGCCCGTAGACCACTTCCGGCACCTCTTCCGTCGGCAGGACCTCCTCCGTCGACGTGACCTCTTCCGTCGGCGATACCGCGGCAGATGTCGGCGGCGGTCCGTACAGTTTCTGCGTGCAGGCCGTCAGCTGCACCGCTCCGGCGATAAAGCAGGCGCTGTATACAGCTTTTTTCAGTCGTTTCATGGCACCTCCTTCGAATGGTCTCTCACAGATCGATCTCTCCGGAAAAAACTTCCACTGCCGGCCCGGTCATGAAAAGATGGCCGTCGTCCGCGAGCCGGATCTGCAGGTCACCGCCCAGGAGATGCATGGTCACTTCCCGGCTGCAGCGCCCCGAGATCATTGTGGCATAGGCAGACGCAGTGGCACCGGTCCCGCAGGCCAGCGTCTCTCCGCTGCCCCGCTCCCAGACCCTCATGTAAAGGTTTTCCGGATCCTCCACACAGATGAATTCTGAATTGACTCCCTCCGGGAACCGCGGATGATGTTCGTAGCCCGGCCCGATCTTCTCAAGATCCAGCCCGGAAAGCTCCTCCCGGGAGGAGACATCGTAGACAGCATGGGGGTTGCCCACATCCACCGCGATCATCTCCTGTTCCGTTCCGTTCACCGTGATCTTTTCCGGCACCGGTCCTGTCAGGACCGCTTTTCCCATATCCACGGTGACGCTCCTGCAGACCCCGTTCTCCGCATGGATCTGCAGCACCTTGACGCCCCCCAGGGACTCCATGGTGATCTTATCCTTCCGGCAGATGCCGTGGTCGTAGGCATATTTCCCCACACAGCGCGCGCCGTTTCCGCACATCTTTCCCTCGGAGCCGTCCGCATTGAACATCCGCATCCGGACATCGCAGGTCTCTGAAGGACAGATCAGGATCAGTCCGTCGGACCCGATCCCGAAATGGCGGTCGCTGACTTTCACTGCGGTTCCCGCAGGATCCTCCACCGTCTCCTCAAAGCAGTTCACATAGACGTAATCATTGCCCGCGCCGTGCATCTTTGTAAATTTCATAGTTTGGATCTCCTGTTGTCTCAGACCTTGTGCAGATACTCCTCGATCTCCCAGCTGGAAACGGAGATGCGGTACTGCCGCCACTCCTCCTTCTTCGCCGCGAGGAAGCACTTGAAGGCGTGATCGCCGAGTACGTCCCTCGCGAACAGGCTCATTTCAAAACAGCTGAGCGCCTCGCCCAGGGTCTCGGGCAGGGCTTCCACGCCGAGGCGTCTCGCCTCCTCCGGACCAAGGTTGAACATGTTCTCCTTCACACTCTTCGGAGGCCGCATCTTCTTCTCGATACCGTCCAGCCCGGCCATCAGACAGGCTGCGATGGCGAGATAGGGATTGGCCGCAGAGTCCGGGCAGCGGAGCTCGATCCTGGTCTCGTCGCCCTTCTGGGAAGGAATGCGGATCAGGAGGCTCCGGTTGGAGGTCTCGCTCCAGGCGATATGGGATGGAGCGTCGTATCCGGGGATAAGTCTCTTGTAGGAGTTCACCAGAGGATTCGTCAGCGGAAGGATCTCCCGGATATGGGCCAGGATCCCTGCCATGAACTGGTAGGCGATGCGGGAAAGACCGTTGGGGTCTTTCCGGTCGATGAACATGTTCCGGCCCTTCGCGTCGGCCAGGGACATGTTGATGTGCATACCGCTGCCGTTTTCGCCCTCAATGGGCTTCGGCATAAAGGAAGCGTGCATGCCGTGCCGCTGGGCAATGATCTTGGACGCCATCTTGAAGGTCATGATCTCATCTGCCGCGGAAAGAGCGTCCACATATTTGAAGTCGATCTCATGCTGGGACGGGGCAATCTCATGATGGCTCGCCTCGATCTCGTAGCCCATGGCTCCCAGGTTCAGGATGATGTCCCTGCGGACATCCTCCGCGCCGTCCAGATGCTCTGTGTCAAAGTAGCCGGCGCCGTCCCGGGCGGAGACGTCCACTTTCCCGTTCTCCTTCAGCGGGAACAGGAAAAACTCGCACTCCGGCCCCACGTAAAAGTGGTATCCCATCTTCTCCGCCTTTTCCACCGCCCGCTTCAGGATGTGGCGGGGATCCCCTTCAAAGGGATTTCCGTCCGGACGGTACACATCGCAGATCAGGCGGGCCACCTTTCCCTGCTGGGGACGCCACGGAAGGATCTCAAAGGTGTTAAGGTCGGGATGAAGGTACATGTCCGACTCTTCCACTCTTACGAATCCTTCCACGCTGGAGCCGTCAAACATGCAGTTGTTGTCCAGCGCCCGCTCTGCCTGGCTTGCCGTGACGGCAATATTCTTGAACCTGCCGTTCAGGTCAGTGAACTGGAGCCGGATGAACTCCACCTCCTCATCTTCAACGATCTTCAGGATCTCTTCTTTCGTCATATCTGCTTCCTCCTGAGCGATGTGCGGCAGAACAGCTTCAGTCTGCCGTATACTGCCTAAGGAACGAAAGGAGACAATCCATCTCCTCGTCTGTCCCGATACTGATCCGCAGATAGTCCCGGATAAGGGGTTTGCTGAACCAGCGCACGTAAATGCCGTTTTCCTTCAGGGTGCGGAACAGCTTTTCAGCGTCTGTCCCCTCCCGTTTTGCAAAAATAAAGTTCGATTTCGAATCACCGAAGGTGAATCCCAGCGCGGCAAGTTCCTTCTTCACCCGTTCCCTGGTGCGTATGATCTTTCCGGTGGTCTCCTCAAAGTACGCTCTGTCCCGGATCGCCGCGGCGCCCAGGATGATGGACGGGGTGTTCATCGTGTAGGAATTGTAGGAGTACTTCACCCTGTTCAGCGCCGCGATCAGGTCCGGGTGTCCCATGGCGAAGCCGATCCGCATTCCCGCAAAGGAGCGGGACTTGGAAAAGGTCTGGACCACCAGCAGGTTCTCGTACTTCTCTGTCAGTCCCAGAGCGCTCTCCCCGCCAAAGTCCACATAGGCTTCATCGACGATCACGACCGAAGCCTGGTTCCTGCGGATGATCTCCTCCAGCTGGTCCAGAGGAAGCTCCACGCCGGTAGGGGCGTTGGGATTCGCCAGGACGATCCCTCCGTTCTCGCGGAAATAATCCTCCGGCACCACCTCGAAGTTCTCATTCAGAGCCGGCGTCTCATAGGGGATCTTAAACAGATCCGCCCAGACATCGTAGAAGGAGTAGGTGATGTTGGGGAAAAGCACCGGCTTCGGACCGTTGAAGAACGTGAGGAACGCCATGCCGATGACATCGTCCGATCCCACGCCCGGAAATACCCGGTCCTTTGTAATGCCGTAATAGTCCGCGATAGCTTCCGTCAGTTCCTCCGCAGCCGGGTCCGGATACTTCCTGAGTCTGGCAAGGTCCATCTCCCGCAGCGCTTTTTCGACTGCGGGGGACGGCGGATACGGATTCTCATTGGTGTTCAGCTTGATGACATTCCTGTCCTTCGGCTGTTCTCCGGGAGTATAGGGCTCCACGTCCCGGAAATTCTGTTCCCAGAGTCTCATAAACCGTACTCCTCCGCGATCTTCCTGAATGCCGGCAGAGATCTTCTGATCATGTCGTTGGACACACAGTAGGCAAGGCGGACATATCCTGCGCATGCGAAGGACTTTCCGGGCACCACGAGTACATTATACTTTTTGCACACGTCCACAAAACGGGCATCGTCTCCGTCCGGTGCTTTCACAAAGAGATAGAAGGCACCCTGGGGCTTTGCGCATTCAAATCCGAGCTCTTTCAGGCCGCCGTAGAGCAGCTCTCTGTTAGCGTTGTATGCCTCAATGTCCGTGCTGGCGTCGATGCAGCGGATCAGCGCCCTCTGGATCAGGGATGGAGCGTTCACCGCGCCGCAGACACGGTTCGCGATAGTCGCTGCAGAGATCACTTCCTCTGCCTCCGGAATGCTGTCAGGGATCAGCAGCCAGCCGATCCGCTGTCCGGGCAGAGACAGAGACTTGGAATAGGAGTAGACCACCACGGCGTGCTCTAAGAAGTCCGGGACCCAGGGCACTTTGACGCCGTCATAGGCGAGCTCGCGGTAGGGTTCGTCGGAAACAGTAATGATGACCGTCCCGTACTCCGCTTCCTTCTCCGCGATCACATTCTGCAGCGCACGGAGCGTCTCTTCAGAATAAACGATACCGGTGGGGTTGTTCGGTGTGTTGATGATGACGGCTTTCGTCCGGCTGGTGACAGCCGCGCGGAGACCCTCGATGTCCGGCTGGAAATCCCTGGTGTTCGCCGGGACGACCCGGAGAATGCCGTCGTAGTTGCGGACGTAGTTCCCGTACTCCACAAAGTAAGGCGCGAAGGTGACGACCTCATCGCCCGGATCCAGGATGGTCTTCAGAAAGATATTGATAGCGGATGCGGCGCCCACGGTCATGATCAGGTTCTGCGGCCCGTAGGCGGTGCCGAAACGGCGGTTCAGGGAATCCGCCACGGCTTTTCTGGTGTCGGGATAGCCCGCATTGCTCATGTATCCGTTGACGAAGCAGGAATCCTCCTCGTTCAGTACATCCAGCAGCGCCTGCTTCACTTCCTTCGGTGCAGGGACGTTCGGGTTCCCGAGGCTGAAATCATAAACGTTCTCCCGGCCGTACAGTGCCGCAAGGCGGTTGCCTTCTTCAAACATGGCGCGGATCGCGGAATTATTGTTGACCAGGGGCTTCATTTTTTCGGATATCATGCTTTTTCCTCCTGAATCTGAAAATCTTATAGATCTGTTCTGCAGAACAGCCACACTGCCGCCGTCTCGGCAAGATAGAACCAGGTCGCCGGAATGGAAAACCAGGTCGTAAAAAACGAGAGCGTCAGATATGCTGCCATCTGCGCGTAAAACACGTTGAGGAGCGGGCTGTGCTTCTCCCGCATCCTGCTCTCCAGCGCGAAGGAGACTGCGCCGAGCGCCGCGGAGAACAGCACCACGCCGACTGTTCCGAAGTCATAATAGGCGTCGTAAAACAGCGTCAGCGTAGTCAGTTCCTCTTTGGTGAGATAGAGCTGTGATGCTGTCAGGGACGGGAACAGGAATTTCAGTCCCGTCAGAGCCCATACCGGAAACAGCATGCGCACTCCGAAGGTGTGGGCAGTCAGGTCCCGGATCAGGCAGTTCAGATTGTCATAGTTGTTTGAGATATAAATATACGGCTGACTGATGAAAATGGGCAGCCGGAACTTCATCTCGAATATTCCGTTCAGGTACTCGATGCTGTGACTCCTCGCCACAGTCAGGAGAATGTAGAGCAGCAGAAGCCCTGCTCCGGCTGAGACCCCGGCCCAGACCGGGACCTCTCCGCGATCCAGTGTCAGCACAGTAAACCCCGCCAGCATGGCCGCCAGGATCATCTGAGACCTGGAGACACAGAGAACAGGGATCAGAAAAGAGCTGACCACCGCCAGCAGCACCGCCGTCTTCCGGATATGCGAAGCGCCGCGTTCCGTCTCGAACCAGACAATAGCCAGCGCGGGGATCAGGGCACAAGATACAGTGAAATAATGCAGGCCGCTGATGTGGAACCAGGAGTAGGCGTGGGGCACACCGCGGAGAAACAGCGGGACATATCCCAGAACTGCCGCCTCCGTAAAAAAAGAAGCCCAGGAGATGGCACAGATCCCCATGACAGCGAGGAACAGTCTGCCCCGCTTCAGTTCCTTCAGTCTCCCGGACACGCTTCGGGACACCGTACCTCCCGCCTTCTGCTTCAGCAGTTCAAACGTCAGCCAGAATATGGCAAACGCCAGGTAAAGGACAGCCCAGGTCAGACCTTCCCAGTCTGTCTGCAGTCTGGAAAGCTTCATGCACGACAGGCCCTCTCCTCCCACAAAGCACAGAGAAAACAGTGCCCTCAGGCGCACAGGAAGACCTGGTCCCCGCATGTCACGGCAAAACAGGACTGCTGCCGCGAAGACCAGACACAGCCCCGAAGGAACATACAGGGATACCCTGGAAAACAGGACTGCCGCCGCGTAACAGATCGTAAAAACAAGCATTGTGTTTACTCTTCTTCTCCGAAGCCGTTTTCCGCCAGCGAAGCGACCGCTTTCAGAGCCTCTTCCTCGTCCGGGCCTGTGCAGCGGAACACGACCTCATCGCCGCACTTCACACAGGCGCCCAGAACGCTGAGCACGCTCTTGGCATTCGCTTCGCTGTCTCTGAACAGCAGTTCCACTTTCGATTCATACCGAAGCGCTTCTTTACACAGATTCCCCGCTGGTCTCAAGTGCAGCCCGCTGGGATTGATGATCCTCACTTTCTGACTGACCATGATGCCTCCTCAAACTGCGCAGCAGCCCGCTGCAGGTTGCTCATGCTGCTGTCTCTGTTTCTGTCTCAGTTTCTGTTGCCTGGTTCTCCTGCGCGGCAGATCCGCCGGTCGTCTCCGTGCCGCCGGAAACACCGCCCGTCTCTGCCTCACTGCCGGACGCACTGCTCTCCGTCTCTCCGGAGACTGCCCGTACCGTTTCCGTATATGCCGGATCCTGCACGTTCTCCGGTCCGTTTTCCCCTACAAAGGTGCCAGAGGGTCCTTCCTGTTCCTGGGATACGATCACCGTGAAGGGCGTGATCGAAGCAATGCTGGTGCCTCGGGGAGCTGTAACAGAAAGGCGCCCAGTATAGTTGCCGGCCTCCATCCCGGAAACATCCAGTCCCGCGTTCAGGTCCTCGAAGGTAACGGAATCCAGTTCCTCCGGAAGAGCGCTCAACTCGACAGATATCAGACTGGGATACAGAGTATAGACCAGTCCCTCTTTCCGCCCTGTCGTCTCGATCCCGCTGTCCAGGGAAAGCTGGAACGCTCTGCTGTTCAGCGCCTCCACCTTCAGGTTCACCGTCGCCAGGGAGTTGCCTCTGACCTTCACGCCGGCGGGAAGGTACTGGGAGAGATCCACCGTCACTGCGCGGTTCTCTGTGGCGCCTTCCACATTCAGGGCAGTCCCGGGTATCACCACTTCGTTCAGCTTCTCAAGGATCACGTCTTCACCGACCACAGCCACGGACTTCATGGCTGACTCCGCACCGGTGAAACGGTATCCGGGAGCTGCGTTTCCTGACACCTCAAACCGGAGTGTCAGGGTCTTGCCCAGGAGCATATCCACCTCGTAGGCGATCTCCTCGGGCTCTGTGACAGGCCCTTCCTCCCCGAAGGAGATCACATTCCCGTTGGCGTCGAAGAACCGCGGACGCTCCGTGCCGCTGAAATCATCTCCGTGGCCGCTGACATCCACCATGATGCCCACCGAGCTGATCCGGCCCACCTGGGATATGGGGCCGCTGACCATAATGGTCTCAGGTCTCACGGTGATCGTGCCCACCGAGTGATTCGGCAGGACCTGCCCCCTTACGCTGGAACTGACAGAAAAGCTCTTATTCTGAAGATCCTCCGTACTGACGTGGATCACCTGGGGCCGCACGGCCGGTGTGCCGATCAGCAGCTCCTTGTTCTTCAGCACTTCCACCGTGACTGGAACAGAACCGGTGACAGAATACAGATTGGCCAGGTCTGCCACGGCCCGGAAGGTATCCGCTTCGATCCTGTACGCATCCCTGCTTCTCACCTGATAGCTGACAGTCACAGTGTCGCCGCCCTGGATCGTATAGCACTTCCCGGCGGCAGTGAGGACTTCCGTGTTCACTACCGTCACCGGGACTGTCCTGGTCCTCGTGACCTCGGGATTCGAGATGTTCACGACAGTGAGCCAGATCACAAGTCCGATCAGGACAGAAACAAGCCGGAGCATCATCCGGCCTTTTTTTTCACTGCTCTGTCCGCTCTGCTTATTCAGACGGCTGTTTCTTGTCCTTTCTTTCATTCTCACCCTTCCCCTTCAGCAGGAACCCCAGCCCGAAACGCTTCGGTTCCGCTTCTTCTGTTTTGATCAGCCCTGTCAGGATCTCCTGAAGCTTCTCAGGCTCCCGTATCGTCATCAGTCTCCCGTCCCTCGCCACAGAGACCCTGCCGGTCTCCTCGGAGACGACGATGGTGACGGAGTCGGACACCTCGCTGATGCCCAGCGCCGCCCTGTGACGGGTGCCGTATTCTTTCGAGATCTTCTTTTCGGAAAGCGGAAGGTAGCTCGTCGCCGTGACGATCCTGTTCCCGCGGATGATCACCGCCCCGTCATGAAGCGGTGTGTTGTGTTCAAAAATATTGATGAGCAGCTGACTGGACACTTTTCCGTCGATCTCGATCCCCTTGGCGATAAAGTCCTTCAGGGAGATCTTCTGCTCGATGACCATCAGCGCACCTGTTTTAACTCTCCCCATCTTGAAGGAGGCCTCCACCAGGTGGATCACTGTCTCCTCCGAAAAACCGGGGTTCTCCTTCCATCCTTCCAGAAGTCCGCTCACGGCAAAGAAACCGGAAGTGCCCAGCTGCTGCAGAGCGCGCCTGAGTTCCGGCTGAAAGATGATGACCAGTGCGATGACCGCGATGGTCGCGATCCTGCCCAGGATCCAGAGGATCGTATCCAGCTGCAGGAACGCACAGAATGCCACAAACGCAAAGATCATGAACAGGCCGCGGAGAAGCACCCAGGCTTCCGTGTCCCTGACCCAGTTCAGGAAAGCGTAGACCATCAGGGAGATGATCGCGATCTCTATGAACCCGGTCAGGGTGATCCGCGGGAGCAGCCCGGCCAGGGACTGCAGATTTTCCAGTATCGGTTCCATTTCCTTTTACCTCTTGGCCTCGACTTCCCTTGTGTGCTTCGGCCTCCTGACCGTGTTGATCCGCTGCACCCGGGGTTCCGGTGCTGTGACAGTGATCTTCGGGACAGCTTTTACATAGTAGTAGTAATCATCGTCCTCAAACTGCGTGTACTCCGTCCTGGAATAATCCACACTGAAGACAAAAAACTGGTAGACCGCGGCAGCGGCTCCGGACAGGACACATCCTCCGATAAGACTCACCATGTCGATGGACACGCCGTACAGAAGACTGCCCGCAAAGAAAACGATCAGCATGGAAAGCAGCCCCGCGATGACGGCGAACGGCCAAGCGTCATTCACCGGAAGGGTCCGCACGAGACGAACGACGATCAGGGAGACTGCGAAGGCGATGATATACAGCAGCATCGTCCGGTTCAGGAGAATACCGTTCAGCATCTGGACATAACGATGGGTGATGTCCAGCGCGTCCCCGTTTGTAAGCGGCCCGGCGTTGCTCCTCACATACTGAAGGATATAGTAGATCACGACACCGCAGCTCACCGGGACCACAGATACAAGAGCTCCTCCCAGCCCCACCAGGATGGGCACGAGGTACGGCACCTTAAGTGCAAACAGCATCGGTGTCACGATCAGGAGAAAACTGTCTCCCGGCTGGAATCCGTAATACAGCAGCGCGATCACCAGAAGGAACGCTGCGGTGATCAGCGCCAGTTCCAGAGAGACCGCGAAAATATGGGCCAGCATGAACAGCGCCAGGATCCAGCAGATCCCCCCGTAGGGGCAGACCGACGAGATCAGTGCCAGGACCAGAGGTATGGCGGGTGACCGCAGCGTCTTCATATAACCGAGGCCCCGGTTCATGATCAGCATCGCCGTGAGGGCGAGGAGAAAACGGAGCAGCGCCACCAGTACGGAACTGTATTTTCCGTAAAAAGCACGGAGCCTGTCCCGCAGGATCAGCAGTTTAAGCATTCCTTCCGCCCTCCTTTGCAAGTTCCCGTATCTTGTCCTGAATCTCGTAGCGTTTCTTCAGGCGGTTCAGTTTCATCAGGTGCTCCTCCCGGAGTCTCTCCGAAGCGGCATACTTCCTGGTGTAGACGATCACCGTGACCGCCTCAAACACCAGCAGCCCGGCAAAATAGACACCCACTGCCTTCTCTGTGTAGCGTACCGCTTCCATCACGTCCACAGTATTGAGAAGCCTCTCCAGACTGTAGAGCGACCACACCGCAAACAGCATCGCAAAGCTGATCGTGAACGCGAAAAAGGACTGCAGAAGATGCTTCGCCAGGTAATCCCCCCGGAAGTATCTTTGTGCAGGCTTCATCATCTTTTCTTCTTTTTTGGCAAAACGCGCCGTTTCGTTCATAAGGCGGATCTTGTCTTCGTTCAGCATAGACTTCTCCTTCTAGTCGCGTTCAGTATACCACAAAGAAAAATCAAAAGGAACCGTCTGTAAATATCAGGTTTCCTTTACATTCGGAAAGTGATAAACTGTAATCGTAAAAAGTCCTCCGCAGTATCTGCGGAGGGGACTGAATAAAACAAGTACGTTTCAGAAAGGACAGACAATGGCAGAAGTATATATCAATCATCATCCGTTGGTTCAGCACAAGATCACCCGTCTCCGCGACAAAACGACCGGCACCAATGAGTTCCGTTCCCTGGTGGAAGAGATCGGCATGCTGATGGGGTATGAAGCTCTCTCCGATCTTCCCACAGAAGAGATTGAGATCGAAACTCCTCTGGAAGTAACACCCTCTCCTGTCATTGCCGGAAGAAAGCTTGCAGTTGTCCCGATCCTCCGCGCAGGTCTCGGAATGGTCAGCGGCATCCAGGCTCTGGTCCCCACCGCCAAGGTCGGTCACATCGGTCTCTACAGAGATCCCGAGACTCACGAGCCGATAGAATATTACTGCAAGCTTCCGAGCCCCATTGAAGAGCGTGTCATCGTCGTCACCGACCCCATGCTCGCCACCGGCGGCTCCGCATGTGACGCTCTGAAGCTCATCAAGCAGCACGGCGGCAGGAAGATCAAGTTCATGTGCATCATCGCCGCTCCGGAAGGACTGGAGCGCCTGAAGAAGGAACATCCGGACGTTCAGATCTACGTCGGTCACCTGGACCGTCAGCTGAACGAGAACGCCTACATCCTTCCCGGCCTCGGCGACGCCGGCGACCGGATCTTCGGCACCAAGTAAAATACCGCAGATCATCAACAGAGCAGCCGCACTGAAACTGAACAGTGCGGCTGCCTCTTTTTATGTCTTTGAGTTTCCGAAAACAAGATCCGCGTACCGCACGGTATCCATGGCTTCCTTCGCGTAGCAGTCCGCGCCGATGGCATCGGCGTACTCCTTCGTCATGACGGCGCCGCCCACCACCACTCTGGTGTCCGGCTTTCTCTCCCTGAGCAGGCGAATCGTCTCCTCCATGCTGACAACTGTGGTGGTCATCAGGGCACTGAGACCGATAAGGGCGATGTCTTCCTTCTCCGCGGTCTCCACGATGGTCTCCGGAGCCACGTCTTTGCCCAGGTCAAGGACCTCGTAGCCATAGTTTTCCAGAAGCACCTTCACGATATTCTTTCCGATATCATGGATGTCTCCCTTCACGGTGGCAAGGATCACTCTTCCCCTGGAAGCGCCCGCTCTCCCGCTCATTGCCTCTTTGACCACTTCAAACGCAGCCTTCGCTGCTTCCGCACTCATCAGAAGCTGGGGCAGGAAGATCGTCCCTTTCTCAAATCCTTTGCCGACGATGTCCAGGGCAGGGATCAGTTCTGTGTTCACGATCTCCAGCGGATCCATGCCGCCGGACAGGAGCTTTGCCGTCTCTTCCGCCGCCTTCTCTCCCATTCCGTGCCGGACAGCGTCCGAAAGCGCCGAATCCCGGGAACTCCCCGGACCGCCGGAAGAAGCCGCGCTGCTGACTGGCGCTGTACCGCCGGCAGACGCCTTCCCTCCGGAAGGCACCGCACTGCCGCTCTTCACACCGAAACCGAAGACATCCGATCTCCCTCCGTAGGCCCCGATGAACCCTGCGCACTGGGGATCCTGGCCGGAAAGTGCAAGGAAAGCGCGGTAAGAAGCCATCATCGCTTCATTGTTCGGATTAACGATGGCGCAGGAAAGGCCGTTCTGCAGCGCCATGGCAAAGAAGAAGGAGTTGATGATCTCCCGCTGGGGAAGTCCGAAGGAAATGTTGGAAACTCCCAGGATCGTATTTCCGCCGAGCTCCTCCCGGACCCGGCGGATGGTCTCCAGCGTGGTGAAGGCTGACCGCGTGTCCGTGGAAATGGTCATGGCAAGGCCGTCCACCAGGATATCCTCCTTTGGAATCCCGTATTCTTTCGCTTCGGCGTAGATCCTCCGGGCGATCGCGAGTCTTCCTTCCGCGCTGTCCGGGATGCCGTTCTCGTCCAGGACCAGGGCCACCACCAAGCCGCCGTACTTCGCAGCCAGAGGGAATACCGCATCCATGCTCTCCTGCTTGCCGTTGACGGAGTTGATCATTGCTTTTCCGTTATAGATCCTGAGTCCGCGCTCCAGGGCGGCAGCGTTCGTGGTATCGATCTGCAGCGGAAGCGCCAGTACGCCCTGCAGCCGGGTGACGACTGTCTCCATCATTGCAGGTTCGTCGATCTCCGGCAGTCCCACGTTAACATCCAGCATGTCGGCGCCGCTGTCTTCCTGCTGGATGCCCTGCTGGACGATATACTCAATGTCGTTGCTCCGGAGCGCCTCCTTGAATTTCTTCTTTCCTGTGGGATTGATGCGCTCTCCGATGATGACCGGCGCACCGCCGATCTCCACCGCCCGGGAAAAGCTGGAGACCACCGCCCGGTGCTTCTTCACCGGGGGCGTGAAGGGAAGGTCCCGGGTCACCCGGATCTCTTCCCGGATAAATTCCGGCGTGGTCCCGCAGCAGCCCCCCAGCACGTGGACAGGAAGCTTCGCGATCTCCAGCATCTCCGCGGCAAATTCCTCCGCAGTCAGGTCGTAGACCGTCTTCCCGTTCTCCGAGCGGGGAAGGCCGGCGTTCGGATTGACGATGACCGGCAGGGAACAGACTTCCGTCAGTTCCTTCACGATAGGCAGCATCTGCCGCGGTCCCAGTCCGCAGTTCACGCCCAGGGCATCCACGCGCAGTCCTTCCATCATCGCTGTGACGCTCTGCACCGTCCCGCCGGTCAGGAGCTTGCCCTTTCCGTCGTAAATCGTAGTGACGCAGACCGGCAGGTCCGAGTTCTCTTTCGCCGCAAGGACTGCTGCTTTTGCCTCCAGGCTGTCGCTCATGGTCTCGATCAGGATGAGGTCCGCTCCTGCTTCCGCGCCGTATCGCATGACCTCCGCAAAGATGGACACGGCATCTTCAAAGTCCAGGTCCCCCATCGGCTTCAGGAGCCGTCCCGTGGGGCCGATATCCAGCGCGACGAAAGCATCGTCCCTGCCGGTGCGCCGCCGTGCCTCCTGCACGTGGCGTACGCCTGCCTGCACCACTGCCTTCAGATCCTCCGGATCCGGGTAGTGCAGCCGGTTCGCCCCGAAGGTATTGGAGTTCACGATGTCGCTTCCCGCTTCCAGGTAAGAGACAGCCAGCTGGACGATGTCCTCCGGCCGGGTCAGGTTCCATCGCTCCGGAAGCTCCCCGCCCTTCAGACCTTTCGCCTGGAGAACGGAACCGGTCCCTCCGTCCCAGTAAAGACGTTCCT
>CACZFV010000009.1:27652-56758 GCA_902780465.1 uncultured Lachnospiraceae bacterium
GCTTCTTCCGGTGCGTTCCTTCGGAAGCTGCAGTCTGTTCTGTCACATGCGCCGCAGCCGGCTGCCGGCACGGCTTCTTTCTCCCCGCACTGTGTGTCCGGCGCCGTATCGGAAATGCCGATCAACGCTGTGACAGATTTTGACGGCATCATCAGAAGATGCTCCGTCAGTGTGACACCGATCCGCTTCTGGACTTCCAGGATCCGGAACAGTTCCGCCTGGTGCTCCAGACGGAAATCCCCGTATCCCGGAGAAAAACGCGGCCGCAGGGTCTTCCCCTCCCGGGCCGTCTCAAGCCTTAGCTGCTCGTTCAGTTCGTCACAGACTTCCTCGATCAGTGCGGCAGCTGCCGCCTGCAGCATCACTGCCCGGCTCGTTTTCCCGGCTGCCTGCGCCCTGGCGGTCATGCGGTCCGGCGCCATCCCCAGCGTCGCCGCCATGAGGATCACTTCCCTGCAGCCCCTCAGGTTCCGGTACAGCGCTCCGCTCCTGATCTCCATCCCTTCGACGCGGACAATGTCCCCGCGCTCAAGTTCCAGCGGGAAACGTCTCCACACCGTCTTCGGCTCTGTCTCCTCCAGAAGACGCGTGAGGCACAGCTCCGCCTCGGCAGCGACTTCCGGCTCCGGTTCATTTCCGCCGTACCCCATGTAGCGGAACATCTCCCGCGTAAGATGCCCGCGGCGGTCCATCATCCGCATTTACCTGAGGACCTCTGAGAGGTTCCCCATGATGGCGGCTGCCACCGACGGCTTGTTCATGGTATACACGTGGATGTGCTTGATCCCGTTTGCGATCAGGTCCACGATCTGCTCCGTGGCGTAGATGATACCGGCCTGCTTCATTGCCTCCGGATTCTCCCCGAAGTAGTCCACAATGGCGCGGAAGCGCTGCGGCACGTCTGTTCCGGACATGGCCACGGACCGGGACAGCTGCTTCGCGTTGGTGATCGGCATGATGCCCGCGATCACAGGGATATAGATGCCGCGCTCGCGGATCCGGTAGAGGAAGTTGTAAAAGATATTGTTGTCGAAAAACATCTGGGTGGTCAGGAAATCCAGGCCGGCATCCACCTTGTCTTTCAGGTGGCCGATGTCATCCTTCTTGTGAAGGCACTCGACATGGCCCTCCGGATAGCAGGCGCCGCCCAGGCAGAATTTTCCGCCGGCGTACTTATGGATGTCCCGGATCAGCTCCGCGGCATAGCGGTAGTCCTCCGAGACCTTCCCGTCCTGGGGGATATCTCCCCGGAGCGCCAGGATGTTTTCAATTCCCTTCTCCTCATAGACCTTCAGCATTTTCAGGACATGCTCCCGGGAAGAAGAAACGCAGGTCAGATGCGCCAGCGTCGTCACGCCGTGCTCCTTCTGGATCTCCTCCGCGATTCCCGCGGTGTAGGTGCCCGTCCCGCCGCCGGCGCCGTAGGTCACACTCATGAAATCCGGATGCAGCGCAGCGATCTTCTTCGCCGCAGCCGCGGTGGATTCATATTTCTCCGAGGTCTTCGGGGGGAATACCTCCAGGGACAGCGTGACTTTTTCCTGCTTCAGGATCTCCGAGATCTTCATGTTTTTTCGCTCCTTTCGAATCATACGGGCGTTTTGAATTCTTAGTCTTCGCTTCAGATCATTCCCGTGTTCTGCATGAACACGATCCAGCAGAACAGGATCAGGACGGTGCACACGGTAGTCAGCACCACCTGTTCCCCTGCCAGGTCAGCATCCGCGCCGTAGGCCTGGGCCATAGGGAAGGACGCGGTCGCTTCCGGCGTGGCGTAGAGCACCAGCATCAGGAAACGCTCCATGGCGGAAAGGCCGGCCACAGTGGAGACTGCCAGCATGACCGCGGGGATCAGGACCATCTTGATCGCCATGACGATGGACAGCATCTTCATATGCTTTCCCAGCGAAGCGAATTCCAGCGTTCCGCCGAGAATAAACAGCGCCAGGGGCGTCGTCATGTCCGCAAACTGGTCGATCACCTTCATCACCGGCGCCGCGATGGGGATGTTCAGGAACTTGAAAAGAAGTCCGACCCACGCGCCGAACACCAGGGGTGTCGTGAGGATACTGAACAGGAATTTCAGGGGTGAGGAGTGCTCCCTCCCTGAGTACATTTCCAGGATGATCGTCGCGGAGACATTGTAGACCGGAACCACGATGATCACCAGCGCTGCCGCCTTCACCATCTCCGTGTCTCCGAACAGGTTCTGCACCAGCGGCACGGCAAAGAGGAGGATATTGCTGCGGTACAGGCCCTGGATGATGACCGGGATCTGACGCGGATCTTTGATGAACTTCGGCACCAGGGCACAGGACGCCCCGATGATAATGAACATGCTCGCCACCGAAATGGCAAGAAATTTCATACTCAGCGGGAAACTGTCCCCGATGGTATACATGTTGCAGAACATCAGGAGCGGGTAAAAAGCCCGGAACGCCATCCTGTTCATTTTCCGCAAAAACGGGAGATCCGCCATTCCCGACCGTCTGACACCGTATCCGAAAGCCAGATACAGAATAAAGGGCAGGACCGCGTTGAATGAGATCCAGAAACTGTTCATGAGATTAGTTGTCCTTTCAGTCAATATAATGTCAGAGGCTCCCTCTTTGTCCCCTGCAGTGCAGCAGCGCCTCCAGGACGCCTCCCCCGACTGCGAGGGACTTGTCAGAGATGAGCCGGAAATCCACGGAAGCGCCCCGGGGGTCGATATCGCCTGCCTTCATGTGTTCCCGCACCGGAAAGCCCGGTGGAAGCATCCCGCGGATCATGCCCCCGATCGCCGCGGTAACAGGGAGGCCTTCCACCCGGGCGATCACCTCCCCCTTCTGTACGATGTCGCCGATCTCTTTCTCCGGAAGAAAGATCCCGGCTGCCGGGGAACGGAACACCCGCTCCGCGCCATATCCCCCGATGACACCGGGGACTCCTGTGTCCGGGATGGCAGACCCCTTATAGATCGCGCGTCCCAGAGTATGTCCGCGCTTCGTCTCCACCACGGCGTGGCAGTCTTTCCCGGCAGTAAAGCCCGGACCCACGCCGATCACTGTTTCCGCGTCGGTAATCCTGGTTCCCGTATTCCGCTTCGCCATCACCGCGTCCACCAGCACTTCCGGGGACATTGCCCTGGCTGTTCCTCCCGACGGGTCCGGGATCACCGGGATCACTCCCTCTTTCAGGAGCGTCTCCGCCTCCACCGCCGTTTCCGCCCGCGCGGCACGGACTCCTTCCACTTCCGTACTTCCAAGCCGGACCGCCTCCGAGAAACAGACAGCCCGCCGCACTGCCGCAGGCTCCGGCAGTTCCGTCATCACCACTCTGAAATGTGCATTTACAAGGCGGAAAGCGATCCCGCTCGCGAGATCTCCCGCCCCTTTGATCCATATAAGCATCATGTACCAACTATACCTCATTCCGGGAGAACTTTCCATCCGCGTTTTTTTCTTCCTCCGGAAAACAGGCACTGCCCGCGTGCACATTAAAAAAAACTGCTGCCGGAAGATGCGCGATCCGCATCCGCCGGGCAGCAGCCCCGTTTTAAACCGCAGCGAACTGATACTCTCCCTCTGCCAGCAGCTTCCCGCTCAGCGGATCAAAGATCTCCGCCCGGCAGACGGAAAGGCTCCGTCCACGTTTTATGATGACCGCCTTTGCGGTGATGCGGTCCGTTTTTCCTGCCGCCCGCAGAAAGCGGAAAGAGGAGTCTGTCAGCACCTGCTTCGATCCGTCGCTTCTGAGCAGTGTACCGCAGGTGCTCTCCCCCAGCAGAAACATCAGCCCGGCGTGAGGCGTCCCCATCATGTTCATGGAGAACTCCTCCAGGCCGGCTTCCGCCTCCGCCATCTCAGAAGACAGCGCCGTGATGCGGATACTGTTATGTACCAGAAAGGGATTCCGGGTGTTTACCCGCTCCATCTGTTCTGCAAAGTCCATTCTTCTGTCCCTTCCGCAATCATCCGGACCTCAGTCCGTGACCGCCACCGCCTCGATCTCCACCAGGGCTCCCTTCGGGATCGCCGCGACCTGGAACGCCGCCCTCGCCGGATACGGCTCGGTAAAGAACTCCGCGTAGACCTTGTTCATTGCCGCAAAATCCGCGATGTCGTTCAGGAGCACCGTAGTCTTCACCACGTCAGACATATCCGCTCCCGCTTCCTTAAGGATATTTTTAATATTGGTGAGGCTCTGGCGGGTCTGGGTCTCAATATCCTGTCCCGCGAACTCTCCCGTGGCCGGATCGATCGGGATCTGTCCGGAAACATAGATGGTCTTTCCCGCTTTGACCCCCTGGCTGTAAGGGCCGATCGCCGCCGGAGCGTTCTTTGTCGCAACTGCCTGATTCATACTGGACCTCCTTTTTGGGATACTGGATCGGTACATAATTTTTTTATGTAATCATTCTACACGTCAGGCCGGAAATCCGCAAGGCTGCGCCCCGTGTGCGCCGGTCCTTCCGGAGGGACCGCGGATCACAGTGCCGCTGCGGTCTTTTTCCTTCGGTACATGTAGTACGTAAGTTCCATGACCATAGTCAGCATCCAGCCCACCGGATAGCTGAAGCCCACCGGCCGGGGCGTGTTGGAGATAAAGCGGGTCAGGACAAAGAGGTAGATCTGCCGCAGCACCACGAAACCCATCAGCATGATATACATCGGCCCGCGGGAATCGCCCCGTCCGCGGAGTGCGCCCGCCAGGACGTGATTGACACCGTTGAACATCACGAACATGGTGTTGGTCCGGATGAACATGACGCCGAAAGCGATGACGGACTCATCCTGGGTAAACAGCCTCACCGCCTGTCTCGCGTTCAGCACCAGGGTCCCGCCTACCACCACGATCGTGGAGACCGCCAGCGCCAGCGAGACCATCGTCCCCCGGTTCGCCCTCTCCTCCTGCTTCGCACCGATGTTCTGGCTCACAAAGGAGGTGGCAGCCATGGCGATGCTCTGGGTAGTGAGGAACACGATCTGGTCCAGCTTGTTGTAGCAGCTCCAGCCCGCCATGCAGCTTGAGCCGAAATAGTTGATGTATGCCTGGACAAAGGTGTTGGAGAAGGCTGTGATGACCGACTGGATACCCGCGGGCAGCGCCACGGCAAAAACAAGCTTTGTCACCGTTTTATCGATCCGCAGGTCTCTCCACACCAGGCGGTAGATCTCCTTCGTCCTGCTGAGCAGCAGCAGGGTGAGCGCCGCGGAGAGGAACTGGGAAAGGATCGTCGCGTAAGCCACGCCCTCGATCCCCATGTGCAGCGAGATCACGAAAAAGAGGTCGAGGATGATGTTCAGGATGCTGGTGAACACCAGGAACATGAGCGGCAGTGTGGTATTTCCCACCGCCCGAAGTATCCCGCTGCCCATGTTGTAGATCAGCAGTCCGGAGATACCGGCGAAATAAATATTGAGGTAGCTCGCGGCGTTGTCGAACACGTCCTCCGGCGTCGCCATGAGGTACAGCATGGGCCGGACATAGGACATGCCGATGATGGTGAAGAGCACGCAGAACACGAAGGTCAGCGCCATGGTGGTCTCCACAGCGGTGTGGAGCTCCTTCTCCTCCTTCGCGCCGAAGCGCTGTCCGATCACCACGCCTGCCCCCACGGAAAAGCCGTTGAAAAAGAACACCAGCATATTGATGATCATAGTGGTGGAGCCCACCGCCGCAAGCGCTTCCTTGCCGACGAAATTTCCCACCACGATGGAGTCCACCGTATTGTAGAGCATCTGGAAAATGTTGCCGAACAGGAGCGGCACAGCAAATAATAAAAGCTGTTTCAGGATCGGCCCCCGCGTCATGTCCCGGGTGCCGCCGGTTTTATGCTGAACGCCTGTCATTGAATTCTTTCCTGACCCGGAATCTTCATCCCGTGAAGAAGCCGGGTGCCGCAAAAGACCTGCAGCACCCGGAAATGATTTGCAGCAGTCCGCAGAAATGCAGACTTGCCTTATTATAATTCTGTAAAGTGTCATTCACAAGATAAACTTTTTACTATTCAGTATTTTACAGATCCTTCATGATCTCGGAGACTTCAGGAACGCGTTCGATGAGACCGTGTTCATACATCCAGTCGATGTTCTCCTTCCAGTTCTCCTCTGTCTGGGTCCCAAAGGGAGCGTCCTTTGTCTCCATTCTGGGCAGCAGCACCTCAGCACTCTTCTTCTCCACCGTCGGGGACAGGGGGAAATTCTCTGCGCTCTGGTTGTCCAGGAGGATCTGAAGCACAGCGTCCGTGTCGTCCCGGAAATCAGCGAAGCCCCTTTCACAGGCCCGCAGGAACCCTTTCAGTGTCTCCGGCTCCTCCTCGATCATCTTGTCGTTCGCGAGGAAGACCAGCTCATAGAAATTCGGCATTCCGTAGTCTGTCAGCTGGAACCAGGAGACTTCAAAGCCTTCCTCCTCCAGCTGCGGCACCTCGTGGTTCACAAGGCAGCCGATGGTGGCATCCACCTGTCCGGTGGTCATGGAACTCATCAGGTCAAATCCCACGTTCTGCAGGTTCACCTTCTTCGGGTCGGCGCCAGCGTGCTCCATGATGGCTTCCACCATTGCCTCGGAAAGTGCTGTTCCGCCGTATCCGACCGTCCTGCCTTCAAAATCCCGGGGACTGTTCACGTTTTTCTCCTTCAGGGAGAGGATCACGTTCAGGGGCGTCTGGCACACCGCGCCGATGGACTTGATCCCGACGCCCTGGTTCACCACTGCCTGGATCGCGTCCTGCTGGTAGTAGAGGCCGATCTCCGCCTTGCCGGCCGCCACCAGGGCGATGGCATCGTTCTCATTGGCGGGGAAGCGGATCTTCACATCCAGTCCTTCTTCCTCAAAATATCCGCGTTCGATGGCAGCGTACAGAAAGCTGTGGATTGCGTTGGGATACCAGTCCAGCACCACGTTCATCTCCCGGAGCTGCTTCTTTTCCGTCTGCTCCGCGGCAGCCGCCTCCGTTTTTTCTTCTTCTGCCTTTGTTTCTTCTGTCTTAGCTGCTTCCGTCTCAGCTGCTTCTGTCTTCGCTGCTTCTGTCGCCGTCGTGCTTCCGACGCAGCCTGCTGTCATTACCGCAAGGCACAGCGCAGCTGCTGCAGCTGCAGTCTTTTTCCATAATGTCTTCATTGATGTATTCTCTCTTTCCTGATCTATGTAGTATTCTTTCTTACAATCACTGGAACATGACCGGTCAGATCAGTCTGTCTGCCTCCACCGGAGGAAATACTTTTCCAGAAGGCCGACCACGATCACCAGCAGTTCCGCGGAGACGCTCAGCAGGAGGATGGGGGCGAATACTCCCGCACCGTCCAGCTGCGTCATCATCCGCTTTGAAAAATAACCCAGCCCGCTCTGGGCGCCCAGCCACTCTCCGATGGCTGCCCCGATGACTGAAAGCGGGACCGCCATTTTCAGCGCCGAGAAAAAGTACGGCAGCACTGCCGGCAGCTTCAGCTTGCGGAAGATCTGCATCTCCGTGGCGCCGTAGGTGCGCAGCAGTTCCTTCATCTCCGGCGGTACGGCACGGAATCCGTCGAACACCGTGATGGCCACCGGGAAAAAAGTCATCAGGACTGTCACAAGGACCTTGCTCCAGACAGTATAGCCGAACCACATCACAAAGAGCGGCGCCAGAGCCGTCGTCGGGATCGTCTGGGAGGCAATGATCAGCGGATACAGCGCCTGCTCCGCCGCGGGACTCTGATCCATCAGGACCGCCAGTGCCATGCCAAGCACCAGCGAGATAAGAAGCCCGATCCCCACCACCTGCATGGTGGCCGGAAGATGGGCTTTGAACAACGGCTCCCGGAGCTCCCACAGACGCCTCAGGATCTGCATGGGGGACGGGAGGATATAAGCTTTGTTCATGCGCATTGCCGAGCCCTGCCAGATCATCAGGAAGCAGAGCACAAGGATCGCCGCCGGGAGGGTCGGGTTCTTTCTTTTCATTTCTCCCCCTTCCGGAACATTCTGATCAGCTGTTCCTTCAGCTTCAGCGCTTCAGGCGTACCCAGAGATGCTTCCGTCCTCGGGTATCCCAGGGGCACTGTGTATTCCTTCAGTTCCCGTATGGGGCTTTTTTCCGCCGCCAGGATCCGCGTGGAGAGAAATACCGCCTCCTCCACGTCGTGGGTGATGAACAGGACCGTCTTCCGGTCGCGCTCCCACTGTTCCAGCAGCCATTCCCGCATGGAGAGCCTTGTCAGGTAATCCAGCGCGGAAAAGGGCTCGTCAAGGAGCAGCAGCTCCGCGCCCGTCATCAGGGTCCGCGCGAAGGATGCGCGCTGCCTCATACCGCCGGACAGCTCCCGGGGAAGCTTGTCTTCCCAGCCCTTCAGCCCCGCCGTCTCCAGAACTTCCAGCGCCCTCTCCCGGAGCTCCGCCCCGGAGCGCCGCTCACCGGCCTGCTCCGCTCTGATCTCCAGAGGAAGCGCCACGTTCTCCGCCACTGTCCTCCATGGAAACAGCATGTCCTGCTGCGGCATATAGCCGCACACCGCGTTGATGAGGACCTCTCCCTTCTCCGGCGCATTCAGCCGGTTCAGGAGACGGAACACCGTGCTTTTTCCGCATCCGGAGGGTCCCACCAGGGCAACGAACTCTCCCCTCCCCACCTGAAAGCTCAGGTCCTTGATCAGCGGGTCCTCCCTCCGGTCATAGCGGAAAGTGACATCCCGGAATTCCGCTGCCGGGCTGAAAACTCCCATACCCTCAGTGCTTCTGCAGCTTTCCGGACTGCACTTCATGATTCATACCTCGTGCGAAGCATAAATGCCTCCGAGGTCAAACCCGTGGTCCATGGGACCGCGGCCTTTTCCAAGATCCAGCTGCGCCGCCAGCGCGCCGGAAATATATTCTTTCGCCTGCTTCACCGCCGTGTCCAGATCCATTCCCTTTGCGAGATTGGAAGCGATGGCGCTGGAAAGCGTGCATCCAGTGCCATGGGTGTTGGGATTGTCGATCCTTCTGCCCCGGAACCACTGGAAGGATCCGTCCCTGTACAGCAGGTCGTTTGCGTCATTCAGATTGTGGCCGCCTTTCATCAGCACGGCGCAGCCGCATTCCCGGCTGATCTTTTCCGCCGCGGTGATCATGTCCTCCTCGCTGCGGATCTCCATGCCGGAGAGCACTTCTCCTTCCGGGATATTGGGGGTGATGACCTCCGCCAGGGGAAGAAGTTCCGAGACCAGGGTCTGCACCGCACCGTCGCTGAGAAGCTTTGATCCGCTGGTCGCCACCATCACCGGGTCCGCAACGATATGCCGTGCCCCGTACTCCCTGAGCTTTTTCGCGATGCTCTTTATCAGCGCGGCAGATGATACCATGCCGATCTTCACCGCATCCGGAAAAATATCCTGAAACACACTGTCAAGCTCCTGCTCCAGGAACTCCGGCGTCACCTCAAAGATTCCCTGCACTCCTGTAGTGTTCTGGGCCGTCAGCGCCGTGATGGCGCTCATGCCGTACACTCCGTTGGCCTGCATCGTCTTGAGATCCGCCTGGATCCCGGCGCCTCCGCTGGAATCACTTCCCGCGATCGTCAATGCTGTCCTCATTTCATGTACTCCTTTCGTTTTCAGCATTTCGTTTTGTAGCGCGACGGAAAGTGGTGCCCCCGGTCCGCCGCGGTGATGCATTATCTCCTGCAGGTTTTTCAGAAACTGCAGATAAAAAAGAGGATCCCTGAAGGGATCCCCTGTACTGTGCCCGAAGCCCGAAGACTCATAGTTCTTCTGCCTGCGCAGCCCGGCTTCCGCCGGTTTCGTTTCTGATCCCTACGTTGGTATTATCCAAATCAGGTTATGCGGGTTACGGCGGTCCAGCCGACTCTCAGCCTGCTCCTGCAAGCTCCCCGTTCTGTTTTTCTCTTGCTTTTTCCTGCCTGTTTCTGTTATATCTTATTCTTTTTGATCCGGATTGTCAACTTCTCATCCCGGGAGGCTCATCTCCAGAAGAACCAGATGTAAAGGTAACCGACCATCACCGCCGTCAGGGTGAAGGGGACACCGATCTTCATAAAATCTGCGAAGGACACTTCATGTCCGTTCTTTTTCAGGAGCCCCACCGCCGTGATGTTGGCTGATGCACCGATGGGCGTCAGGTTTCCGCCCAGGGTCGCTCCGGTCAGCAGTCCGAAATACAGGAGATAGGGCTGGATCCCCAGCATGGAGGTCACGCTCGTCAGGACCGGCAGCATCGTGGCAACATAGGGGATATTGTCCACGAAGGCGGACACGACGACGGAGCCCCAGACCACGATCGTGAACAGCAGGAAAATATTGTTTCCTCCGGTCTTGATGATCAGATCTGCAAAATCTTCGATCAGCCCGGCCTGGGTGATGCCCTCGATCACCATGAACAGGCCAGTGAGAAGGAGCAGCGTCTCATAGTCCACCGCCGCAAGGGCGCGCTTTACATGCTCTGGTTCCCTGGTGCGCAGATAGTCAAGCAGCATCATCAGAATCGCATAGAACATACAGACTACGCCGTTCGTGATATCGGGCTTGTTCGGGAAAAAAGATGCCATGATGAGCGTCGCCACCAGGAGCAGCAGCAGTGTGGAAGAGATCTTTTCCTTGACTTCTGTTTTCCTTCCTCCCTTGACAGGGGCCCTGTCCTTCCGGAACAGCCACAGCATGATGGGGACCGTTGCGAGGGCTCCCAGCTCCACGGCGAAGAAGATCCCCGGGCGTCCTTTCATCCAGAAGAAATCCATGAAATCCATGTGCGCGTAGGCGCCGAGCATGATGGAGGTGGTATCGCCCACCAGCGTCGCGGCACCCTGCAGATTGGAGGACACCGCGATGGAAAGGATCATGGGCACCGGGGAGATCTTCAGCTGCCTGCAGACAGCCAGCCCCACCGGCGCGATCATCAGGACCGTCGCCACGTTATCCATAAAAGCCGATACAGCACCCGCAAACAGGGACATGAGGACGGTCACCATGCACACATTTCCCGCTTTGTCCAGGATCGTATCCGCCAGGCGGTTTGGCATGTAGGAGTCGATAAAATAGTCCACCAGCAGCATCGTCCCGCCGATCATCAGCAGCACATTCCAGTTGATGGCGCCCGGTACGGCGGACAGCGGCAGGATCCCCGTGACAAGATAGATCGCAGCCACCGTAAGCACCACATAGACCCGTTTGGATGAAAAACGGATCATCAGGACATACATAAGAAGAAACAGCACCAGTGCCAGAAGCTTCATTTTTCCGCAATTCCTTTCGTGTTCATTTTCTGCGTCTTATTCTTCCGATTCGTGCTTTTTCCCATCCCCGCGGATCAGGTCCTTTACGACCTCTCCCGCGATCACCATACCAGCCGCTGAAGGGACAAAGGCTACGGAGCCCGGGGTCCTTCCTCCACCGGCAGGCATGACCGGCTCCTCCGTGGAATAGACCACTTTCAGGGCTTCGATGCCGCGTTTTCTGCACTCTCTCCGCATCACCCTTGCCAGAGGGCAGACAGAAGTGCTGTAGATATCCGCAGCCCGGAAAGCGGAAGGATCCAGCTTGTTGCCGGCCCCCATGGACGAGATCACCGGGACACCGGCCTTTTTCGCGCTTTCGATCAGGGAAAGCTTCGCCGTCACAGTATCCACTGCGTCCACCACATAGTCGTACTCCCGGAAGTCAAACTGATCCGCCGTGTCAGGAAGATAAAACATTCTGCAGACGCGGACCCGGCAGTCCGGATTGATTATTGCCGCCCGTTCCGCCGCTGCGTCCACTTTATACTTTCCGATGGTCTGCTCCGTGGCGATGATCTGCCGGTTCAGATTGGAACTGCAGACCGTATCGCTGTCGATCAGGTCCAGCGCGCCCACACCGGAACGCACCAGCGCTTCCACCACATACCCGCCGACACCGCCGACTCCGAACACCGCCACGCGGCTTCCGGCAAGACGTTCCATAGCTTCCTGTCCCAGAAGCATCTCTGTTCTCTGAAAACGGTCGTCCATCGTTCCTCCGCTCACCGCTCCGCGGCTGTCAACTGTGTTCCATCTTCCGGATGCGACGGAAGACATCGAAGAGGTACTGTCATTCATTATAAAAAACAACGGGTCGTTTGGCAATTCGGTAAATTTTCCGCAAAGAAAGAAGCCCGTCCGTTCGGACGAGCTTCCGCAAAATGATCAGGTTCAGGACTGTGCTTTTATTTTCTCCCGCACAAGGAAGACAAAGACCAGGATGCTGGCTGCCAGTACGACGATGCTGCCATAAAGCATGGCATCATCCTCCATCCAGCTGAACAGCGCGACAGGCAGCGCGCACACGCCCACCATCAGTCCGGAAAGGAGGCACGCGCCGGAGATCCTGGAGGGATTTTTTACGGCCATCCATGTCAGGATACCCTCTCCCATCATGAGGATGCCCGGAATCACAAGGACCAGACTGCATCCTCCGATCTCCAGCACCTCGAGGAGCTCATCCGGTTCCAGCAGATTCCACGTCCCGACGACTGCGAACAGACCGATCGCGTAGGTCATCAGCATCAGGAAAAGAATGATCCCCCCCGCAGCACAGTTAAAGACAGAAAGGATCCTGAGCGCAGTTTTATTAAGTGACATATTCATGTTGTTCCCTCTCCATTCATCAGTTATCGTTCAGATTCAGATGAAGCCATGTTAGCAGGAAAACTGTCACACATCTGTCACCCTCAGTGGGAGATCGGACCCCCACTGAGATAAAAAATGCCCGGAGAATATCTCCGGGCGTTTTCTTCGAGCTGATGACGGGAATCGGACCCGTGACCTCCGCACTACCAATGCGACGCACTACCGACTGTGCTACATCAGCCTTTTTGCTGATCGCTCTCGACCAAGCTTTCATAGGATACCATCAGTTTACCGGATTGTCAACACATTTTTTCATCCGATTTCCCAGGACCCAGAATGCCACTGCGCTGGCCGCCGCCACATTCAGGGAATCAACTCCGTGCGCCATGGGGATCTTCACGACATAGTCGCTGCCGTCTATGGTCCGCTGTCTCAGGCCGGGTCCTTCCGATCCGAGGATCACCGCAAGACGCTCTTCCTCTCCCAGGCGCGGATCGTCCAGGGACACGGAGTCATCGCTCAGCGCCATAGCAGCTGTCCGGAACCCCATGGAGGAAAGACGCTCAAGATCTGTCCCCGCTGTATCTCCGGGCAGCCAGGCCCAGGGGATCTGGAAAACTGTTCCCACAGAAACTCTTGCAGCCCTTCGGAACAGCGGGTCACTGCATCCCGGAGTCAGGAGCACCGCATCCATCCCCATGGCTGCCGCTGACCGGAAGACCGCACCTGTATTGGTGGGGTTCATCACCTCCTCCAGCACCGCGATCCGCCGGGCGTTCCGGCACAGCTCCTCCGGGGAAGGAAGACTTTTTCTCCGCATGGCTGAAAGTGCTCCCCTTGTCATGGGGTAGCCTGTCAGCTGCCTCAGAAGAGCGGCCGACGCAGTAAATACCGGGATCTTCCCGTCCCCGGCCGCCTCCCTCTCCCGCTCCTTCAGGATCCCGAAGATCCTCTGCATCTCCTCCCGCTCCTTAAGCCCTTCTTCGAGGAGCAGGCTCACCGGCTCATATCCGGCTTCCAGGGCCCTGAGGATCACCATCGGGCTCTCCGCGACAAAGAGTCCCCCGTGCGGTTCGTAATAATGCTTCAGCTCATTCTCCGTAAGCTTCGAGTAGATCAGAAGCTCAGGAGCCGAAAGATCCGTGACTTCGCGCAAGTATTTCTCCTCCCGGTTCCGTTACTGTTATTATGCCGCACTGTCCGCTCCCGCGAAAAACTCTTTCAGGTCGACATTCTTCATGCGGAAATACACGATGAGCAGCGCAATGTCCGTGATCACCCAGGTGATGGGATATACCGTCACCAGTGCGCGGAACGTCCGGAACATCGGGAACACCAGGTTCACCCAGAGGATCCGGGTGCCCACCACACCGATCAGGGAAACCACCGCCGGAGGAAGGGATCTTCCGTATCCGCGCATGGCGCCCGGGATCTGCTCCATCAGGACGTCCAGCGGCTCAAAATAAAGGATCATACGCATACGGATCAGTCCTGCTTCGATCACCTCCGGCTCCGGATTGAACAGTCCCAGAAGCGGCCTCGCAAAGACAAGAAGCACCACCGCCAGCACCACCGTCAGGGCCATCGCCTGGGCTATGCAGATGCGGGTGATGCGGAGACAGCGCTCCGGCTTCCCGGCGCCGTAATTCTGTCCGATAAACGTCGTCAGGGTCTGGGTGTAGGCGTTCATCATGAAAAAGGCGCAGATCTCAATATTGAAAGCCGCGGCGGAACCGGCCATCACGTCCGCTCCCAGGGAATTGATGGCAGACTGCACCAGAATATTGGAGACGGAGAACAGCACACCCTGCAGTCCCGCAGGAAGGCCGATGCGGACGATCTCCCGGCACAGGCCGCTGCTGATCTTCAGGTCGGAAGGAACCACCCTGAGAAGACCTTTGTCACGCACCAGGTAAACGAACAGCATTGCCGAACTGACGACATTGGAAAGGACCGTGGCCAGCGCAACACCCGCCACGTCCATCTTCAGCACAATGACAAAAAACAGGTTCAGCACCACGTTCAGCAGGCCTGAGAACGTCAGGCAGAACAGGGGCGTCCTGGTATTTCCCTGGCTTCTCAGGATCGCCGCCTCAAAGTTGTAGAGAAAGATCACAGGAAAGCCGACGGCATAGATCCTGAGATACAGCACCGCCATCGGCAGCACCTCCTCCGGGACCGACAGCATGGTAAGAAGCGGCGCGGCAATGGCCTGCCCCGCCAGCATAAGGAGGAACCCTCCCAGCACTGCCAGAAGAATGGAGGTGTGCACCGCGTCGTGGACCTTTGACTCATCCCTTGCCCCCAGCATTTTCGCGATCACGACGTTTGTTCCGATGGATATTCCCGTAAAAAGGTTCACCATCAGTCCGATCACCGGAGTGTTGCTCCCGACGGCTGCCATGGCCTGCTTGCCGGCGAAGCGCCCTACCACGGCGACATCCGCCGCGTTGAACATCTGCTGAAGCACCGCCGTGGCCGCCAGGGGCAGCGCCACCGCGAACAGCTTGTCGCCGATGCTTCCTTCTGTCATGTTTATCGTTTTTGAACGCATATCTTCTCTTCCTTTTTTATTCAAGTCCCGCCCGCGGGACTTTCCGCCCTCATCATAACACACGCACAGTGATTTCGGCACGCCGGAATCTATGCAAAATACTGCATCCGCGGTACTCCTGTATGCAGAAAGATGCATCGGAGAGAACGCTGCGGACATGGATTTCAGGACCTGGCCGTGATATGATTAATCTGCAGCCACCAGGCAGGGCTGCAAGAAACTTCTGCAGGAAAGGAGGACCTCCGTGGACGCCGAACAGAGAAGAAACACCATTCTGACAAAACTGGAACAGGCGGACCAGCCCCTGAGCGCCTCCTCGCTCGCGGCGGATCTCTCCGTGAGCCGTCAGATCATCGTGGGCGATGTTGCCCTGCTCCGGGCTTCCGGCCATGAGATCACATCGACCCCCCGCGGATACCGTCTTGCAAGGCCCTCCGGCCGCCTGGTACGCCGGATCACCTGTCGGCACGAAGCTTCCGCCACCCGGGCGGAGCTCTGTGCCATCGTGGACGAAGGATGCACCGTAAAGGATGTGATCGTGGAACATCCCATCTACGGACAGCTCATCGGACAGCTGGATCTTTCCAGCCGCCATGACATCGAGGAATATGTCATCGCCACTCTCAAAAAATCCGCCCGTCCCCTCTCCCTTCTGACCGACGGGCTCCACAGCCACACCCTTCTCTGCCCGGACGAAGAGGCTTACCTGCGCGTAAAGGAGCGGCTCCGCACCATGGGCATCCTGTCCTCCTGACGTTTCCTTTCCAGAGCATCTGTCCTCTCCGACAGACGATTCATGAGCAGGGAACGAAGCGGACCGCGAATATCCGACCTTACTGCAATGCACAGATCTTTCGATAACAGTTATCGGAACTGCTGATAGCCCCGTATGTGAAGGATCTGTGTTTTATATTGACAAAAATTTCTCAATGTATTATATATGACTTGTAATCAGTTTACAGGTGTCTTGACACCTCGCACTGAAAGACCCGTCTGAGCGCGCCGTGATCTTCGGTCCGCGCCGGAAACGGGAAGGGGAGGAACGGGAATGGAAAACTTCAAAGCATTTTTAAAGAAAAAGGATATTGAGATCTCCGCAAAACGCTACGGCATCGACGCGCTGGGCGCTATGGCGCAGGGTCTGTTCTGCTCACTTCTGATCGGAACCATCATCAACACCATCGGAAGCCAGTTCCACATCGGCTTCCTCACAAGCCCGGTGGCGACCGTCGCCGGCACAGACTACACTGTTGGCGGTCTCGCCTCCGCCATGAGCGGTCCGGCCATGGCCACCGCCATCGGATACGCGCTCCACTGCCCGCCGCTGGTGCTCTTCTCTCTGATCACCGTGGGATTCGCTTCCAACGCCCTTGGCGGCGCCGGCGGCCCCCTGGCGGTGCTGTTCGTGGCGATCATCTCCGCGGAGATCGGAAAGGCCGTCTCCAAGGAGACCAAGGTGGATCTTCTGGTCACCCCCATGGTCACCATCGGCGTAGGCATTGCCCTCTCCGCCTGGTGGGCGCCTGCTCTCGGCAAAGCAGCCATGAAAGCCGGCGATCTTATCATGTGGGCAACAGAGCTCCAGCCCTTCCTGATGGGCATCCTCGTCTCCCTGTTCGTCGGCATCGCGCTGACCCTGCCGATCTCCAGCGCAGCGATCTGCGCAGCTCTCGGCCTCACCGGCCTGGCAGGCGGCGCCGCGGTTGCCGGCTGCTGCGCGCAGATGGTAGGCTTCGCTGTCATGTCCTTTCCGGAGAACAAATGGGGAGGCCTGGTCTCCCAGGGAATCGGCACCTCCATGCTGCAGATGGGCAATATCGTCCGGAATCCGAGGATCTGGATCGCGCCCTGCGTGACCTCCATGATCACCGGCCCCATCGCCACCTGCATTTTCAGCCTCAGGATGAACGGCACCCCCGTCTCCTCCGGCATGGGCACCTGCGGTCTGGTCGGCCAGATCGGCGTCTACTCCGGCTGGGTCAAGGACGTGACGGAAGGCACCAAGGCAGCCATTACCGGCTTCGACTGGATGGGCCTGATCCTGATCTCCTTCATTCTCCCCGCACTCCTCTGCCCCCTCATCAACATGGGCTGCAGAAAACTCGGCTGGGTGAAAGACGGAGACCTGAAGTTAAGCTAAAAAAATGTGAGCGTCGCAAAAAAACGCCCTCACGGGCGTTTTTTTTGCTCAGTTATGCACGATCACGGGCATGCCGACGTAGACCAGGTTGTACAGCTGTGCGGCGATGTCCAGCGGCAGGTTCACGCAGCCGTGGGATCCGCCGTAGGTGTAGATATTCCCGCCGAAAGCGCCCCTCCAGGTCGCGTCGTGGAGTCCCTGTCCGTTGTGGAACGGCATCCAGTAGTTGACCCAGCTCCTGTAGCCCGGGCCCCGGAGATAGCGGTTCCGCTCCTTGGAATTGACGCGCCAGTGGCCCACAGAGGTGGCTCTTCCACCAGGCCTTCCGGTGACGCAGGGCGAAGCGAGCATCAGGTTCTGTCCGATGTAGCAGTACATCATCTGCTCTGAGATCGAGACCTCCACGCAGGAGTATCCGTAGGGATTCGGTCTGTTCGCCGTATTCGGTCCCACTCTTCCCGTCTTCACTCCGCGCTCGTTCGTTGTAAAGCCGTCCGGCGTGTTCTCATTTATGTAGCAGGAACCCTGGGGATGATTCTCATCCGCGGTCTCGGTGAAATAGAATTCCTCGCCGTTGATGTTCTGCCAGCCGGTCCTCATCTTACCGTCTGTGTCGAACCAGTACCAGCGGCCTCCGATCTCCTGCCAGCCGGTCTGCATCAGGCCGTCCGCCTGGAACCAGTACCAGCTGCCGTCGATCTCCTGCCAGCACTCCTTCGCGTATCCATTTCCGTCCAGATACTTCCATGTTCCGTTCTTCATTGCGACCCAGCCAGTGCTTCCCGGTCCCGCTCCTCGGCTTCCCTCTTTGTAGACCGGCGTCTCGGCAAAGGCCTGAAGCGAGAGCGCGAGCATCAGGATGAGGCTCACAATGAATACTCTTTTCTTGTTCATACAGATTTCCCCCTGATATTGCCCCGATCCCGGGGCATTGCTAAAGCCGATTATATCAGCAATGCCTCGTTTTTGAAAGTGCACACGCGCAAAAAGGACCCGCGCCCCTCTGCAGGGCGCGGGTCCTGATCCTGTTTCCTTATCCGGGAAAAGAATTACTTCTTCGCAGCGACAAATGCTTCGATCTGCTTGGTGAGCTCCGGAACGATCTTGTTCAGGTCGCCGACGATACCGATATCAGCAACGTCGAAGATCGGAGCGGTCTCGTCCTTGTTGATGGCGATGATCAGATCGGACTCTTCCATACCAGCCAGGTGCTGGATCGCGCCGGAGATACCGCACGCAATGTAGACCTGCGGACGGACGGTCTTACCGGTCTGGCCGACCTGGAGATCCTTCGGCTTCCAGCCTGCGTCGACAACTGCACGAGAGCAGGAAACTTCGCCGCCGATAGCCTTTGCCAGGTCTTCAAGGATCTTGAAGTTCTCGGGGCTGCCGACACCACGGCCGCCGGAGACGAGGATCTTCGCGTCCATGATATCCACGGTATCGCTGATCTTCTTGACGACTTCAAGGATCTCGACGTACTTTTTGTTCTTCTCAAAGCCCGGGTTGTAGTCGATGATCTCGCAGGTAGCGCCCTTGACGCGCTCTTTCTTCTGCATAACGCCGGGACGGACAGTCGCCATCTGCGGGCGGTTGTTCGGGCAGGCGATGGTAGCGATGGTGTTGCCGCCGAATGCCGGACGGGTCATGAGCAGCTGGTTGTGCTTCTGCTCGTCTTCCTTGCCGGGCTGTGCGACCAGCGGGAAATCACCAATGTCAAGCTTTGTGCAGTCTGCGGTCAGACCGGTAGCGACTCTTGCGGAGACGCTGGGGCCCAGGTCACGGCCGATGGGGGTGGCGCCGACAAGCATGATCTCCGGCTTGAACTCATTGATCACGCAGGACAGAGCGTGGGTATAGGGCTCAGTCATATAGGTCTCAAGAGCCGGATCCTCGATGACGATGACCTTGTCTGCGCCGTACTCAGCCAGCTGGTATGCCTTCTCCTTGATCCCCGGTCCGCCGAGAAGAACTGCTGTGACGAAAGAGTCCGGAAGATCCGCTGCAAGATCCTTTGCCTTGCCGACAAGCTCGAAAGCGATACCGCTGATTCTGTTGTCAACCTGCTCGGCAAAGATATATACACCCTTGTATTCTTCTAAGTTCATATCGTTAACCTCACCATTTTCCAGATTAGATAATGTGCTTCTCGGTCAGCTGCTTCATCAGGTATTCCACAGACTCCTGCGGATCCAGGTTGACCTTGGTTCCCGCGCCCTTCCGGACCTTGTCGGAAGCCTTCGCGATCTTGGTCGGGGAGCCCTTCAGGCCCATGTCTTCGTCCTTCAGAGTATCAAGGTCTGCTCTGCCCCAGGTGGTGACTTCGGTATCAACAGCCTCGAAGATACGTCCGACGCTCATGTAACGCGGCTCGTTCAGCTCTGCCAGAGCGGTGCACAGGCAGGGAAGCTCTGCTCTCAGGAGATGATATCTGTCGTCATACTGTCTCTGGACGACGATGTGCTTTCCATCCTCTTCCAGCTTCAGGTTTGCGGTATAGGAGATGACCGGCAGGCCCAGGTGCTCAGCGATCTGCGGTCCGACCTGTGCGGTGTCGCCGTCGATAGCCTGACGTCCGGTGATGATGAGGTCATAGTCCAGCTTGCGGATCGCAGCAGCGATGGTGCTGGAGGTCGCCCAGGTGTCAGCGCCGCCCAGGACTCTGTCAGTGACAAGGATCATCTTGTCAGCGCCCATGGCATAAGCCTCGCGCAGGACATCCGTTGCTTTCGGAAGGCCCATCGTGAGAACAGTGACTTCCGCGCCGTACTGATCCTTCAGTCTCAGGGCTGCTTCCAGTCCGGCCTTGTCGTCCGGGTTCATGATAGCCAGCATAGCGGCTCTGTTCAGAGTTCCGTCGGGGTTGAATGCGACGCCGCCCTTGGTATCCGGAACCTGCTTAATGCATACGATAACTTTCACGATTCGTTCCCTCCTGAATTATTTGAGTAAGTTTGCGGAAATGACCATACGCTGGACTTCGGAAGTTCCCTCGTAGATCTCCGTGATCTTCGCGTCACGCATCATGCGCTCAACATCATACTCTCTGATGTAGCCGTAGCCGCCGTGCAGCTGGACCGCCTTGGTGGTGATAGCCATAGCAGCTTCCGCAGCGAAGAGTTTGGCCTTTGCAGCCTCGACGCCGTACTGCGCCTGGGTCTGCTTCGCCATAGCAGCCTTGTAGACAAGGAGCTGGGCAGCCTCAGCTCTGGTAGCCATGTCAGCCAGCTGGAACTGGGTGTTCTGGAACTGAGCCAGGGAGCGGCCGAACTGCTTTCTTTCCTTGACGTAGTCAACGGTTCTCTCAAGAGCGCCCTCGGCGATGCCCAGAGCCTGTGCAGCGATACCGATACGTCCGCCGTCCAGGGTGTGCATTGCGATGTTGAAGCCCTTGCCCTTCTGGCCGAGAAGAGCATCCTTCGGGATACGGCAGTCCTGGAAGATCAGCTCGTAGGTAGCGGATCCGCGGATACCCATCTTCTTCTCCTTCACGCCGAAGGTGAAGCCCGGGGCTCCCTTCTCAACGATGAAAGCGGAGATCTCTTTCATCATTTTGCCGCGCTTTTCGATCATGCCGGTGACAGCGATGATGATGTAGACGTCAGCGTATTTACCATTGGTGATGAAGCACTTGGAGCCGTTCAGGACCCACTCGTCGCCCTCAAGGACGGCCTTTGTCTGCTGACCCTGCGCATCGGTTCCTGCGCCCGGCTCGGTAAGACCGAAAGCGCCGAGCTTCTTGCCGGAAGCAAGGTCCGGGAGATACTTCATCTTCTGCTCCTCGGTTCCGAAGGTGAGGATCGGATCCATGCAGAGGGAAGTATGTGCGGAAACGATAACACCGGTAGTACCGCAAACCTTGGACAGCTCCTCAACGCACATTGCATAGGTGAGAATGTCGCATCCCTGACCGCCGTACTGCTTCGGGATCGGGATACCCATAAAACCGTAGCGGGCCATCTTCTTGACGGTCTCTACGGGGAACTGCTCAGTCTCGTCCACTTCCTGAGCAAGCGGCTTCACTTCGTTTTCAGCAAAATCTCTGAATAACGACCGAGCCATTTCGTGCTTCTTGTCCAATCCGAAATCCATAAATCCTTCCTCCATGTTATTTTTTTAACACACTTCGACCGACCAACACGGGGATAAGTACCCTTATCCCCGCGGGCCGATAAAAAAGGTTCTTAAGAAAACTGAATCAATACTTGTAGAATCCCATGCCGGTCTTTCTGCCGAGATGACCGCCGCGGACCATCTTCCTGAGAAGCGGATGCGGACGATACTTGGAATCGCCGGTCTCGCTCTGCAGGACCTGCATGATCGCCAGAACAACGTCCAGTCCGATCAGGTCGCCCAGTGCCAGCGGGCCCATCGGATGGTTCGCGCCGAGCTTCATGGCCTCGTCGATCTTCTCCGCCGGTACGTCGTTCTCAGCGAAAACGCCGATCGCTTCGTTGATCATCGGGATCAGAATACGGTTGACGACGAAACCTGCGTACTCCTGCATCTGTACCGGGATCTTGCCGATGTCCTCGGCGATGCCGCTGATCTTGTCCAGGATCTCCTGAGGAGTATCGAGGCCGCCGGAGACCTCAACCAGCTTCATGACAGGAGCCGGGTTGAAGAAGTGCATGCCCGTGACCGGACGGTCAAGTCCCGCGCCGATCTCAGTGATGGAAAGGGAAGAGGTATTGGTGGTAAACAGGCAGTCCTTCTTGCAGATTGTGGAAAGCTCTTTGAAAGTATCCTTCTTGATCTGCATATTCTCGATCGCCGCTTCGACGATGAGGTCGCAGTCTTCGCAGATGTACTTCGTACCGGTGCGGATGCGGCCGAGGATCTCATCGGCTCTTTCCTGGGTCATTTTGCCCTTGTCGACTCTTTTCTGCAGGTTGGCAGCAATTCTGGCCTTGCCCCTTCCGGCAAAGATCTCGTTCAGGTCGCAGAGACAGACTTCATATCCATCGACCTGCGCAAATGCCTGCGCGATGCCGGCGCCCATGGTTCCAGCGCCAATAACGCCTACTACCATAATCATCTCCTCCTTTTCAACATACGCAATATTTTTATGTTCTGAAATCCCTCGTTTATTACTATAACACAGGATGAGAGCATTTTATTCGCAAATTTTTATGGAATTTTGTTTTTTTTCTTCCGTATATTGCGATATCGTTTTTTCACTTCAAAACGGCTTATCTGTTGATAAAGTTTTTGTCTTTTCTCTTCTCCAGGAAGGCGCCCATACCTTCCTTCTGGTCCGCCGTTTCAAAGCAGCTTCCGAAGAGTTTTTCCTCGATGACGATGGCTTCGTCCATGCAGACTTCCAGTCCTTCGTTGATGGCCTTCTTGCATGCGCGGACAGCGATCGGCGCGTTCTTCGCGATGCCGGAGGCGATCTTCTTCGCCTGGTCCATCAGTTCCGCCTGCGGATACACCGCGTTCACCAGGCCGATGCGCAGAGCTTCGTCCGCCTTGATGTTCCTGGCGGAGTAAATGAGCTGCTTCGCCATTCCCGGTCCGATCAGTCTGGCAAGACGCTGGGTCCCGCCGAAGCCCGGAGTGATGCCGAGGCCCACTTCCGGCTGTCCGAACATAGCGTTGTCAGAGCAGATCCGGAAATCGCAGCTCATGGCCAGCTCGCAGCCGCCGCCCAGAGCAAAGCCGTTCACCGCGGCGATGACCGGGATCGGGAACACTTCCAGAGCGCGGAAAATGTCATTGCCCTTCTTTCCGAAAGCCTCGCCCTCTGCCTTGGTGAGCGTGCTCATCTGCGCAATATCCGCACCGGCAACGAAGCTCTTCTCTCCGGCTCCGGTGATGATCAGGCAGCGGACCGCCTCCTGGTCCACACCTTCCAATACTGCCTTCAGGTCCTCCAGAACGTCCGCGTTCAGCGCGTTCAGCGCCTTCGGGCGGTTGATGGTGATGATGCCGATCTGCCCTTCTGCAGAATAATCAACAAATCCCATAGTACCTGTACCTCCTTTATCCGTTATTGAACTACGGAAACTCTCTGCATACAGTATAAAACATCAGCCCGGTTTTGAAAACAACCGGGCTGACGCTTTTCATTATAAATAACTATAAAAACTATATGAGGAAGCTTCTCCCGAAGGAGAAGCTTTAAAGCCCCTCAAAGCCGGGATCATCCCTCGTAAGCTTCCACGATGGTCGCGCAGCCCTGGCCGCCGCCGATGCAGAGCGTTGCAAGGCCCTTCTTCGCGCCGGTCTTCTGCATCTCGTGAAGCAGGGTGACAAGGATACGGCAGCCGGACGCGCCGATCGGGTGGCCAAGCGCCACAGCGCCGCCATTCGGGTTGACCTTCGCCATGTCGAACTTCAGATCTCTCGCCACAGCGAGGGACTGTGCCGCAAATGCCTCGTTCGCCTCGACGATGTCGATGTCGTCGATGGTCAGGCCGGTCTTCTTGAAGAGCTTCTGGCAGGCAGCGACCGGGCCGATGCCCATGATGGCCGGATCCACGCCGCCAAGAGCGCCGCCGACGAAGGTCGCCATCGGCTTCACTCCCAGTTCCTTCGCCTTCTCTTCGGTCATGACGACCACTGCTGCAGCACCGTCGTTGATTCCGGAAGCGTTTCCTGCAGTCACGATGCCGTCCTTCTTGAAGGCGGGTTTCAGCTTCGCAAGGGTCTCAACAGTGGTTCCGGCGCGCGGGCCCTCGTCCTGCAGGACCTCGACCTCTGCCTTCTTCACCTTGACAGTGACCGGAACGATCTCATCTTTGAACTTTCCTGCTTCGATCGCCGCGCAGGCCTTCTGCTGGCTCTTCGCGGAGAAGTCGTCCAGTTCTTCTCTGGTGAGGCCGTATTTCTCTGCAACGTTCTCGGCGGTGATGCCCATGTGGTAGTTGTTGAACGCATCCCAAAGACCGTCGTTGACCATGACGTCGATCATGTTGGCGTTGTTCATTCTGTAGCCGAAACGTGCCTTGGTCAGGGCATAGGGAGCCATGGACATGTTCTCCATACCGCCTGCCACGACGATGTCAGCGTCGCCCGCTTCGATCATCTGTGCCGCCATGTTGACGCAGTTCAGACCGGAACCGCAGACGATGTTCACCGTCACTGCAGTGGAGGTGATCGGAAGGCCGGCCTTCAGGGCTGCCTGTCTTGCCGGGTTCTGTCCGAGTGCTGCCTGAAGAACATTACCCATGTAAACATGGTCTACCTGCTCCGGAGCTACGCCCGCTCTCTTCAGAGCCTCTTTGATCACAATCGCGCCGAGTTCGACTGCGGGGGTGTTGGAGAGCGCTCCGCCCATCTTTCCGATCGCGGTACGGCATGCTCCGGCAAGGACAATTTTCTTAGCCATAAATCAAATCCTCCTTATAATAAAAATGAGTATTTTGGGATCATGTGTGATACTGCCAAACTATATTTTAACTATATCTGAGAACTGTGCATTTGTCAATTTTTAATTGTTAATTTTTTATCATTCTTTTGACTTGCTGCCGCATCCGTTCAGTCTCGATGCGGCTTGAATTACACCTTTCAAAATGGTAGACTGAAACAGACAGGATCCGCTTCTTTAGATCTGATAATATATTTTCTGATCGGAGGGACATCATGAATATTCAGGAACTCTACGCTTCGAAGCTTGTCAGCGCGGAGACCGCCGCTGCTGTCGTAAAGTCCGGCGACTGGGTCGATTACGGCTGGTGCGTCGGCACTCCCGTCACTGTTGACAAAGCACTTGCAAAGCGCCTTCCGGAGCTGACAGACGTCAAGTTCCGCGGCGGCGTCCTGCTCCGCCGTCCCGCAGTCTTTGATGTGGAGAACGCGCCCGAGCATATGTGCTGGAACTCCTGGCACATGAGCGGTATCGAAAGAAAGGCCATCGCAGAAGGCTTCGGTTTCTTCAGCCCCATGCGCTACGCTGAGCTGCCCCGTTTCTACCGCGATCCCAACGCTCCGAAGCCGGATGTGGCGATCATCGAGGTCGCTCCCATGGATGCTCACGGATACTTCAACTTCGGTCCGCAGGCTTCCCACCTGGCAGCCATGTGCGCTTCCGCAAAGGTAGTCATTGTGGAAGTCAACAAGAACCAGCCGTACTGCCACGGCGGTTTCGAGCACTGCATCCATATCTCCGAGGTTGACATGATCGTGGAAGGCGAGAACGAAGGCATGCCGCAGATGGGCGGCGGCGGAGAGCCCTCCGAGATCGACAAGACCGTGGCAAAGCTGATCGTGGAAGAGATCCCGAACGGCGCCTGCCTGCAGCTGGGTATCGGCGGCATGCCGAACGCTGTCGGTTCCGCCATCGTCGACTCCGACCTGAAGGACCTCGGCGTCCACACCGAAATGTACGTCGACGGCTTCGTGGATCTTTACAACGCGGGCAAGATCAACTGCTCAAAGAAGTCCATCGACAAGGGCCGTGAGGTCTTCGCTTTCGCAGCCGGCACCCAGAAGCTCTATGACCATCTGCACAACAACCCCGCAGTCATGAGCGCGCCGGTGAACTACACCAACGATCCCTATGTCGTGTCCCAGATCGACAACTTTATCTCCATTAACAACGCGGTCGATATCGACCTCTTCGGCCAGGTGAACGCGGAGTCTTCCGGCGTGAAGCACATCTCCGGCACCGGCGGCCAGCTTGATTTCGTCATGGGCGCGTATATGTCCAAGGGCGGCAAGAGCTTCATCTGCATGTCCTCCACCTTCCAGCCGAAAGGCAAGCCCATGCAGTCCCGCATCCGTCCGACCCTCACTCAGGGCTCCATTGTGACGGATCCCCGCTCCACCATCCACTACCTTGTCACCGAGTACGGCAAGGTCAACCTGAAGGGACTCAGCACCTGGCAGAGAGCCGAGGCTATCATTTCCGTAGCGCATCCGGATTTCCGGGACCAGCTCATCGCCGAAGCTGAGAAGATGTCCATCTGGAGAAAGAGCAACAAGCGCTGATCCGGCAGACTGAGGAAGAAGTTGAAAGCGGAGACTGCCGCCGTAAGGCACAGTCTCCGCTTTTTATCAATTGATGATCTCTCTGATCTCCCGGATCAGCTCCAGGTCCTCAGCCGTGATCCGCATATTCGTGGTCACCGGCTCTTCTCCAGGTTTTGTGACCGTCAGTTCCAGCACGGTCCCCTCCGGCATTCCGGGGGCGATCACCGCTCCCAGGAAACGGAACAGCTTCGGATGCCCCTTCTCAAACCGTTTCTTCAGGCCTCCGAGCTTCATCAGATTCAACGGGTTTATCGCCATTTTCCAGCACCTCCTTGGTGCCCTCAGTTTAGCCGAACAGGAAAGGATTGTCCAGTGGGTAAAACAGCACTCTATCTCGGATACTTCTGCATCTACTCTTTTGTGCTGCTGTTCATCGGGAAAAGCAGCCTCCGGGGAAGCAGTACGCCGCAGGACTACTTTATCTGCGGACACCAGGTCACTCTGCCCTTCTGCGTCTGCACTTTCACCGGGACCTGGCTCTCCGCGGTCACGATCCTGAGTCTCACCGGAAGCATCTATGAAAACGGGCTCGCTTCCCTTTCCTACTCGGTGATCCCCTGGTTCCTGGGGGCTTTCCTGATGGCGCTGATCGCCCGGAAGATCCACCGCGCCGGCGTCGTGACCGTTCCGGAATACTTCCGGAACAGGTTCAGCTCCCGCCGGCTTCAGGCAATTTACGGCGCTGTGTTCATCTTCGTCTACGTCTCCTACCTGGTGACCCAGTTCAAGGGGTTCGGCATGGTGGCGTCGGAGCTGTTCAACATCCCCTATTCTGCTTCTGTCCTGATGGTGTGCCTGTTCATCATGTACACCACCTTCGGGGGCTACCGTTCCGTGCTCCGGACAGACATGTTCAACCTGATCCTCCTGACTGTCAGCCTCCTGTTCCTGTGCGGTTCCCTGGTCAGCCGCGCCGGCGGCCTCCTGGAACTCTACCGTGCTGCAGGGGACATTTCCGGTGCCGCCCATCCGGGCATGGCTGCGCCGACGGAGCCGGGCCAGATGCTGAAGCTCTTCAGCGGGAGGTTCACGCCCATGGTCTGTTTCTCGGCATTCTGGGGCTGGGGCCTCGGTCTTTCCGCCAATCCGCAGTACCTGGTGCGTCTGATGGGCGCAAAGGACGAGACGACTGCCGCAAAAACAGTGTTCTGTTCCCTGGGACTGCTTCTGATGGTCTATTTCGCCCTGGTGCACATCGGACTGGCGCTCCGGGTGCTGGTTCCCTCTCTTCCGGCGGCGACCGACACTGACGGGATCTTTATCCACATCATCAACAACGAGCTGTACGGTCCCTGGAGCGGCCTTCTGCTGTTCTCCGTCATCGGTGCCTGTGTCTCCACCGCAAATTCCCAGCTGCTGATGGTGGCGGAATCTCTTTCCTACGACATTGCCGCGCCTCTTTCCGGGGACCGTCTCCCGCCTTCCCGGGTGGTGAACATTGCCCGCGCCAGCGTCGCCGGCGCCGGCCTTCTTGTCATGTTCCTTACGATGAATCCACCCGATTTCGGTCTTTCCTACGGCGGAGATATCTGGGGCATCATATCCGTGACCGTCTTCGCCCCGCTGTACGGTTCCCTCCTGACGAAGCAGGTGACGCTCCGGGGCGTCAGGGCTTCCATCACCGCAGGTCTCCTGTCCATCCTGGCGTTCTATCCGCTCTACTACACCGGGCGGTTATCCCTGCATCCTGCCATGTTCGGCGTCCTGTTTTCCACGGCGGCGCTGGCGGTCTTTTCCGGGCCGCAGGAGGCCCGTAGATGAAACGATCTCCCAGATTCCAGCTCTCCATTGAAAACAGGATCCTCCTGCCCTTCGTGGGCATCAGCCTGCTCACGATGGTCGCCTTTCTGGGGCTCTTTCTCCGGAACGAGTATTCCAAGGCGGTCTCCGCCGCCCTCTACAGCGGAGACATTCTTACGCCGGCGCTCCGGCGGGAGCTGATCCTCAGCTGCATCGAGGAGCAGCGGTACATTATCCTGATGGGCATCGCCGTGCTTCTGATCATCGTCCAGACCAGCGTCCTGATTGCCTACAACATCTCCGCCCCCCTCCGGGATCTGGCGGAGGTCTGCACCCGCATCAGCCTGGATCCCAGAAGCCCGGAGGCAGACAGCTTCACGGAATACACCCGGCGGACAGACGAGACCGGCCAGCTGGCAAACGCGTTCCGCCTGATGATGCTCTCCATCCGCCAGTACATGGACCAGATCAACTGGATCCGCGCCCTGAATGAAGGTATCGTCGAAAATCTTCCTCTGGGTGTCCTGGTCTATGACGGCGGTAAAAACATGATCTTCCGGAACCCCCGGGCATACGCGATGCTGAATCAGCCGGAGGAGACGGACGAAATAGGACGCAGCCTGGAAGATATCCTCCAGGAAATGATCCTGCGGGACGAGGTCCTTCCTCTCCGGGCCACCCTGAAGGACCCCGCGGGAAGAAAACGCTTCCTGGAGCTGGCTTTCTGGCAGCTGCCGGCGGAAGAAAAAGGAGGTCCTCCCGGGATCCTCTGCACCATTGACGACCAGACTTACCAGAGGCGCATGGAGGAAAAGCTGAACCGGGACGAAAAGCTGGCCTACACAGGAAAACTGGCGGCGGATGTGGCCCACGAAGCCAAGAATCCGCTGACAGGCATCCGCACCGGCCTCCAGGTCATAGAGAAGCATCTGGAAACAGACCGGGACCGCCAGCTGTGCCAGGGCATGATCAGCGAAGTGGACAGGGTGAGCCTCCTCATCAACAACCTTGTCAACCTGGCCCGCCAGAGAGAAAGCCTGCAGACCACCCTGCTTCTGAACGAGCTGCTGGATGAGATCGCGCTCCTGTATTCCAAGGTGGCGGAAAACAAGGGCATCCGGCTCTACACAAAGACAGCCGGATCCATCTGGATCC
>CACZFV010000010.1 GCA_902780465.1 uncultured Lachnospiraceae bacterium
GGGCGGTTGGACAGCAACATCCGGTATCGTCTTAGGATGTGCATTTGGAAACATTGGAAAACCCCGAAGAACAGAGCAAAGAATCTGATGAGGCTGGATGTGCCACGTTGGGCGGCGTTTAAGATTGCGTACTGCGGAGACCGCTATGCAAGACTCGCCCATAATGGTTGGGTACAAACGGCCATTAGCAACAAGAGATTAGCCGACTTCGGACTAATCTCCATGCTTGACTACTACACCGCAAGGTGTGTCACTTGTTAAGTTGATTGAACCGCCGTGTACCGAATGGTACGCACGGTGGTGTGAGAGGTCGGAAATTCCTCAGTCAGAGGAATTTCCTCCTACTCGATTTTGTCCGTTGTCTCCCTGTTTCCCTGTCTCCGTCCCTTGTCTCCTGAGCCGTCACCTTTGCACTGCATCACATGAGGATTCATCCGGGGGGATTTCCATATAGAGGATTGACAAACCGCGAATGAGGGAATTACCATTTATTATCAAACTCTATGCAGACAGGTTCGTTGCAAGAGATATCCGCGGCGTATCTGTGTTTGATAAAACGCTGACTTCACAACTGGGAATGCGATGCGGTCGGGAGGTTTTTGCAGGGGAGAAATACTATGAAACCAAGTAATAAACTAAGACTCAAAGCGCTCAGGCTTTCATCACCAAACTATATGAAAAAAGTATGGCTGCTTCTCAGCGGCATCCTTTTCCTGGTATTGGCAGTGGTCTTTCTGATGATGCCTCTGCCCGGCAAAGTGAAGGCCATGATGATCATTGGTCTCGCTGTCTTCATGACGATGCTGATGGCGGCAGCCTTCCTGATAATAGGAAGGGTCTCCAAAATGCTCATCAGCGGGCTGAAGATACCGGAGCAGGTCTCACAGAACTGTCTGTCCCGCGATCAGCTCATGCAGGATGCCCTGAATATTGGTGCCGGGGTGCCATGGACAGCCGAGATCCATCCGGACGAGGGCTGGATAGATGTGACCTGGAAGTGGAAGGAAAGCATTGACATAAACTCATCATCTGCCAGCCGGAACGAAGAAGTGTTTTACAAACTGTTCAGGATCCATGATGATTTCACTTACGAGGATCTGGATTATACAACATCAAAGACATCGGCTCTTTACCCGGGCGGTGCCGGAATGTCAAGGGGATTTTTCCTGGGCCGGGTCAAAAAGAAGGTCTATATGGCCAATATCGGCCATAACGCGGCCGAAGGCCCAAGCGACCGTCAGTACATGATAGACACCGATGAATTGGCAAACTTCATGCACCAGTGGTTTGCTGACCGTGGTTACAGGTACCGAGGTATATAAATGGAATATGTGGGGAGGAAAGAAGATGTTCAGGGAGATGCGCCGCATCAAGCAGCAGGTATCAGAGGAGGAATGTCTCCGCATTTTAAAGACAGAACGCAGAGGCGCGCTGGCGATGATCGGGGAGGAAGGATATCCCTACGCAATCCCTGTGAATTATTACTACGATGAAAACGATGGAAAGATCTGGATCCACGGGGCGAAGGAAGGACACAAGATCGACGCCCTGAAAAGCTGCGGCAAGGTGTGTTTTACTGTCTGGGAGCCGGGAGAACTGAAGGATGACGATCCCTTTTTCTGGGTCACCTCTGTCGTGATCCGCGGGACTGCGGAGCTTGTGGAGGACCAGGAGACTGCGTACCGTCATCTCCGCCAGATCGGACTGAAATATTATCCCGGCGAGGAATACACGGATGAAGTCATGGCGCGTTCTGCCTCGCGGGTGCAGATGATCGCGGTGACCATCGACCACATGACAGGGAAACTCGTGCACGAGAAATGAAAGAAAGAAGCGGCGGAAGCTTCCGTGCTGCGGTTGGACGTTTTCGAGCCTTTTTATAAAATTTGTTCCCCTTTAAAATCGATTTTCCGAGGATTCCGGGGGCCTGAAAAGAATAATTGGGCGTTTCAGAGGCTTTTTCAAAATTCTGTTCCCTTTTTCGCAATTATACACTCATGGTTTTACTGAAAAGGGGGAACAAATTTCAGGAAATGCTTCTTAAACGCCCAAACCACATTCAAACCATACCCGGACCACGCCCAAACCACATTCAGACCACGGACTTATGACAGAACCACGGAAACTTCAGTTCGCGGACCAGGTCACTTTTCCACGCTCTTATCGGATATCTCCGGTCACTTTCCTCCCGCTCTTGTCGGGGATGCCCAGCTCTTTCCTGTACTTATTTACGGTCCGCCGGGCGATCTGGATTCCGCGGTCCGCGAGGGCGGCGCAGATCTTTTCATCGCTGAGGGGCTTTCGTTTATCCTCCGCGTCGATCACTTCCTGCAGTGCGCGGTATACCTGGTCCGTACCGGTGCCGTCTTCTTCCGCGCTTTTTCTGACTGCGGCGGCGTTCAGGAAATAATTCATGGGAAAGACGCCCCAGGAGCACTGGAGGTATTTGTCCTTCAGGGCGCGGCTTACAGTGGACTCGTGAAGGGACAGGGGACCGGCGAGGTCCGAGAGGACCATGGGGCTGCGGAATCCGGGGCCACGCAGGAAAAAGGAGGACTGCAGCCGGACAAGGAGACCGGCCACCCGGGAGAGGGTGGAGCTCCTGTTCACGAGATCTGCCTTTGCCTGGGCGATCTGAGCGAGCTTTTCGCGCAGGTATTTCTTCGCCTCCGGGTTATCCGTTTCCTGGGCGAGTGCTTCATAGAAGCTGTTCACGGACAGACGCGGGCACTGGTAATCATTGACCAGCACATCGAAATCCGGGGCGTCCTCCCTGCGGATCACGATGACATCCGGGCGCACGTAGGGCAGCGCCCTGCCGTCGCTGAAAGCATTGCCCGGTTTGGGGTTCAGACGGCGGATCAGGCTGCATGCTGCTTCGACCGCCGGAACGGTGGTGCCGCGCTTCCGGGCGATGAGGTCGATATGGTTTCTGGCGATGTCTTCCAGATGATGGAGGACCAGCTGTTCCGCCAGTTCCGTCATTTTTGCGGACTCCAGAAGCTCTTCCGCTGTGAGTGCGGAGGAAGTTCCATCCTTACTGAAATGAAAGATCAGGTCTCCGGAATGGCGCCGGAGCTGCAGCAGAAGACATTCCTTCAGATCCCTGGCGCCGACGCCCGCCGGCTCCAGCTCCTGGAGTTTCCTGAGAAGGGACTCCGCCTCGTCTTCGGTGACAGAGAAGTGTTCTGTTACGATGGCGAGGGGCTCTGTGAAATATCCTCTGGAATCAAGAGACCTGGCCATGAAATCCAGGATCCGGAAGTCCCGCGCGGTGTATTCCTTCAGGAGGAGCTGGGTGTGCAGATGTTCCGCCAGGGTCTCGCCTGAGGAGGCGGGATCCTGGACGGCGTTCAGCCCCTGGTCCGGAGCATCGTCCGCGTAGTAAGTCCGGTTCTGGCGGTCGGCTGAACTGAGCCATTCCAGCTTCCGCTCGAACTCCGCCTGCCGGGCCAGGGCCAGGTCCTCCGTCTCTTTCCGGTATTCCGAGGGCTCCAGTTCCACCACCGGGTTTTCCGCAGAGAGCCGGGTGAGATAGGCTTCCAGCTCAGTCACGTTCATTTCCAGGACCTTCAGAGTCTGGATCATCTGCTGGGAGATGATCTGCTTCTGCTCCAGGTGCATGCCAAGTTTCATGGAGACCCCCTATGCCGTCCGCTCAGTTCGCTTTGGTCTTGCCGTTTGCCTCGGCGAGAGCCTGGTACCACTCGGCCATGATCTCGCTGGCTTTCCTGTCTTTATCTTCGAAGGTGATCGTGTACAGCTCCGCGTTTTCTTCGTCCATCCAGACGTGGCGTACATAGCTCTTCTCCGCGTCCATCAGGAAGAAATCAAGACGTTCCTCTGTCTCCGGGAATTCCAGAATGTAGTATTCGCCGTCGGGAGCTTCGCTGGTTTCTGCCATTTCATAGACCGCGCCGTCCAGCAGACGGCCTGCGAAGGGCGCCGGATCGACATCCTTCGGGTCCAGCTCGCCGAATTCAAGGTAGTTCAGGTCATATTTTGTGTCTTTCATCCACATGGTGCGGGCGATGAGCATCTCCGGTGTACTGTTGCCGCAGGTCTCCTTTGTAAGGCCTTCGTTTTCGGCGATAAAGGAATCCTCCGCCGTGTTGGCCCACTCGCAGAGGTCGCTCCAGTTCTTCATGTCTTCTTCATTGTCGTAGCTCTCGCGGACAACGCGGACATCCGTGGGATGGCAGTACGCGTAATAGTTGCCGTCGGCATCCTTCGCGAAGGGCTCCTGGCCGGACATGTCGTAGCAGAGCATCTCATGCAGTTCGGCCTCGCTGATGCGGCGGATGTCAAAGAGCCAGCCGGCGCCGTCATATTCCAGCGCCTGGGCTTTTGCAGCTTCCACAGAGGCCTTTTCATAGACACTGAACAGGACGCCGTCGGGGCTGTCCGCAGGTGTGTCGTAGACGACCAGGCTGCTGTATTCCGCGGGAACAGTGAGCTTCATTCCGTTGGCAGCGGTCAGGGTGAGGGCGCCGGCTTCGGAGGCGTCAGTGGTCTCAGATGCCGCGGTGGTCTCTGGGGCTGCGGTGGTCTCGGCGGCAGCGGTGGTCTCAGATGCCGCGGTGGTCTCGGGAGCCGCGGTGGTCTCGGCGGCAGCGGCTGTCGGAGCGGCAGTGGTCTCCGGAGCTGCAGGTTTTGAGCCGCATGCGGCGGCGGTGGTCATTGTTAATGCAGCCAGTGCACAGAGAACAAGTTTTTTATTCTGAGATATCATCGATTGATCTCCTCTCTTTCAGTTATTTTGAATATATTGTTTGCCTTTCATTATACAGCGTTTGACGCAGGGAAACAAATTGGTAATTATCCTTCCTCTTTTTCCCTCCATGGGATATAATGTGTAAAAATTCAGTACCTCACAGTGCTGAAACCCGGACGAAAAGGAGATCTTTCATGAACGGTGCGGAAGCCATTATAAAATGCCTCGAGCTCGAAGGCATTTCTACCATATTCGGTTATCCGGGCGTTGCCATTGCGCCCTTTTACGAAGCTCTTTATCATTCGACGAAGATCCGCCACGTGCTGGCCCGGCAGGAGCAGCACGCGGGTCATGCTGCCAGCGGTTACGCGCGCATTTCCAGGAAGCCGGCGGTCTGCGTCACATCCTCAGGCCCCGGCGCGCTGAATCTGATCACTGCGCTTGCCACTGCCTATGCGGATTCCATCCCGGTCATCGCCATCACGGGACAGGTGAATTCCAGTCTGCTGGGGAGAGATGTCTTCCAGGAGGCCGACATGCGCGGCGCCACCGAATCCTTCGTGAAATACAGCTATCTGGTCAAGAACGCGGACGATCTTCCGCGTATCATGAAGGAAGCTTTCTATATCGCGAATTCCGGGCGCAAGGGCCCGGTCCTGATCGATGTGCCCTGCGACGTCCAGATGATGGAGATGAGGAAGGAGTTCAACTATCCTTCCGAGGTGAATATCCGGAGCTACAAGCCCAGCGTCAAGGGAAATTCCCAGCAGATGGCAAAGGTCATCGCGGCGCTGAAGAAAGCGAAGAAGCCGATCATCTGCGCCGGCGGCGGCGTGATCCTGGCGGAGGCGGAGGAGCCGATCCGGCTGTTCTGCGAGAAGAACCGCATCCCCCTCGTCACCACCATGATGGGCATCGGCGTCCTGCCGAAGGATCATCCCATGTATTTCGGCATGCTGGGCAACAACGGAAAGCCCTACGCCAACAACGCGGTGACCCACAGTGATCTCCTGATCATCGTCGGCGCCCGCATCGCGGACCGGGCGGTGCCGAAGCCGGAGAACCTGGAGAAGCAGGTGAACGTGATCCACATCGACATCGACACGGCGGAGATCGGCAAGAACCTCGGCCCGACCCTGCCGCTGGTGGGCGACGCGAAGAACATTTTCGCGAGGCTCCTGACGGAGGACCTGCAGATCGACACCACGGAGTGGATCGAGACGCTGCAGAAGATCAAGAAAGGCACCGTGGATCACCGGCACTTCAGCGAGGACCTGGTGAACCCGATGCTGCTGGTGCATCTCCTTTCCGCGAAGATGGATGACGATGCCATTTACGTGGCGGATGTGGGACAGAACCAGCTCTGGTCCGCGGACAGCTATATCATGAAGCACGGCCGCTTCCTCACCACCGGCGGCATGGGCACCATGGGATACTCCATCCCGGCCGCCATCGGCGCGAAGATGTGCTGCCCTGACCGGCAGGTCGTGGCAGTCTGCGGCGACGGCTCCTTCCAGATGTCCATGTGCGAGCTGGGCACCATCGCGGCCAATGAGCTGCCGCTGAAGATCCTGATCGTGAAGAACCATTTCCTCGGCCTGGTGAGAGAGTACCAGGAGAAGACCTACCACTCCCACTACAAGGCGGTGGAGCTCTCCGACTTCCCGAAGCAGGAAGGCATTGCCCGCGCTTACGATATGGAGTACTTCGAGTGCAGCGACAACGATTCCCTGAGCGATGAGCTGGACCGCTTCCTCGCGTGTCCGAAGGCGAGCCTCATGGTCTGCTACGTTGACAGCAAGAACAATACGAAATAAAGGAGGGAAGGACCGTGAAGGGTATTTTTTCTGTGCTTGTGGAAAATAAAGACGGTGTTCTCTCCGGCATTTCCGGCCTTTTCGCGCGCCGCGGCTTCAATATCGACAGCCTGGCGGTGGGAGAGACAGAGCGGAAGGATGTGTCCAGCATGACCATTGTGTCCACCGGGGACCAGCGTACCGTGGACCAGATCGAAAAGCACCTGAACAAGAAGATCGACGTCATCAAGGTCCGCCGGCTGGAGGAGACCAAGTGCGTGATGCTGGAGATGATGCTGATCAAAGTGAACTACTCGGTCACGAACCGGGCCAGCCTGGTGGAGCTCTGCAGTGTCATGGGCGCGAAGATCCTCCGGGTGTCCCCGAAGAGCATGGTGATCGAACTGCACGCCGCGCCGGAGGTGATCCTGGACTTCATCGAACTGGTGCGGAGCTACGGTATCCTGGAGATCCAGCGGACCGGCGTCATCGCCATGTCCAGAGACTGAAAAACGGAAACAGAGACAGCCGGGTAATGACTGACGGAAAGAGACTGACGGAGAGATCGGTCTCTTTTCTTCATTTTCCGGCCGGAGAGAACAGTCCGGGTTTCAGTGCAATTTAAGCTTATCTCTGTAAAATAGATCATTATGGGGTATCAGCACCTTCAGCCGGATGGCCCGGCAGGGGGGCGGTACAGAGGAAACAGGAACGGAGGTCCTCAGGATATGATAAAAAAGGTAATTGCGGGTGCTGCGGTGGTGGCCGTGGCAGCGGCTGTTGTGGTTCTGGTGCTTCCCCGCTTCCGGAAACAGGAGCGCTTCGCGGCTCCGGTGTCTCTTCCGGTAGTGGAGACAGAGCTCCCCGTAACGGGCGATATCCGCCTGACCACCAGCGTGATCGGAAAGGTTGAACCTTCGGATGTGGTCTACATCTACCCGAAAGCCTCCGGCGACATCACCTCCGTGAATATCAAGGCGGGAGAGGTGGTGACAGAGGGTGATGTGATCTGCACCATCGACACCCGGCAGGTGGAATCCTCGAAGAACAGCCTGGAGTCCGCCAGGGTGAATCTGAGTCATGCCAGGGAGGAACTGGCGCGGCAGCAGATCGTGTACAGCGGAGGCGGCATTTCGGACCAGGCCTTTGCCCAGTATAAGAACAGCGTGGAGTCCGCGGAGATCCAGTACCGGCAGGCGGAGCTTGCCTACAAGACACAGCTGGAAAACGCGGAGATCAGATCCCCCATCACCGGCGTGGTGGAGCTCTGCAATGTTGAGACCTATGACACTGTGGGACAGAACACCCAGATCTGCGTGATCTCGGGTCAGGGGAACAGAGTCGTCAGCTTCTCCACGACGGAGCGGATCCGGAACTACATGCAGGAGGGCGATCCCCTGGATGTGGAGAAGGACGGAAGTACCTACAGCGGCGTGGTGAACGAGATCAGCACCATGGCGGAGGAGTCCACGGGCCTCTACAAGGTCAAGGCGGGACTGACCGGGAACACCTCGCTTCCCACCGGCTCCCGGGTGAAGCTGATCATCACCTCCCAGAAGGCGGACCATGTCATGACGATCCCGGTGGACGCGGTCTACTACGAGAACTCGGAGCCCTATGTGTACGTGTACAATGAGGGAACCGTGGCGCGCAAAGATATCAAGACGGGTATTTTTGACAGCACCCGCATGGAAGTGAAGAGCGGCCTGACCGCGAAGGACCAGGTGGTGAAAAGCTGGAGCTCCGAGCTGTACGACGGGGCGAAGGTGCGTCTGCCGGGTGAATCCGGAGGCGGCCGCGGCGGCCAGGGTGGAAACGGCGGACGCGGCGGCGAAGGAGGCCAGGGCGGAAACGGCGGACAGGGCGGCGCAGGCGGAAATAACGGCCAGGGCGGCGCAGGCGGAAATAACGGCCAGGGCGGCGCAGGCAGATCAGGCGGAAACGGCGGACAGGGCGGCGGCAGACCGCAGTAAGAGGGAGAGACATGAAATCGATTACCAGTTTTGTACTGCGCCGTCCCGTGACGGTGTTCATGGGGATCCTCTGCCTCATCGTGTTCGGCTTCCAGTCCGTGACAGGGGCCCGGCTGGAGCTCAGCCCGGAGATGGAGACGCCCATGCTTATGGTCTCAACGACCTATTCCGGCGCCAGTCCGGAGGATGTGGATGAACTGGTGACCCGGGTGATCGAGGACCGGATCGGTTCTCTCGCCGGCGTCAAGACCATCAGCTCTACCTCCTCCGAAGGACGTTCCATGGTCCAGATCCAGTTCGAGTACGGCACCGATACGGATGATGCCTACGACGACCTGAAAAAGAGGATCAGCGGTATTGCCAACCGTCTCCCGGACGACTGCGGGGAACCTTCCATCATGCAGATGGGCATGAACGCCCAGGCGGACATCACCCTGACCATCGACAATCCGTCCAGGACGGATCTCTACACTTACGTGAACGATGAGATCGTCCCGGAGTTTGAGAAGATGGCGGACGCGTCCGAGGTCTCGGTGCGGGGCGGCTCCAACAAATACATCAAGATCGAGCTCATAGAAGAAAAGGTGGTGCAGTACGGCTTCACGATGCAGTCCATCGCCCAGGATATCGCGGCTTCCAGCCTGGCATATCCTTCCGGTGAGACCTATATCGGGAACCAGGAGCTGTCCATGTCCACCCGCATGAAGTATGACACGCTGGAGCGGCTGAAGGATATCCCCCTCACCACAAAGGACGGAAGCACGGTATACCTGGAGGACGTGGCGGACATCTACGTGAACCAGCAGACGTCAAATTCCGTGGCCCGCTACAACGGGAATCCCACCGTCTCCGTCTCCATCACGAAGCAGCAGAATGCGACGGCGGTGGAGCTTTCCAGGGAAGCGAAGGCAGTGATCGATACTCTGAAGAAGACTGATCCGGAGACCAATATCCGGGTGGTCCGGGATAATGCGGAGCAGATCCTGGACTCCTTGAAATCTGTGCTGCAGACCCTGGTGCTGGCGGTCATCATCTCCATGGTGGTCATCTGGCTGTTCTTCGGGGACCTGAAGGCTTCCCTGATCGTAGGGTCCAGCATTCCGTTCTCCATCCTGACGGCGCTGATCCTCATGACCCGCATGGGCTATTCCCTGAACGTGATCACCCTTTCCGCCCTGACCCTCGGCGTCGGCATGATGGTGGACAATTCCATCGTTGTGCTGGAGAGCTGTTTCCGGGCGGCGGAGAGGCGGAAAGGCGGATTCCTGGAGTTCCGGGAGGACGCCCTCGCCGGCACGAACCAGGTGTCCCTTTCTGTCCTTGGTTCCACACTGACCACCTGCGTGGTCTTCCTGCCGTTGGCCATGATCGCCGGTATGGCGGGGCAGATGTTCAAGCCCCTCGGCTTTACCATTGTGTTCTGTATGATGGCGTCGCTGATCTCGGCGGTCTCCATCGTCCCCCTCTGCTACATGCTGTACAGGCCAACCGAAAAGGCTACCGCGCCGTTCTCCGCGCCGGTGCACGCCCTGCAGCGCGGGTACCGGAAATGGATGCAGATGATCCTCCCGAGGAAATGGACGGTGATGGGTATTTCCATCGTTCTCCTCGCAGTCGCGATCCGTCTGGGGATGAGTCTCGGCACAGAGCTGATGGCCTCGGATGACCAGGGTGAGATCCGGATCTCCATCACGACCAGGCCGGGACTCCGTATGGAGGAAACGGACAAGATCGCCCGTCAGATCGAGGATATTATCTCGGTCCATCCGGACCTGGATTCCTGGATGGCACAGCTGGGCGGCGGCGCCCGGGGCGCTTCCGCCAGCATCACAGCTTACCTGAAGGATGACAGAGAGATGACGACCGCGGAGATCTCCGACCAGTGGAGCACGGAGCTCGCCGACATCCCGAACTGCGACATTTCTGTCTCCGCGAGCTCCTCCATGAGCATGATGTCCGGCTTCCGCAACAGCTATTCCGTGATCCTGAAGGGCGCGAACTATGACGAAGTGAAGGAAGTGGCCGGGAAGGTCACGGAAGCTTTGAAGAACAGGAGCGAGGTGGCCCGCGTCACTTCCAGCACCACGAGCGGATCGCCCGTCCTGGAGATTCAGGTGGATGCCCTGAAGGCCAAGGCCGCCGGCATTACCGCGGCCCAGATCGGCAGCGCAGTCTCCGGCAGGATGAGCGGGGTCAGGGCAACGGAGATCGACGTGGACGGGGACAGCATGGACGTGAGGGTGGAGTATCCGGATGGCGAGTACGAGACCCTGGACAAGGTGGAAGGCATCGTGCTGAACACTTCCAACGGCGGCGCCGTGGCACTGACGGATGTGGCGGACATCAAGGTTGTGGAGAGCCCGAGGTCCATTTCCAGAGAGGACAAGCAGTATCAGGTGACGGTCAGCGCTTCCTACACAGAAGGCGCAGGCCCCTCCACCCGGCAGATCCTGCAGCAGGAAGTAGTGCAGCCTCTTCTCACCGGGACTGTGACCATCGGCGTGAGCTCCCGGGACCGCTCCCAGCAGGAAGAGTTTGCTTCTCTTTACACAGCGATCGCTACGGCGGTGTTCCTGGTATTCGTGGTCATGGCAGCGCAGTTTGAATCTGTGCGCTATTCCGTCATGGTGATGACCACGATCCCCTTCAGCCTGATCGGCTCCTTCGGGCTTCTGTGGCTCCTGAACCTGAAGATCAGCATGGTCTCCCTGATCGGCTTCCTGATGCTTTCGGGCACAGTCGTGAACAACGGCATTCTGTTCGTGGATGCCGCGAACCAGAACCGCGGAGAGATGGAGCTGGACAAGGCGCTGATCGAAGCCGGCGCCACCCGTATCAGGCCGATCCTGATGACGACGATGACTACAGTGCTGGCCATGTTCCCCATGGCGCTGGCCCTCGGAAACGCAGGCAGCACCACCCAGGGACTGGCGGTGACAGACATCGGCGGACTTACTGCCTCCACGGTCCTCGCGCTTCTGATGCTGCCCGTCTACTACCGGATGATGAGCAGGAAAAACAAGGAATGATACAGGGCAGGCCAGGAAAAATAAGGAATGATACAGGGCAGGCCGGGAAAAATAAGGAATGATACAGGGCAGGCCGGGAAAACAAGAAATGATTTAGGGCAAGTGGTCACGAAATCAGGTGATTTGAAAAAAGTGGACAACATTTTTTCCGCTGAGCGGTCATTCCCCGCGGTTTTTCCGTATATTTTCAGGGGGGTAGAGTCAATTCCCAAAGAAATATTATGAGAAATGCAACGATAAATGGAAGATGTCAGACGAATATCATGATATCTGTGGATGTTTGAGAAAATTTTGATACAAAGGTGTGTCCACAAATCACAAAAAAGAGAAAATATGACCACATCGTCTGCAGAGAAAATATGACCACATCGTCTGCAGAGATCAGGGCGCAGAACCTGCGGCCATCAGACGTGGAACGGTCAGTGATCAACGGACGTCGACAAAGGAGCGTTTACAGGAGATGATTAAAAAGAAACAGGGGATGGGATCAGCGCGTGCCGTACGGGATCATTTCCTGACGGTATGCCCGGCGAAGGTGTTCAACCTGACGGCAGGGATCACCGCTGCAGCAGGGATCACCGCTGCGGCAGTTTTGTCTGCGGCATTTTCCGCACCGGCGTTTGCTTCCAGTCCGGAATTCGCGCGGAGCGCGGAGGAATGGGCGCAGCTCCGGGACAATAAGATCGAGTACGGAGAACTGGAGGGGCTGATCGAGGAGTACAATGCCACGGTCCAGAACAACCAGTACAGCTACCGGAAATTCCGGGATGACTACGGGGACACGAACGACGAGGTCTCGAACGAATACTTAAAGCTGGCAGGGGATTTCTATGCGGACATGTCGGATCTGGATACGGATACTGCCTCCGGCATGGCGCGGGAGCTGAGTCTGAAGATCCAGGCGGACAACATGCTGAAACAGGCGTCGGATACACTGGACGACAGTAAGATCTATCTGCTTACTTATGAGAAAGCGAAGATGAGCCTGGTAGCGGCGGCCCAGTCGGACATGATCCGCTATTACACGCTGCAGAACCAGAAGAAGACCCAGGAAGCCGCGCGGGACAGCGCGGCGGCGCAGCTTGCGCTCGCGGAGCTGAGAAAAAATGCCGGGGCGGCGACGGAACTGGATATCCTGACAGCGCGGCAGAATCTTTCTGATGCGGAGGACAGGATCACCCAGACGGAGAGAAGCATCGACAGTCTGCGGGAGAGCATGAACGTCCGCCTCGGATGGAAGTACGGAGACCGGCCGGAGATCGGCCCGGTCCCGGCGGCGGATCTTGCGAGGATCGCCGGAATGGATCCGGAGGCGGATCTGCAGCGTGCATACGACAACAACTACACCCTGCGGATCAACACCCGGAAGCGGGACAACGCGAAGGACGGCATCACCCGCGAGAACTGCGAGATGACGCTGGAAAACAACAGGAAGAAGATCGCGGCCTCCCTTTCCGCAGCTTACCGGGAGGTGCTGTCGGCGCAGCTCGCTCTTTCCCAGGCTCAGGCGAAAGCGGCGCTGGAGGAGCAGAACCTGGCAGCCGCCGGAAGCAGGCTGGCTGCGGGGACCATCACGCAGACAGACTATAATACAAGAGTGCGTGCGGCGGAGGATGCACGGACTGCGGTGCAGAGTGCGGATCTGGCGCTTTTCTCCGCGATGGAGACCTACGACTGGTCCGTGAACGGACTGGCGGCAGCGGAGTGACCGGCGGAGGGAAAGGAATGAGGAGATCAGGATATGCCCGGAGGCTTACAATGGCATTTCTGGCGGCAGCACTTCTGCTGGCGGCTTCTATGACGGCAGCGGCTCTTTCGCTGGCGGGAGTGATGTCTGCATTTGCCGCCGGGCCGGGAGACGCGATCGCGGCACAGAATGCGGCGGGTGCAGCGGACGGTGGAGGCGCGGAAGCCGGGGTAGAAGCTGCCGGCGGAGAAAGTGCGGAAGAGGCCGGAGAAGCTGCGGAAGCTGCAACAGACGGGGAAGCTGCGGACAGCGGCGCCGGTACAAGTGCCGAAGAGGCAGCGGACGCTGCGGCAGATGCTGCGGCGGCGGAGAAAGCGGCGCAGGCGCTTTCCGACAACGTGCTCCGGTATGACGAACTGCAGGACGCGGTGCACAACGGCAATCCTTCCGTGGCAGCGGCCCTGAAAAACTACAATGACCGGCTGGATACGTATCTGGATGCTATGAATGCGGCGGTGTTTGAACAGTGGAACGCGGGGACGGAACGGCACAACGCCAGGGACAATAAGGACAAGGCGTCCGCCGACAGCTGGGACAGGGAGTACGAGATCTACAAGTCATCGGCTGCAATGTACCGGCGGATGTACGAGAACATGACAGACTATGCGTCCCAGAGGTCGCTCAGGCAGGTGGAGCGGCAGATGACTGTCGCGGCCCAGTCCCTGATGATCTCCTACGAAAGTCTGCGCCACCAGAGAGATACGCTGAAGAAAGAGACGGATCTCCGGCGGCGCCAGAGGGAACTGGCGGAGACGAAGCGGGCTGCGGGACTGGTGCCTGACACCGCGGTGCTGGAGGCGGAAGCCTCTCTCCTTTCAGCGGAGAGCCGGCTCTCCACGGCGGAGGATAACCTCAGGAGTGTGTACCGGAATCTCTGCTACATGGTGGGACGGCCGGATGACGGGTCCCTGGTCATTGAAGAGCTGCCGGTACCGGACCCGGGAAGGGTATCGGAAATGAACCTGGAGGCGGATACCTGGAAGGCCATCGGCAACAACACGACGCTCATCAATCAGCGGAGACAGAACGGCGGAAGTTCCACGAAAAAAACTGCCGTCCGTCTCAGGACCAACGCGGAGGGAGAGCAGAAGCTCACCGCGAAGATGGCGTCGCTTTATGAAGCTGTTTTTCAAAAACAGCAGGAATACAGCAGCGCGAAGACTGCCTGGGAAAAGGCGCAGGAGACGAAGCGGATCGCGGACCTGAAAGCTTCCGCAGGCCTGACCGGCGCGGAGGATCAGTTGACTGCGGAGATGGACTTTGCTTCTGCCGAGGCCTCCTTCAAGGCTGCGGAACTTGCTTTCCTGCAGGCACTGGATACTTATGACTGGGCCGTGACCGGGATCGTGTCACTGGACTGAGGATATGAAAGACCGGAATGTTAACTGTAAAAATGAATGAATTGCTCCGTAAAAAAGCCAGGCCGGCATCGGCGCTCTTTCTCTGCTTTCTGTTCTACGCTGTATGCGGCTGGATCTATGAGGTCGCGCTCGGTTTCCGGTACGGCAGGGGGTTTATCAACAGAGGCTTCCTGTTTGGCCCGTGGCTGCCTGTCTACGGGTTCGGAGCAATGCTGATGCTGCCTCTTCAGAAGCTGAAAAGTACGGCCCGCTGGTCGTGTTTGCCATATCGGCAATGTATGCGACGCTGATCGAGCTGATTGCGAGCTATGCCATGGAGATCGTCAACGGCGCCTGGCTCTGGAACTACCGGGAAGAGCTGTTCAATTTTCAGGGGCGGATCGCCGTATGGCCAAGCTGCCGTTTCGGATTCCTGATCCTGGCTATGCTGTACCTTGTCCATCCTCTGCTGATGCGCCTGATCCGGCGGACGCCGTGGCGTGCTGGGAGAGTCATCGCCGGCATGCTTGCTGTTCTTTTCTTTGCCGACTGCATTGCCCGGCTGTTTCTGGGCAGCAACCTGAAAGACCCGGCACTGTTCTGAAAGCTAAAGGGAGCCGCTGCACTGAGCAATTGGTGCGGCGGCTCCCTTCTGGCATCAAGGAGAAAGGGGGACAGTTTTCTGTCTCCTCAGCGTCTCAGTAAAAAGAATGGAGATGCTGTTACAGTTTTGAATATGCGGTCTTCACATTCAGGCCCTTCAGCTTTCCGAGCTTCCCTGTCAGGGCGCTGATCACCTCTCCCGGGGCGTCGATGGCGACGCTGATCAGGGAGACTTTTTTTTGCCGGTAGGGAACGCCCATGCGGCCGATGATATAGTTTGAGTAATCATGCAGGATCGCGTTAAGCTCCGCCGTGCAGGACGGCTCCTCCACCACGATCGCGATGACTGCGAGACGGGTCGGGGTTCCGGAGGGCACGGGGGTCTCATTGTTTGAAGTCATGTCTCTTACATTCCTTTCTGACAGTCGTTTTCCGGCGGGGAAAACGGCCGGTTCAGTTTTCAGCGGGTCAGGCTTCACCGGTCTCCACCTTGTCGAGAATTCCCTTCAGGTAAGCGATGGCCACGCCGTAGTTGGTCATGGGGACGCCCGCGTCCTTCGCTTTGTCGATCCTGGCCATGACGTGTTTCCGGTTGAACATACAGGCGCCGCACTGGATCACCAGGTCGTAGGAGGAGAGGTCCTCCGGGAAATCCGCGCCGGCAGTGAGGTCCACGGTGAGACTCTCCCCGGCCCGTTTCCGGAGGAGCCGCGGGATCTTGACGCGGCCGATGTCCTCCTCCAGGGGGGCGTGGGTGCAGCACTCCGCAATCAGGACTTTCGAGTCTCCGTTCAGGCGGCCAATAGCTCCCGCGCTCTCCACGTAGTACCGGATGTCGCCCTTGTATGCCGCGAAGAGGACGGAGAAAGAAGTCAGAAGGCTTTCCACCGGCTTTTTCGCGTAGACCAGGTCGAAGATCTGGGAGTCGGTGATGATGAGCTTCGGGGGCTGCTTCATGGCGGCGAGAGCTGTGTCGATGCGATCCGTGGTCGCGCAGGTGACCACGCATTTCCGGTCCAGAAGCTCCCGGATGGTCTGCACCTGGGGAAGGATCAGCCGGCCCTCCGGCGCCTGGATATCCTGAGGCATCACAAGGAGGACGGAATCACCCGCCTTCACCAGGTTCCCGGTGATCCACCGCTTTTTCTCTGTGTTTGCCATGGCCCGGATCAGCGATTCCTTCAGTTCCGGGATGCCCTGTCCCGTGACGGCGCTGCAGAGAAGCACCGGGATCCCGAGGGAAGCGGAGAGAGCGTTTCGCTGCGCCTCCGCGGTATCTGCCGGGCTTGAAGCATCAGCCGCGTCCGAAGCGCCGGCATCAGCCGCGTCCGGGGCGCCTGCCGGGAGGAGGTCCGCTTTGTTCAGGACAGCGACCACCGGGGTGCCGTGTTTCTGAAAGTACGAGATCCAGGAGGCTTCTTTTTCTGTGCCGGGAACGGCTGCCTCTTCCGGCGCGAACACCATTACCGCGACGTCGCAGCGGTCCGCTGCCTTTCTGGCCGCGCCGGTGCGGAGGAGGCCCAGCTCCCCGCTGTCATCAAGACCGGCGGTATCCAGCAGGACACAGGGGCCGATGCCGTGGATCTCCATGCTCTTGTGGACGACGTCCGTGGTGGTGCCGGCGGTGCCGGAGACGATGGAGACCTGCTGGCCGGCAAAAGCGTTGATCAGCGAGGATTTGCCGGCGTTCATCCTTCCGAAGAAGCCGATGTGGGTGCGGTTCGCGGAAGGGGTCTGGTTCAGTGTGTTTTCCATGGGAGGCTGAAGACTCCTTTCTGAAATTAACGTGGGTTTACTTGCGGCAGCGGATTGCCGCAAGCAGATCCGTCGTTTCATTTGCCGGTAGAAATAGTGTATTGCAGATCCCGGATCCTGTCCTTCACAGCACAGACAGGGGGATCAGGGAGGTGTAATGTTTTCCGTCGATCAGCTCTTCCCGCATCAGCACCTCCACACCGAAGGCCTCCCGCATGTTTTCCGGCGTGAGGATCTTCGCGGTGTCGCCGAAGAGATAGCTGCCGTCGTGTTTCAGGAGAAGGGTCTGGCCGTTCATGCTGACTGCGTGCTCAGGATAATGGGTGTTCAGGATCGCCGTGAGGCCTTCCTCCTCGCAGAGCCGCTCAATCAGATTCATGATGATGAGCTGGTTCCGGAAATCGAGGCCGGTCTCAGGCTCATCCAGGATGAGCATCCCGGGCTCCGCCGCCAGGGCGCGGGCGATGAGGACCAGCTGCAGTTCTCCGCCGCTGATCTGTCCGCAGTTCCTGTCGGCGAGGCGGGTGATGCCGGCGCGCTCCATGGCGCGCATGGCAGCTTCCATGTCCCGCTTTCCCGGGACGCCGAACAGAGGAAGATAGGCGCTCCGCCCCAGCAGCACCATGTCAAAGCAGGTGCCGGGGAAGGCCAGGACCTTCGCCTGGGGGACGTAGGCCACTTTTTTCCAGAGCTCGGAGGAGGGGATCTGCTGAAGATCCTTTCCGTCCAGCAGCGTCTGCCCGCTGCTCCAGGGCAGAAACCCCAGCATGCACCGGAGAAGCGTGGTCTTTCCCGCGCCGTTCGGCCCCAGGATGGTGACCGCGCTGCCCGGCCCGGCAGTGAACGATATGTTTTTCAGGATCTCATTTTCGCCGGGATAGCCGAAGCTCCCACCGCGGACCTCAAATTCCATAGTATCTCCTTTCAGGAGCCGGAGGAGACAGAGAACCGTCCCCTGTCTCCTCCCCAGTCTCCCGTTATGCCCGGAAGCCCCCGGTCTTTCTGAGCAGCATCAGGAACACGGGGGCGCCCACCACCGCGGTCAGAATGGAGACCGGGATCTCGGAAGCCGTGGCGCAGCGGGCAATGGTGTCCGTGACCAGCATGAAAAGGCCGCCTGCCATCGCGGAGAAGGGCAGCAGCCGGCGGTTGTCGTTGCCGAAGGCCATGCGCCCCAGGTGGGGGATCAGCAGGCCGACCCAGCCGATGACGCCGCACATGGAGACCACGGAGGCGGTGACGGCGGAGGCGGCGACAATGACGAGCCCCCGCACCAGCGGGAGGTTCACGCCGAGGGCTTTCGCTTCGTCTTCCGGCAGTGAAAGCGCGTTCAGGCGGAACCGGAGAAGGAAGAGAAGCAGCGTTCCCGCGGCGATCACGGGACCGCCCATCATCAGGGAACTGCGGGTGACGCCGGAGAAGCTGCCCATCAGCCAGAAGGTGATGACCGGCAGCACGTCCTGGGGATCGGCCGCGTACTTCACCAGGGAGACCAGGGCAGAGAACAGGGAGCTGATCACCATGCCCGCCAGAATGACCATGATCATGGAGGGACGGGAACTTCCGACGGTCCTGGTGACGGAAAAGACCAGCAGCACCGACAGGACGCCGAAGGCGAAGGAGAGCAGCTGCACCTGCATGGCGCCGAAGCCGAGAAGAATGGCGAGGGCAGCGCCGAAGGAGGCGCCGTTGGCGACGCCCAGCGTGTCGGGCGTGGCCAGCGGATTGGCGAAGAAGCTCTGGAAAGCCGCGCCTGCGCAGGCAAGTCCCGCACCGCCGAGCAGCGCCATCAGGATCCGCGGGATCCGGATGTTGAAGAGGACGGTGCGGACATTGGCGGGATTTCCGCCCGCGCCGGAGAACTCCGCGAGGATCTGATTCAGCGGGATCCGGAACTGTCCCATGCACAGCGCGGCAGCGGCGGCAAGAAAGATCGCCGCCGGCAGCAGTGCCATGCATATGGTATAAGCTTTTTTCTGTCTCATGTCCGAAACCGCCTCTTCTAAGTGTTATTTCCAGAAGCCTGCTTCCTTTGCAGGATTGTACATGGCTTCGATCTGTTCGTCCGTGACAGTGATGCCGTAGAGCTTATTGTAGTACTCCCGGACCTCTTCCGCGAGGTCGATGTCGCCGAAAATCTCAGGATATGCTTTCTGCGCCAGCCACTGCAGGGTCATGGGCGTGTCCACGCCGGGGGTGTAGGTGCGGTAGGTGCCGAGAGGCATCTTGTAGACCTCATGGTTCTGCACTGCCTTGACTGTGCTCCAGTCGTCGGAGCCGACGGTGTTGTTGTAGAGGTCATCGGGCTGCGTGGGAGTGAAGTTGGTGATGACGATCATGTCCGGGTTCCACTCGTAGACCTGCTCCATAGTGATGACCGCGTTGGAATTGTCCGCGGTGACGCCGTTCGCGACATTGACCGCGCCCACAGCGTCGCACCACCACTGGCCGAAGAAGCTGGAACCAGAGGTGATCATGGTCTTGTCGTTGTACTGGAACAGGAAGAGGATGCGCTTCCGCTCATTTTCGGGGATGTCTTTCGTCTTCTCCTGGATCATGTCGTAGATCTTAGTGCTGTACTCGGAGACTTCCTCATCCTTCCGGGCAGAGGGGAAGATCTGGCTCAGCAGACTGATCCACTCGTCGTAGGTGCGGATGGCATCGTAGTTCCATTTCGTGGGGGACATGCCCACCGCAGTGAGACCGGCGTTCTCCAGTTTCTCCTGGATCTTCTTGTTGGAAGCGGTGTAGATGACCAGGTCCGGCTCCATGGCAGCCAGCGCCTCGATGTTCACATCATCCCCGTCCAGGATATCCGTGCGGGCGTTCAGGATCTCCGGATAGAGCTCGGAGAGGATGCCGTTCTTCGCGGCGTTCATGCTGACCGGGGCGATGGCCTTGAGGGGCTCCGCGGAATTCAGGAAGACGGTCAGGACAGAAGGAATGGGGTAGATGTCCAGGACCACGACGTTTTTCGGGTCCGTGGGGACTGTGACCGTGCGGTCCGCGTGGTCGGTGATGGTGACGGTGCCTTCCGCGTCAGCAGCAGCTTCGGCTGCTGTCTCTTCGGCCTTTGCTTCAGAAGCGGCCGCGGTGGTCTCCTCAGCCTTCGTCTCAGAAGCGGCAGCAGTGGTCTCCTCAGCCTTCGCCTCAGAAGCGGCGGCGGTGGTCTCTTCCGTTTTTGCTTCAGACGCGGCTGATGCAGCCGGCGCCGCAGTTGTCGCCGCGGGCGCGGCAGAGCCGCCGCAGCCGGCCAAGGTGGAAAGGGTAAGAGCAGCCACACATACAAGGGAAATCAGTTTTTTCATTACAAGTACCTCCTTCAATATTCAAAGTGGTCACAAAAACGGTGATTTCATTTTTGTGGACACAGATTTTTGGAACGAAAAAGAAGCAGTCGCAGAATTGTTCGACATATTTTATAAAAGTGTTTATTTACAGGGTTGAATTGTCGGCTGCGGCCATCAATTTAAATCATATCCAATCAAAACAAATCAAAATCACTTACTTCAGACGAATTGGCGTCGAAATATGTGGTCCACAATTTTCAAAATGCCTGTTTTGTGACCAACAGATCTTCCGGTTTGAAGTCCCGTCCGGTAAAGACCGGGATTCTGTCGCGGAAGATGCGGCCGGAATAGCCCTCGTGGGGGAATTCTGAAAACTTTGTTTCCGGGTTCCTTAGAACGGTCCGGAAGAGAGGATCGCCGATCACGAGCCGCGCTGCGTTGACCTTTTCCATAAGAATGTCCTCGTCCAGACCCTCGTCCGTGGAAGGCCAGAGGGCTTCCGCACCGAGGGCAGCGGCCAGGGTCCGGGAGAAGATCTCCTCGCCAATTACGAGAATGCCTGTACTGTGAGGGACTCTGGCGCCGTCTCCGGTGTCCGACGCTCCGGTACTAGCTTCGGCATCCTGCGGCCCGGCTCCATTTTTTCCTGTGCCCGGCTCTTCGAAGATCCGGCGGTCTTTTCCGTCCGCCGCGGTCTCCCGGACAGCGGCAAGCAGACGGTCCGTCATCTCCCTGCCAAGAGGAAGGCCCTCCACAAAGGGGATCCCGGCGGCGCCCTTCATAAAGCGCGCGGGGATGCGCCCGGCGGAGGAGACCACGACGTTCACCGCACCGCGGTATACCCCGGTCAGGGTCTCAAAGGAATCCCCCATGGCAAAGCAGGTGTTCACCGGGATGCCGGCGTCAGTGAATGCCTGCTTCATGGCGTCCACGATCTCCTGGCGGGAGAAATCAATGGGAGTGACGCCCAGCAGGTTCACGCCGTATTGTCTGAGACGCTCCGCCAGGCCCGCGTCTTTTTGCCCAGCATCTTCCCGACCTGCGTCTTCCGGGTCCCCGAATCTGCGGATCCACTCGCGGAAGGCGAGGCCTGCGCCGGAGATATAGGAGCGGAGACCGTCCGTCGCCACCGGCAGCACCGGGATCCCGGTCTCTCTTTCGATGAGGCGCGCAACGCCCTTGAAATCAAAGGAGATGATGTGGGGGATGGAGGCGCCGCAGAGGGTGATGAACCGGGGTTTCAGATCCGCCGCGGCACGCACGGCGTCCCGGATCAGGACGCTGTCATCACCCATGACAGCAGTCATCTCGTCCAGCCCGGATACGAACATCAGGCTTTTCGAGTCGTACCACCGGGGCTCGTCGTGGGTAGTGTAGGTGGAATTGCATCCCGACGGGTCATGGAGAATGGTCATTCCGCCCAGCTCGTACATGGCAGAGCATACGCCGGAGACATCCGCCGTATAGGTGGAGGTGAACACATGGGTGTGCCACCGCTTTCTTTCGTAACTCATCCGCAGGAACACCCCCATCCTTTGATCTGGATCAGCCGCCGCATATCCTTTTCCTCACGGAACGCCCCTGTGAGAAGCTCCATCAGGCGGACGATGCCGCGGTACCCGTACATTCCGTCGTTGTTTACCAGGTCCACGAAATAGTTTGTGTCGTGGAAGTAGGCGGCCCGCTGGCCGATCGCCACGATCTTCGCGCCGCCCGGGCCCGTCGGGCTGCCCGAACCTGCTGCGCCGCCCGGTCCTGCCGCGCCGCAGCTTTCCTCCGGCTGCCAGCCCCGCTCCTTCTGCCGCATGTTCCAGTTCAGCGCGGAGTAGACCTTCAGGTCCGGCTTCAGGCTGCGGAGCTTCATGAACACTTCCTCCGGCTCCGTGAAGTTGTCCACGAACAGGGTCTCCACCCGGAAGCCATGTTCCAGAAGGTAGACGCAGAGCCCCAGAGGACAGTCCACAGCAGTGCCGTCCACGGAGACTGGAGTGTCCTTGAGGACCGCGGCTGCGTCAGCCGCTGCCTGCTCCGCCGCCGCCCGGAGCTTTTCTGTTTCTTCGGCGGAGGGGGCGGGAATGCCGATGCGCTCCGAGAGCGCCGCCAGGTCGGCGTCGATCTCTTCATAGACGTAGCCCGGCCGCATCATAAGGTACGGCTGCTTCAGGCGGATCTCCAGGTCCTTCGCCGCTTTCATACCCGCCTTGTGGAACAGAAGATTCAGGGAGGAGCGGGACATGGTGAGGAACTCGTCGTAGGTCTTGCTGCCGGTGACGTCCGCGATATGAATGCCGTGCTGCTTTAAATGCTGCACTGCATCGCAGTACGCGTCCCGGGGGAATTCACAGGCCAGGATGCTGACCTGGCGCGGATCCTTTTCTCCGCCGGATGTACCGCTGGTGTCCGGGCTCCCGGTGTCCGGGCTGCCATTATCAATGCTGCCGCTGTCCGGGCTGTCAGTCCGCAGCACCCGGTACATCTGCCGCCACAGGGTCGGCACCGGCGGCGAGGTGCGCCGCATGATGGGGTGCATGTAGCAGTCGATAAAGTCGATATCCGGGTATTCCTTCCGGAGCAGCCGGTAGATCCTCTGGTAGTTCACTGCCAGGAAATGGTGGATGCAGCTGGTGAAGACCATCATCATCCGCGGGCGGACAGGAAGGCTGTCAATGACCTTGCGGACACCTTCGTGCAGGGTCTCCTCCATGTCGCCCTCCAGGATATTGTCCTCTCCCACGGTGATGGTGGAAAGACGGTCCATGGCGCCGAGCTCCGCGGTGGTCAGGACCACGCCCCGGAGACAGCTGGTGGGGCAGACGTAGATCTGGTGTCCGCCAGGGACCAGGGTCCCGATGTGGACGATGTTCCAGGCGCCCCTGGCAGGAGAAGAGTAGGAGAGACCATCGTCCGCGTTGTATTCGTAGGCGATGTCCCGGATGAGGGCGCAGGCCTTTGAGGAACTTGCCTCCGGCTTTGAGGAACTTGCCTCCGGCTTCGAGGAACTTGCCTCCGGCTTCGCGGAGGGACAGGATCGGTTCATGAGTGTTTCCTCCCTTTCAGGCGAGCATCCGGGCTGCCAGCTCCCGCACGCCTTTCGCGAAATCAGAGTCCGGGTATGCCTCCATGACGCCGCGGTCGGTATCCTGGGCATCAGAGATCGCGTTGTCCCGGGGCAGATCCGCGATGATCTTCGAGTGGATGTCGCTGCAGAGGACCTCCACTTTTTCACGCTCGTCAGGTACGTTCCGGCGGTTCAGGATGACGCCGCCCAGGGAAGCGTAGCCCCGGTCCCGGAAATTCTCCACCGCCATGGCGATGTTCGCTGCGGCATAGATGGACATATTCTCTCCGGAGGTCACGATGAAGATCTTCTCGGCGTAGCCCTCCCGGATCGGCAGGGCGAAACCGCCGCAGACCACATCGCCCAGCACATCGTAGAGGACGATGTCCGGCTTCAGGATCTCGAAAGCGCTGCGCTCCTCCAGAGCTTCAAAAGCGGATGCGATGCCTCTCCCCGCGCAGCCGAGCCCCGGCAGCGGTCCGCCGGACTCTGCGCAGAGAATGCCTTTGTACCCGGGAAAGACCAGCTCGGAGAGCTCCGCACTGTCCCGCTTTTTCCGGAGTGTGTCCAGCATGGAGGGGATGCGCTTCCCCCCGTGAAGATAAAGCGTGGAGTCGGCCTTCGGGTCGCAGCCGATCTGCATGACGCGGAGGCCCATCTCCGCGAAGGCGCAGGAGAGCGCCGTGCAGGTGGTGGATTTTCCAATGCCGCCCTTCCCGTAGATCGCAAATCTGTACATATAAAAGCGTTCCTTTCGATCTTGTTGAGTTACTTTGATTTACTGCAGATCACACAGACCGTTCAGACCGTGACTGGTCATGAATTCCATGTTTTTGATTTTTCTGAACACAGAAAAACAGATATAACTGCTCGAAAAGTGTCCATAATTTTCCTAAATGCCTGAATCATGACCAGTATCTGTGCAGCAGTGATGCGTTGATAAGAATCTGCTGGAAAATAATAGACAGTTCAAATAAAAATGTCGATTAAATATAAAATATGAAGATGCAAGATGTGTTCACCTTTTTGAAAAACTCAAAAATGTGACCACAGAGTACAATAGTGTATAACAGCGCCGCCTGCCGCCCGTGAGCAAGCTCCCGGCGCCCGCCTGCCGCCCGTGAGCGCATGGCTCATTGCTTGCACGCAAAAAAGTCCCTGCCGGACAGACTCCGACAGGGACAGAATATACCTGTGCTGAACAATGATCTGATTGATGTCTTCCCGCTCAGAACGATTCTTTGCGGTCGGAGGTCCTGTGTGTATCCTACTCCTCCGCGTGGGATTCGTCAACATTGTAAAAAGAAGAGGAGACAGAGAACCGTCCCCTGTCTCCTCCCCTGTCTCCTTCTTATTCAGCCTTTTTCAGCAGCCGTTCCGGCAAGGTCCGGAACATGAGCGTGAGCTCCTCCGGAGTGAAGCCCTGGCCTTCCAGCTGCGCCGCGTACATCGCGATGCCTTCGTCGGAGTACGGGGACTTCGGCTGGCCGAAGTCTGTGGAGAGGAAGACGTGGTCACACCCGGCTGTCCGGATCTGGGCGGCGATCTCCTCAATGGAGACGCGGTCATAGTAGGTGGTGAAGAAGCAGTGCTCGATATAGATGCCGAGCTCCGCTGCCTTTTTCTGCATTTCATGGGAGTAGGCGTTGGAAGGCAGGTCAGCGTGGGTCAGCACCGCCGTAAGGCCCATTTTCCGGGCGGCGCAGGCAGCAGCGAATCCTTCTTCCGCGCTGACGTGACCGGTGGCGGCGATCATATCGTATTCCGCCGCGGCTTCCAGGACCTCCAGCACCTCTTTTTTCACCTCGCCGTTGTCATCCAGAAGGCAGATCAGACCTTCCGGAAGCTCATCGTTTCTGTTCTTATGGTGAAACAGCTGATAGCTCAGGGAATCCATGGTGGGGAACCAGACGAAGCGTCCGCCCATCTTCCCGCAGGCTCTCACCGCAAAAGGATTCAGCCCGCCTGCCTGGCGGTTCAGCACGATGCCGCCCGCGAAGAAAAGCTCAGGGAACTGCTCGTTCAGCAGAGCGGCTCTTGGCGCTGTGTCGTTTCCGTGGCTCTTCACCAGGGCGCCGCCCATACCGGCGGCCTGAAGACGTTTTGCCAGCCCGATATCACTGCACTTCCGCGGACTTACGTCCGGCGATGTGTGGATATGCATGTCAAATGCTCCGCGCAGATAGTCTTTCAATGGAGGTTCCTCTTTCTCTGTGTGCAGATGATCAAAGTGGCAGTGATTTCTTTGCAGATGATCAAAATGGTCAGATTTTCAGTTATATGGAAAATATGGACACAGTTCAAAAGCGCATCAGGGATATTAAACGACACTAACGTAAAATGTGATGATTAAATATTTCCCCCCGAAGGTTAATTGCCTCTGTATAAGTTTATATTAACGCTGAAGTGGTCACATTTTCCACGACTTTTGAATTTATGAACACATTTCCCGCGGAAATCTGTGTTCGTAAATCTGAAAAAGCGGGAAATGTGACCACTTTGAAGATCCGGAACAAAACGAGGCTATGCTTGCCCCTGCGTACCGAGGATCAGTAGGGCAGATAGAACGGGGTGACCGCGATGATGACGATGTAGGTCACCAGGAGCATCGGGATACCGATCTTCAGGAAATCCAGGAACTTGTACTGGGTCCAGCCGACGGTCATCATGTTCTGCGGTGCCGCAAAGGGCGTCGCATAGGAAGCAGCACCGGCCAGGGTGATGATCATGCAGATCGGGTAGGGGCTCACGCCGATGGCTTCCGCGATGGAGACGCCGATGGGCATGAACAGAAGGATGGTCGGGATGTTGGACATGACCTGGGTGAGGAAGGCTGCCGCGAAGAAGATGATGGTGGTGATCATGAACGTGCTGGGGTTGTCGCCGAGGACCTTCAGGATCATGCCGGCGACTGCATCGCCCGCGCCGGAATTCTTCACACCGGTGGAGATCGCGGTCAGGGAGCCGACGAGCATCATGCAGTTCCAGTCGATGGCCGCGATGGCTTCCTTGACGGTCATGCACTTCGCACCGACGATGACCAGGGCGCCGACAACAGCTGCCACGTGCATGGGAACAGCCTTCGGGCTCATGGCGATGACCACCAGCACTGCTGCCATGGTGACGGACGCGATGGTCGCTTTGGTCTTGTTGAATTCCTTCTTCTCAGCCTTCGCGAATTCCGGGACATATCCGGTGTCCGGGATCAGGCGGGAGCCGATGAAGGTGAAGTACAGAGTGCCGAGGATGCTGATGCCGAGACCGTAGGGGGTGATGCCGAAGAAGCCGAAGGGTGTGAGGCCGAGTTCCGCCATGGCATTTGCCGCGGAGGCATTGGAGCCGACACCGACCAGGGTGATGAAGCCGCCGAACTGTGCGCCGAACAGAAGACCAAGCAGAGCCTTGGAGGGGCCGACGCCTGCGGAGATGCACATCGCGGTGACCAGGGGAGCCATGGCGGTCATGACACCGATGTTGGAGCAGATGGAACTCAGGGCGCAGGAGACGATCAGAGTCGCGAGGATGATGTTCCGCTCGCTCTTGCCGGTGACCTTGACCATCTTTTCGCCGATGATGTCGGTGATGCCGGTGTGGAACAGCGAAGAACCGACGACCATCATGCCCGCCAGCAGCACGATGGTTGTGCTGTTGTAGCCGCTGAAGATATCTTTGACTTCGATGATCCCGGTGTACGCATACGCGATGGATGCGCCGATGGCCGTAACGACGATCGGGACCGGTTCCGTGATGAAGAGCACGATCGTGATTGCAAGAATAATCAGTGCCAGTGCCATTTGACTCATAGTTTCCCTCCTGTTTTTCGGACAGCCCAAGCTGCGTTAAGATGAAACGTGTTGCCTGTTTGATGTGATTAAAGCGTAACACAGCACATGATGACTATCAAACAAGAGAAAAACGGGTTCTTCACAAAAATTTTGATGGTTAGAGGTAACAAATATAAAATTTAATAGCAAAATAAGTTGATTTTGGGAAGATTCACTGTTAGTCTGGAACACAGAACAAAAAATATTTGTGAGAAACCGGGAGATGATATGGATTTTACAGACTTGTATTATTTCAGTGAAGCGGCAAAGGATCTCCATTTCACAAAAACAGCGGAACGTCTGTTTATTTCCCAGCAGAACCTCTCCAGCCACATCAAAAGGCTGGAGGACCGCTACCAGGTGCAGCTGTTTGAGCGGAAACCCAGGGTGACGCTGACCTATGCCGGAAAGCGCATGCTGAAATATGCCGACGAGATGCTGGCCAGGGAAGGGGATCTGAGGGAGGAAATGAAGGAGATCCAGGGAGAGACCCGGGGCGAACTGGTTATCGGGGCCAGCACACCGCGTCTGAAGGCGCTGCTCCCGGAGGTCCTGCCGCGGTTTCTGAAGGAATACCCGGATATCCGCATCCGCACGGTGGACGCCTATGCCACAGACCTTCAGCAGTACGTGCTGGATAATGTGATCGATATCGGCTTTGCGCCTATCGATCCCGACCAGCCGGAGATGATCGTGGAGACCATGCACCGGGACAATATTTTCGTGGTGTGCGCTGACCGGCTCCTGTACCGGGTGTACGGACCTGAAGCTTTCGAGATCAAAGCGTCCTGCGTGAAGGGATGCACCATGGACAGGATCGCGAAGCTTCCGTTTATTGTGCCCAGCAGCCGCAACCAGCTGTCCACGGAGTTCTACAGCTGCTTCGAAGAGCAGAATCTGACTCCGAACATCCTCCTGGAGACGGCGTTCCCGCTGTACTTCTTCCCGCTGTTCTCCGACGGGACGGCGGCGGGCTTCCTCACCCTCTCCAGCCTCTCCGAGGGACTGTCCTCGATCCGCCAGCCGGTGAACTACTTCCAGGTCTACCGGAAGGATGTGCCGCTGGGGCACACCATCTATTCCTTCCAGAATAAAAAGCGCTACGAACCGGCTTATCTCCGGCGGTTCAAGGAGCTTTCCAGGGAATGCTTCGAGGGGATCGAGAAGATGCGGCTTTCCTTTATGGAGGGGATGCTGTAAAGGGAAGGGACCGCGATAAACGCAGAACTGCCAAAAGAACAGGGCCTGCCGCCGGCAGGCCCTGAAACATCTGAAACACAGAAAATCCGGAAACTCAGAAATATGTCACCTTCACCCTCTTGTTCATCTCTTTCAGACGACCGGCCAGCTCCTCCACGACCTTCATCTTCAGCTTATACCCGACGGCCTCCTCGTCCTGGTGGGCGGGATTGATGGCGCAGCCGACGTAGAAGTGGATGTCGGTGGCTTCCTCGAAGAGGGCGCAGGCAATGAGGGAGGCGCCGTCCAGGCTGCAGCTCCAGTCGAAGTAGCGGCTGTTCCGGCCCAGGTAATCCTCCGCGTACTCCAGGACGCGGCGCAGGGTGATCAGTCCTTCGGTCACCAGGTCCACACCGTCGATGATGGACATGGGAGGAATGGTCTCATCCATGTTCACACTGTCCGGCAGGACTTCTTTCCCCAGATATTTTGCGGCCACTTTCGCGGTTGTGCCGCCGCAGACGATATG
>CACZFV010000011.1:0-48160 GCA_902780465.1 uncultured Lachnospiraceae bacterium
CAGCCGGTGAGAAAGTCATGGGCTGAACGCTGTATGTCCCCGGGAAGGGCGATGCCTTCGCTCCGCCTGAGGGGAAGAAGCAGCACTTCACCGATGATCATCAGCCCCGCGCAGTACATCCCTGTGACGACCAGCGGCAGAAAAATGCGGTGGGCCCAGAGAAAACCGCAGACGAGCAGGGCTTCCGCCACTGCCCGGGGCCGCCGGTCCCTGATCTTTTTCTCCGCGAGGAACAGCAGTGCGGCCATCAGCAGAAGTTCCGCGTACATGGCGGGCGTCCGCCAGTCCGAAAGCTGTTCGGGAAGGAAGCCGGACCGCCAGAGCAACAGAAGCGAAGGGGCTGTCAGCCCCAGCGCAATGCCGAAGACCGGGTCCGGTCTACTGTTGGTATGCGTCATAGGATCTCCTGTAAAATTTCAGTATCAGATCGGCGGCTTTCCGCGGCCAGAGCTTCCGGAACATCTCTTCCTCTTCTCTTTCCCGGGCGTGGTCCCTGATGCACTCGGCAGTCGCCGCCCCATCGTGCACTCGGTAAAACATGCGCGGCGTTTCGTCGCAGATCCATCTGCCGTGGACAGCGGCAAGATCGAACAGAAACTCCCAGTCCAGAATGAATTTCCTGGTCTCACTGAACGGTCCGGCGGTGCCGGGGGTGCTGCTGCAGGTGCTGCCGGATTTGCCGCCGGTGTCACCGCTCTCCATCATGGCTTTGACTGCGCTCTTCCTGTATGCGACGGAAGGGCAGATCACCGGATTGCCGAACCGCAGCACGAGGCGCTTTACCCATGTGAGATGGGAAAGGCTCCGGAACCGGAGCGGAGCGCGGAGGATCGCCTTTACGATCTCCGGAAGGCCCGGAAATCTTTCCGGTCTTCCGTTTTTCACGGTCACAGCCGAGCAGGTGAAGAGGTCCATGTCAGGCCAGCGTTCCGCCTCCCGGAGGACCGCTTCGGTGTAATGCTTTTCGTACATGTCGTCCTGGTGCGCCAGAGTCACGTATTCTCCTCCTGCCGAGCGGAAGGCATAGTTCCAGTCAGCGCCGATGCCCCGGGCGCCTCCCTCCCGCTGAACATCCCGAACCATCAGCAGGATCCCGTATTTTGCCGCCAGTCCTTCGATGTGCCTGTTCGGCGTGGACGTGCAGATCAGGATCTCCGAAGGCACTGTCTGCGCCTTCAGCGACCGGAGGCAGGCTTCCAGGTAGGGCGATTCCCCGTAGGCACAGACCGCGAAGCTGTGAATGGCGCGCAGGTCCCGGGGGCGGGACCTGAATTCTTTTTCAGGCATTTTCCTTCCTCTTCTCTTCTTCCGTGTCACACCGGGAAGAAATGTTCTTCGATCTGCAGGCACAGTGCGTGGTACACCGGCAGGTGCAGTTCCTGGATCTGATAGGTCTCCTTCCGGGGGACGATGATGGAGCAGTCGGCGATTTTCGCGATCTCTCCGCCGCCGCGGCCTGTCAGCGCGATCACCTTCATGCCCCTCGCGTGGGCAGCATCCACCGCGTAAAGAAGATTCGCGGAGTTGCCGGAGGTGGTGACCGCAAACAGCACGTCTCCGGGCTTTCCGTATCCATAGACCTGCTGCGCATAGCCTGTCAGCCAGTTTTTATCGTTCGCGTAAGCCGTGGTCAGTCCCACATGGGCCGACACAACGATGACGGGCAGCGCCTGCTCCAGTTCTTCCGCGAGGCGCGCGCCGCGCTCGGGATTCAGCTCCCGCAGCACCGCTGCCTCCTCCGGAGAGATGCGGCGCTTCTTCGCAAAGCTCTTCATCAGCTCCCCCGCGAAATGCTCGCAGTCCGCGGCGCTGCCGCCGTTTCCGCCCGCCAGCACCTTGCCGCCGTTCTCGAAACAGCTGATCAGCATTTCCAGCGCCTTCCGGATCTCCGTTTCCACGGAAGAGAGCTCCGGATACCGTTCTGTCAGGATCCTGATGTAATCCTGGGGTTCCATTTTAAAATCGTCTCTGTTCGCCATTTTTTCTCCCTTTTTATGATGCGCACGATGTGCCGGCAGTCACCGAAGATCACCGCTTCTGTTCGCAGCTTCCATGAACTCTTCCTTCGTCATCTCCGCCGTCCCGCCGCACCCGGGGCACCTGCTGAAATAGCGCACCCTGATGGGGATCGGCAGGATCAGGAGGATCAGCCAGGTGGTCGCCTTGATGAGGTGCCAGTCCCCCACATGCCCGCACCGGGTGCAGGTGTGGTAGCCTTCGATGCCGAAATCCTTTTCCGAGGTATGCATTCCGATAAAGAAAAACATCATATCTCCTCCTGCTTCCTCATATTCCGCGGCAGTTCTTCACTACCATCTGCCGGTAGTCTTCCTCTGTATTGATATTGTTCAGCATTTCCGCAAAGGCGGCCTGCTCCCCTTCCAGACGGACCAGCACCGTCCCGGGGGAAGGTCCTCCGTCCTTCAGGCACAGCTTCCGCAGGCGGTAATCACCGCTTTTCAGCTGTGCCTCGACCTCCGGAAGAAGCGTCTTCCGCCAGAGAGCACAGGTCATATGCCATCTTCCGTCCGGCGTCACCGGGATCAGGAGCTGCGTCCCGGCAGGGGGCTCACCTTTTTCCGGGTCTGTTTCCGACGGGGGGATCTTAGACATCCCGGGGACCTCTGACAGGCCGGGAACCTTTGATATCAGAAGTTCCGCGAGCTCTCTCCGGTACAGAGGGGTGTCGCAGGAGATGAACAGTGCCCACTCCGCGCGGCATGCGGAAAGCGCCGCGTGAATGCCGCCCAGGGGGCCGCAGTCCCGGTATCTGTCCCGGACCGCAGTCCAGCCGCCCGGAATCCGGATCTCCGTTTTCTCCCCGATTCCCAGCGAAACATATTTTTCCTGAAAGCCGCAGGCGTCCAGCTCTGCGGCGATCCGCTGCAGAAAGGTCTTATGCCCCAGCGTCAGGGATGCCTTGTCCCGTCCCATGCGGCTGCTTTTTCCGCCCGCCAGTATCACGGCGCAGACATCTTTATTCATCCCGGCATCTTTATTCATCCTGGTTCTCCCCGGCCAGCCTTTTGTCAGCGCCGCCGGTCCTCCCTGGCTTTGCGTCAGCGCCGCCCGGCTCCAGCACAGCCCCGAGGATCCGCTCCATCTCTTCGAACCCCGCCGCCGGCTCCTGAAAGCTTTCCTTCGGGAGATCCGTTACGATCAGCACCCTGCCCTCCGGTTCCGAAACGGGTGCCGTGCCGACACCTCGCCGCACCACTTCGATCTTCCTGACCGGGCTGCTCTTCATGCCTTCAATGATCACCACGTCCGCATCCGGGAAATACGGAAGGAGACGCATTCCAAAAGCGCCGGCCGCTCCGGGGCTCCCGGGGTCCCACTGTTCTGTTCCGGAGATCCTTTTCCTCACAAACATCTGCGACGAGGAATAGACCGCGGCGCCGGCGGCCCCCGCCTCCATAAAGCGGTCGCTGTCCGTGCCGGGAATGTCGCAGGTGAAATCGTGGCCGTCGTGCTTGATCACCGCTGTCTTCAGCCCACGCTCCGAAAGTTCCCGGATCATCCGCTCGATGAGCGTCGTCTTCCCGGAATTCTTCCGTCCGCAGACCGCGATCACATACTGTTTCCGTCCGGATGCCATGACAGTCCTCACTGCACCTGAATAATGTTCTTCTGCTTTTTCCACTCGCCGTCGGGCGCTGCAGTGGTAATGACCTTCGCGTCCTTGAAGTCCGCGAACCGCACATTGGATTCCACGCCGAACTTGCTCTCATCCGCCAGGATATAGCTCCGCCGGCAGGCATAGAGCGCTTTTGTCTTGATCGCGGCTTCCTTCGGATCCGGCGTGGAGAACCCGTTCTCCAGACTGATGCCGTTGGTGCCGAAGAATCCCTTGGTAAAGCGGAATTTTTCCAGGTATTCCAGTGCTTCTTCCCCAACGGCGGTCTCCGTCACGCTTTTCACCTCACCCCCGAGAAGGATGACCCGCACATCCAGAGCCGCCAGCCTCAGGGCATGGCTCACCGCGTGAGTCACGAACACTGCCTGACGGGCGGTAATGTAATCGATCATCATCTCCGTCGTAGTCCCGGCATCCAGAAACACGAAATCCTCCGGGCCGATCAGAGAAGCCGCGTATCTCGCGATCTTCTCCTTTTCCTCCGCGTACATCGCCTTCCGGTTCACGATCTTCTCATCCCGCACCATCAGCTCCGGCCGCTTCAAAGAGATCGCGCCGCCGTACACCTTTGTCAGGAGACCTTTTTTGTGCATGGCGGTCAGGTCCCTCCGGATCGTGGACTCCGAAGTTTCCAGACGGCGCACCAGGTCCGTGACAGTAACACTTCCCTCTGCGTCAACCACTGCGAGTATTCTTGAAAAACGATCTTCTGTCAGCATACCTTTACCTCATATCAAATGTTCTGAACGATTCTGCATTGTTATGTCCGACTTTGACTGTTGTTAATTCAGTCTTATTATACTCTCCCCTTCAGCAGTTTCCAACCCCGACCACAGCCTCTTCCCGCCGGTCTGGTTTCCCAGTCCAGTTCATCGGTGCTGACGCTGAAAGGCCTGAAGATCAAAGTCCTGGAAGCTTCCGGGCGTTTTTCGCGATTTTTTCAGGATCTGTTCCCCTTTGAAGCCTATTCTGACCTGAATTTTTGCCTCCTGCAGAAGCGTTCTGGGCGTTTTTCGGCGGTTATCAGAATTTTGTTCCCTTTTCATGCAAAAAAGGAAGCGAAAAACCTTGAAAAAGGGAACAGATTTCTAAAAAATGCCGGAAAACGCCCAAAATGGCTCTGCGAGCCCTCCGAATTTTCCTGAATCCGCGCCTGCCAGGGGAACAGAATTCTCAAAAACGCTCTAAAACGCCCAACCGCGACTTGGATGGTCATGTTTGCAGACCACATTTGCAGACCACATTCACAGACCACATTTGCGGACACATAATAAACAGCCTGAAACTGGCAGAGGACCCCGCACAGACTTGGAAAAGCCGTGCAGGGTCCTCTGAGAAAGGGGTTATTCTATTTACCAGTTCAGTTCGTCGGTGTTGACGCCGAAGTGTTCGAAGATCATCTTCTCAGCTTCCGGATTCCACAGGCCTCTGTGGGCTTTGCAGCACTCGTCCAGCTTCTTGAAGAAGGGATCGGTCTCGCCAAGCTTTCCGAAATCCTCGATGGCGGTCATGGGCATATCGAACTGGGTGTAGGCCAGCTTCTTGCCGCCGGGCATGTGGGGCAGGTTGCAGGTAGCATCCGCCACGCTGTCCAGTCCGCCGACGTGCGTGACCATGATAGCCGGGTCGATGATGCCTCTTGCGGCGAGATCGTTCGCCTCGATCAGGTCGTCGTTGTTTCCGCCGGTGGTGCCCATGATGTGGGTGGCGTTGTAGTGGCAGTCATAGAGGTTCACCTTTGCGCTGAACTCCTTGTCGCTGGGACCGGAGAAGAAGCTCATGCAGCCGTCATAGGCGAGGACCTGGTTGCCCAGCTCCGCCACTGCCGGGATCGGCACGTAGATCAGGACATCGTCGTAGCCGTGGCCGTCAGTCAGGTCCATAAGGCCCTTCCGGGGATCTTCCATCTTCGCGGTGTTCGCGTAGACGAGCTCCACACCGTGCTCCTTCGCCCACTCGACAGAAATGACTTCATTGGCGCGGGCGATCTTCTTTTCGTCCACGTCCGTCACCACGACGCGCTTCGGCTCGTACTTGCAGACGCAGGCATATGCCACAGCGCCGAGGCCCATGGGGCCGCATCCGCCCATGATGATCAGGTTTCCGCCCTTCTTCAGGCCCATCTCATGATGGTACACGCCCTGCTTCGTGTGGTACTGGGCGTGCATGGCGCCGATGGAGCAGCTCAGGGGCTCTCCAAGGGATGCCTTGTAGAAGCTGTCGCCGTCAAAGGGCATCAGCGCGCCAAGCTCCATGACTTCGTGAGGGAAGATGCAGTAGGTCACGTCCCCGCCGAACCAGCGGTAGGAATAACCGGGAGACGCCATGCTGCCCTTGTAGTTCAGAGCAGGCTGCTGCGCGAAGCGCATGCCCGGCTTGAACTGATCCTGCCACTTCTTGCCCACCTTGATGATGGTTCCCGCGAACTCGTGGCCCACGATGACCGGGTTCACGTCGATATCCTGCGGCGCCCTCTTGTGCTTCTTGCCCTGGACTGCCAGCTTGTAAGTGGACATGCAAAGGCTGTCGCTGTAGATCTTCGCAAGGATCTCATCATCTCCGATCTCCGGCAGCTCAAACTCTTCCAGGCGAAGATCCATTTCGCCGTACATTCTGACTCCTCTTACTTTCATCTCTTCTCCTCTCTTATGCTGATCTCTTCTTAGGAAGTAAGTCCCCCCGGACGAGGGCCGCTGTGCAGCCCTCGTAATTGGTGTCCACAGGCGCTGCGCGCCTCGTCCACCCCGGAATCAGGAGCAAAATCGGGGTACTTAATGATTCAAATTACTGCCTCTTGAACATATCATAAATCTCATCGACGCTCTTCGCAACGATCTCATCGACCGCTTCTTCACTGTCGCAGGCATCGGCGATCTTGGTCAGCACGTCCATGTGCTCCTCGCCGATGGCCGCGATGCCGATGACCAGCTTCACGGTCTCGCCGCCCCAGTCGATGCCCTCCGGGAAGGTCATGATCACAAGGCCGGAGTTCTTGATCTCGCCGCGCATGCTCTCAATGCCGTGGGGGATCGCCAGGCCGTTGCCGATGGCGGTGTTGAACACCGGCTCCTTGTCCAGCATTGCCTGCGTGTACTTCTCGGTGGTGTAGCCGCCCTCATGGAAGATCTTTCCGATCTCGCGGATGATGTCTTCCTTCGCTGCGGGTGCATGGTTGATCAGGATGTTCTTCTTCAGGAGAAGTCCGGAGCGGTAGGTATCGCCGGTCTCCTTCTCGGAGTGCTTGTTGGTCCTTGCGTCTGTGATCTCGTTCACCAGAGCGTCATACTCCGGTGCGTTCATGAAGTTCGTGATGGTGATGACTCTTGCTCCCGGAGCGCTGGCCATGGCACGGGCCGCGAGATCCTGGTGGCAGATGACCAGCTTCGCGTCCTTCGGAACTTCAGAAACGGAAGCATGGCTCACTTTGATGTTCTCGAATCCTGCCGCTGCCAGCTTTCTCTGGACAACAGCCGCGCCCATGGCGCTGGAGCCCATGCCTGCATCGCAGGCGAAGACGATGCGGTCGATGGTCCTGAGGTCAACGGGGGCACCTGCGGCCTGTCCCTTGGACTGGGCCTTCATATCCTTCATCTGGGACTGTGCGTCCTCAAGATTTGCCTTGCTGCCGGACATGCGGACGATCGGAGCTGCGATGATGAAGGAGACGACTGCTGCGATCACGACGCTGATCAGGACGGAGATGGTGGATCCCTTCGGAGCCATGCCGACGTAGGCGATGACGGAACCGGGGGACGGCGGGCTGGTAAGGCCCAGGTTGAAGATCATGTTGTAGAACATCGCCGCGACGCTGCCGCCGATGGTCGCCAGAAGAAGCAGCGGGTTCATCAGGATGTAGGGGAAGTAGATCTCGTGGATACCGCCGAGCAGGTGGACGATCAGCGCACCGGGAGCGGAATCCTTGGTGACCTTATCCCGGGCGAACATCCAGTAGGCCAGCAGGACGCCGGTACCTGCGCCGGGGTTGGTCTCGATCATGTAGAAGATGGATTTTCCGGTCTCCTTCACGTTCTCGATGCCGAGGGGAGTGAAGATACCGTGGTTGATGGCGTTGTTCAGGAACAGGACCTTCGCCGGCTCCACGAAGATGGAGATCAGCGGAAGGAGGTTGTTGTTCACCAGCACCTGGACGCCGCCGCTCAGGATGACCAGCACTGCCGCCATGAACGGTCCGACGACATAGAAGCCGATGATCATCAGGATGAGGCCGATGATGCCGATGGAGAAGTTGTTGACAAGCATCTCAAAGCCGGGCTTGATCTTGCCTTCCATGGCTTTGTCAAACTGCTTGATGACCCAGCCTGCGAACGGGCCCATGACCATGGCGCCCATCAGCATGGTGTACTCGGTGCCGCAGATCACACCGACGGTGGCTATGACGCCGATGACAGCGCCTCTGTCTCCGCCGACCATCTTACCGCCCTGGTAAGCGATCAGGATCGGAAGAACGTAGGTAAGCATCGGGCCGACCATGCCGCTCAGCTGCTCATTCGGGAGCCAGCCGGTGGCGATGAACAATGCGGTGAGAAGTCCCCACGCGATGAATGCGCCGATGTTCGGCATGACCATTCCGCTTAAGAAACGGCCGAAGGACTGCACTTTCTGTTTCATAAATCTCCCCTCTCCGGAATTGATTCCTCTGTTTTTACTGTTTCATGGTCTTTTTCTGTTTCACGGTCTTTTTCTGTTTCAGCGCTCTTGTACTGCCTCAGCGGTCTTTCTGTCATCTGTACTGCTTCAGCAGGGCGATGACTTCTTCCCTGGTCGCCAGCTCGTCAGAAAAAGCGCTGGCGCTGCCGGTGCAGAGTCCCATGCGGAACGCCTGTCCGCAGTCTCCGCTTGTAAGGTATCCCGCGATGAATCCCGCCACCATGGAGTCCCCAGCTCCGACGGAATTCTTCAGCGTTCCCCTGGGCGCTTCCGCCCGGTGTTCCTGGTCGTTTTCATCCACAAGCACCGCACCGTCGCCGGCCATGGAGACCAGGACGTTTTCAGCGCCAAGTTCCTTCATCTTTCTTGCGTACTTCACCACGTCGTCCTTGGTCTTGATCTCCACTCCGAAGATCTCGCTCAGTTCGTGGTTGTTCGGCTTGATCAGGAACGGATGATAAGGCAGGACCTTCATCAGGAGATCCCTCGTGGCATCCACCGCGATCCGGATCCCTCTGCCCTTCAGGTACTCCATGATGTCCATGTACATGGTCTCCGGCATCACGGAAGGAATGCTGCCGGACAGCGCCAGGATATCGCCCGCTTTCAGGCGGTCCAGCTGCCGGTACAGCGTGTCGATGTCCTTCTGCTCGATGGCGGGTCCCATTCCGTTGATCTCTGTCTCCTCATCGGAGCGGAGCTTCACGTTGATCCTGGACATGCCCTTTTCCACCCGAACAAAGTCATTCCTCACGCCCTTTTCATCCAGAAGGCGCTGGATCTCGTTTCCGGTAAATCCCGCCGTGAAGCCCAGGGCGATGTTGTCAAATCCCAGGTTCTTCAGGACGATGGAAACGTTGATTCCCTTTCCTCCCGGGAACAGGAGCTCCTTCGTTGTCCGGTTGATCCCTCCTGTGCGGAAATGATCCACCGACGCGATGTAGTCCAGCGAAGGATTGAAGGTTACTGTGTAGATCACTTTTGTTTCCCCCTTTCCGGCTGCGGTGACGTCCCCGCTGCCCTGCTTTTATTCTGTCAGCTTTCTGTCCATAATTATGCCTGCATCATGTCGCATTTGCTCACAATCGCTCTGACTCATCCAAAGTCAGTCATATCTTGTAACTTTATTATAGCCTTGATTCTTTCAATGTCAAGCATAATTTTTCTAATTCCATCAATTTTTCGTCAAAGTCGGTCATTTCTGGTCAAGAGGAGACAGAGGACGGTTCTCTGTCTCCTCAGCACACTGGTCATTAATTGACTTTTTTTGAAATTGTGGACCACATATTTAGAAGCTGAAAAACAGAAAGCGCAGAGATAATAGCCATTTTCCAAAAAAACGTCTATTATCTCTGCACTTTCTGATTTGTTCCTTTTCAGGCCCGGCAGGAATCGTCCATGATCGGACAATTTCGTTTAAACCCGGTCATTTTTGAAGTCCTGCTGTGGTCCACTTTTTTCAGATTCTTCAATATTTGACCACTTGCCCGCCCCGCATCAGCGCTTCTTTAACCACTGATCTTAATCATTCGTGCGCTTCTTCAGTTCCCCGATATAATCCTTCGCGTCCTTGATGAAGCTCGCGATGATCAGAATGATGGCGAATCCCAGCGGGAACGCCGCGATGATCGAAACTGTCTGCATGTTGTTCATACTGCTCTCGTTGAAGATGAGGGCGATGGGCAGAAGGATGAGGAGCACTGCCCAGAACAGCTTCATCTGAACGGAAGCATCCTCCGCGCCGTCCACTTCCTTATAAGAGTACTGGCAGGCCACGAGGGTGATGGAGTCGAAGGAGGAGGCGTAAAACGCCATCATGCTCAGCACGATCAGCACCAGAGCGACTTTATGGAACGGCAGGTTCCCCACGATCCCGAGGATGGTCTCGTAAAGGCTGCCCGAAGCCTCATAGAGGGCGATGGCATCAAACTTCCCGTGCATCTGGAGCCCCATTCCATAATTCCCGAGAACGATAAAGGAGATGATGGTGGAGCTCACGCCGAAGAGGTAGGAGCCCATGATGACCTGGCGCACGGTGCGGCCGCGGCTCACACTGCCCATGAAGAAGGGCGCCGCCACTGCCCACACCATCCAGTAGGCCCAGTAGAAAATGGTCCAGTTCTGCGGGAAGGAGGAAGTCCGGAGGGCGTCGGTCCAGGTGGAGAGGGCGATGAAGTTCTGCGCCACGTTCCCGACGGCGGCGATGCCGGTCTCCACGATGTACATGGCTTCTCCGCCTGTCACGAACACGTAGAGGAGCAGTGCGCCGAACAGTGCCATACAGATGTTGGAGAGCTTCGCCACGCCCTTGATGCCGTGCATGACCGACATAGTGTAGGTCGCGCAGACCGCCAGAAGGATCGCGATGGTGACCCACTTAGTGTTCTCCACTCCCGCCAGGCTGGAAAGGATCTGGGCCAGCAGCGGTGAAGAGACGGAGAAGGTGGTGGCTGTCCCGGCGATAAGCGCGAAGACAGCGAGAATATCCACCAGCCGTCCCGGAACTCCGTCCGTGCCTTCCTTCAGGATGGGCCGGCAGGATTCGGAGAACTTCTGCTTCTTCCGGTTCCGGACGTACAGCATGAAGCCGAAGCAGGCGGAAAGCACCGCGTAGAAGCTCCAGGGGATCATGCTCCAGTGATAGATCGGATAGGCGCTGGCCCAGTCCTGCACGCTCCCCAACTCCTGGATGTGGGGTTCCTCCGCGTAGTAGATCCACTCACACAGGGAATAAAACAGAATATCCGCTGCCAGTCCGCAGGTGAACACCATGGCGCCCCAGATCCAGAAACCGAATTCCGGCTTCTCGTCCGGTCGTCCCAGAACGATGTTTCCGATATCGGAATAAGAAAGATAGAAGGAAACGATCAGCACGCCAAGGCCCACCACCAGGTAGTAGGAACCCAGGGTATCCCCCAGGAAGAAGCGGACCGCTGCCAGCGCTGCCGTGGAGCCTTCCGGATCCATGACAAAATACACGCAGAGCATCAGGATGATCGCCATGGGGATCACTGTGGTGGAAGGATCGATATGTTTCTTCTGCACTGCCGGTTCCTTCTGTTCCAGATGCTTCTTCTGTTCTGTCTGCTTCTTCTGTTCCGGATCTTTCATGATTCCGTTCCCTCTTTTCCGGATCCCGGCAGAAGTTTTCTCTCCTGCACCGCGATCCCGTAATATTTCTTTGCGCATTCATACTGAAAGTCGGCGTACTCTCCGAATTCCACGCCCATGCGCCGCTTGTACTCACACCAGTTGCTCCACAGAAGGCCCGCCGCCGCGATATAACAGTAGATCTTCAGACGTGTCTCCCGGGAACACTCCCCGGTGCACTCCCCTGTCTGTGCTGCCTTTTCTCCCGGCACTCCAACATCCTCCGCTCCGATCCCGAAATACAGGTCGATCAGATGATCCGTGTGGTCTTTGTCGTACTCGCTGTAGCAGCAGAACATGGCGATGTCGATGTGCGGGTCCTGCATCCCGGCGTATTCCCAGTCTGTCAGCTGAAGTTTCTCCTCCCCGTCTCTCAGATAAAACAGGAAGTTGTCCGGCACCGCGTCCATGTGAGTCAGGCAGTACGGCGCCTTATGTTCCTCAATATACTCCCGGAGGGAAAAGATCTTTCTCTTCGTCTCTTCGTAGTCCGGATACAGAGAAGGCGAACCCTCTCTCAGGTCCTCGTAATCCTGGATCTTTTCGAAGAGCCGGAACTCATGTCCCACCTCCAGCTTCAGATCGTGCAGGCGGTGCATCAGCCGCACACAGCGGACGATGTCTTCCTCCCGGTAGGGGTCGCACACTCTGACGCCTTCCAGGTACCTGCTCACCTTCAGCCCGTTCTTCGGATTAATATAAGGAAGATCGTCGCAGATGCCGAGGCCCGAGATAGCCCGGTACACTTCCGCTTCCTGCTTCCGGTCGATGAAGCTGGCAGTTCCTTCTCCGGGGATCCTGAGAATATAGCGTTCTCCCCTGCAGGTAAAACAGTAAGAGCGGTTGGTCATTCCTTTGGTCATGGCGGTGACTCCGCTGATCTCCCCGGGGCCGGCGCCCAGCGCCTTCGCGACCTCGTAAAGCTCCTTCCCGTGGATGGCCCGGGCGATCTGTTCCTGCAGAAGGAACAGGCTCTTTTCTGTCCTGCCGCTGGAAAGCAGCCGCTCCACCGCGCTCCGGCATTCCGGCGCCCCGATATAGACCAGGATATCTCCCGCCCGGATCTCCGCGTAATATCCGGGAGAAAGGATGACCTTCTGTCCCCTGCGGATCGCCGCCACTGTAGCTCCCGTGCACTGCCAGAAATGCAGATCCCCCAGCGTCATTCCGATCTTGTCCGAATCCGCCGGCACCTTCACCTCATACTGCGGCAGCGCCTTCTCTGCCGGGAGCGGTGTGGCCCGTGCCTCCAGAAGCCTGGCGCTGAGATCCATGATCTGCCGCCCCATCTCCGTGTACTGCCGGAACAGGGCCTGAAGCTGATTCTGCAGATCCGCCTGTTCTCCGCGCGCTCCCACCGTCTCCAGCCAGGCGCCCGCCTTCTCCGCCGAGAGAATAACCGTCCCGCTGCCCTCCCGGGTCCTGACGATCCCCACATCCGACAGAAGCTTCAGCGCTTTACGCACTGTCTCCGGAGAAACGTGATAGCCGGAAGAAAGCGCCGACCGGCCCGACAGCCGCTGCCCCTCCGGGAACTCCCCCGAAGCGATGCGTCCCGCCAGATCCGCTGCGATCCTCATATACTGCGGCAGTGCCTGTGTCTGCATGCGGTCCTCCTGAGATTCTGAAACTGATTTCGATTCCGATACTCTTCCTGCACCCGGTACCTGGTGCTTGGTGCTCTTTTGGTATCTGGTGCTCTTTTGGTATCTGATGTTCTTTTGGTCCCTGGTGCTCTTCTGTGATATGCACCTCATTATACAACCGCCAACTTGTTATGTAAAGTAGATTGGCACTTTTTGTTTCATCTTATCCGTTCCCCGTAGGACTGACTTATTCCTTCCCTGCAGGACTGCACAAAATGCCCGCGGCTGTAAGAGTGCCGCGGGTGTTTCTTCTTTACATTATTTTTTCACTTTCTTCTTTAAGTATTACTGCTCAGATCACTTCATCAGGTCGTTCCTGTAGTTGTGTTTGTAGTCGTATTCTTTTTCTGCTTTGTTCCCTTCTGCCGGGTCTGTCCGTTCTCACCGTCCGCCGGCTTCTCCGGGCGCTCGGGAATGGCTGCCTTCAGAGCATCATACTCCTCCTGGGTGATCACCTTGTCCGCCAGGAGCTTGTCAAGAAATTCCTGCGACAGGAAACCGTGACCGCGTCCGTTTCCTTTCCCTGTTCCCGCGTTTCCGGTATTCTCAGTGGTGCCGGTGGTGCTGTCCGCGCTGTCTGCCGCGGTCTTCTGCTTCTTTTCCTTCTTTTCTTTCTTTTCCTTCTTCTCCGTTCCGGATGTACTTTCCGTTCCGGATGTCTTTTCTTTCTTCTCCGGTTTTTCTGTTCCGGAGGCTTTCTCTTTCTTTTCCGGCCGGTTTTCCTTCATGTAATTACTGATCTTTTCACCGGTCTCCTTGGAGATCGTTCCGTTTTCGACCAGCTCGGAGATCCTGTCCTCCGGTCCCTTTCTCACTTTAGACTGCTCCTGGGAGGACGAAGCTTCTGCCGACTGTACCGTTCCGGCTGCCATGACAGGCATCGCGCTGAAAACTGACGTTCCCATAACAGCACTGAGTGCAAGGGCTGCGATCTGTTTGTTCACTCTCATGTTTTTTACCTCCTGTAATATTCTGTTCCGTGAACATCTTTTTCTGCAGATCTTTTCATCTGCTGAAGCCAATATACTTTCCTATCCTTAAACTACTCTGAAAAGGCTGAAAAGACCGCTGCGAAGAGCTGCAGTCCCATTTTTCTTACTTTAAGCTCTTCTTAAGCTCTGCTGTTTTGAGATCTTTGCCATGTGTCTCCGGCAGTCTGACAAAATATGTACCTCATTCGGTTTTTGATTTGCTTAATCAGCCCTCTGACAGATCAATCGACATATGCATTTCAAAATATTCTGGATTGCATATGTCATTTGAGCATGTCCGTAACGCTGAAATACGAATCTGCAATGAGTTTGACATATGCATTCCAGAATTTTGCTGGTTTCATATGTCGCTTGAACGCATCCGGCTTATTGAAAACCGACTTTTTCGCAAATTCCGACATATGCATTGCCGCATTCTTTTGAATGCATATGTCACAAGAGCATGTTGGTCTCTCTGAGAACGGGCATTATCAAGAATTATGACATACGCATTTTTATATTTCAGAGATTGCATATGTCATCGGACCAGATATATCCCGGGCTTATCATCGGATCAGATATATTCCGGGCTGCTTACCGCATGTCTCATTAACAAACAGCACAAAAAGAACAGAGCCGCCGCACTAATTGCTTAGTGCGGCAGCTCCTTTTTATCGCGGAGTCGGCGGGATTCGAACCCGCGTGCCAGCAAGCCGGCAACCTGATTTCGAGTCAGGCTCGTTATAGCCACTTCGATACGACTCCATATTTCCTGCAGCAGAGTGGATCACCTGACAGCTCTCCCCTGATGCACCACCATAGTATAGCAAATCCGCTCCGGGTCCGCAACTTAAGTTTTGCGGTCCAGGGATCCCCGGGACTTCTTAAATTTTGTGACGCCGGAACTTCTTAAGTTTTGCAGACCCGGAACTTCTGCTATAATCAAAACTGTCAAAGGAGGTGACGTCCCGCAGTGTTTACATTTAAAAATGTTGTGTTCGACATGGGAAATGTCCTGGTAAACTATGATCCGGACCTGGTGACAAGGCAGTACACGGACGATCCGGAGCTGATCCGCGAAGTGCACAATGTTCTCTTCTGTTCCCAGGAATGGCTGAAACTGGACGCTGGCCTCATTACCGAGGAGAGCGCGCTCCGATCGGTGCTGAAGCGCTTCCGCACAGAAGAGGACCGCAGTCTTGCCGCAAAGTGCTTCTGGGACTGGGATAAATACAATATGCACCCTGCTCCCGGCATGGCGGAGATCATACAGGAGCTGAAGGCCCGCGGGAACGGCGTCTATGTTCTTTCCAACGCGAGCATCCGTCTGCCGAAGGTCTACCGGAGGGTGATGCCGGCAGCGGAACTCTACGACGGCGTCTTTTTCTCCGCAGAATACCGCTGCATCAAACCCCAGGCCATGATCTATGAGACTTTTCTGAAGCAATTCCGCCTGAAGGCCGGGGACTGCTTCTTTATCGACGATCTGCCGGAAAACATAGAAGGCGCGAAAGCGGTCGGCATGGGCGGCTTCTGCTACACTCCCGGCCGGACAGACGAACTGCGCAGAATACTGGAGCTCCCGTAACCGGGAGCTCCTTCGTTTTATTCCTGTTCTTCGTTGATTCAGCTCTGTGTAATTCCTGTTCCGCCGTCATCCTTTCTTTTCTTCGCCGCCGGCTCCCGGGGCATTCCCGGCTCCTGAGGTATTCCCAAAGCTATTTCCGTTCGTATTCCCCTGGGTCTCTGCTGCGTTCAGCGTTCCGCTGTCCTTCGTATCTTTTTTCCCGAATCCGAGAAAGCCCTTTTTCTTCCCGTTATTATCCGCAGCCTTTTTCTCTTCCCCGTTCTTGTTTCTGGCATGTCTTCCTGCGCGGAAAGCCGCCATGACGACGCGGATCACGATCCATGCGATCGGCAATGCAAAGATCAGGAACGCTACTGCGCCGGCAAACCACTCAAGACCGTCGAGAATATAGTCCACAAAGTTTTCTCCGGTCTCGCGCAGGGTCCTGCTGACGCGCTCGCCGAAGGATTCCTGGGTCACCGCAGCGTCGCAGCTGATGCTGATGCGGATCTCGGTGTAGTCGATCTGCTCGTTCAGCGCTTTCATGGTGGACTTGTAGGATTCCATGTCCGCGATCGCTTCATTCAGGCGGTCGGAGATCTCCAGCGTATCCGTGACGTTTTCCGCCGATTCCAGATACTTCTGGTAGTTCTCGATCTTCTGCTGCTGGACTTTGATACGGGCTTCCGTGTCCACATACTGGCTCGTCACGTCGCGGCTGCTGTCGTTGATGGAGGTGATCCTGTAGCCGGTCCCGCGGATGGCCTCCAGGTATCTGTCCACATCGTCCTTCGGGATCTGGATCGTCAGGGATCCGCCGGCGTAGTTCCGGTCAAAGGACATGTCGTTGTTCACTATGAAGCCGCCGAACTGGTTCGTGATGGATGTGAGCTGCCCCACCGCGTTCTGCAGTTCCGTATCCGACGCGAGGCGGATGGACATGGAGACGTTCCGGATCAGCTTTCTGCCCTCTTTGACGTTCTTTTCCGGTGCCGACTGTGCCGGTGCCGACTGTGCAGGTGCCGGTACCGGTACGGCCCCTTTTTCTGCCGCCGCCATCGCCATGGCTCCCCCGTCGATCCCCATGGTATCATACATGACTGGTTCTTCCGGGTAGTACGCCGCTGCCGCTGCTGTCTCCGCCACCATTTCATACCGGTCCGCGGAACGCTTTGAAGAACTGCCGAACAGTCCGCCGCCGCTGCCGCAGGCAGTCAGGGAAACAGCGCAGAACGCCGCTGAAAAGAAAACTGCACAGACTTCTTTCATTCTTCTGGTCATGATTCCGAACCTCCTTAACATAACTTGTTCATCCCAATGGACAGGTTCTGTTCTTTTTCCGTCACGGACAGGAGAGATTTTTTACTTCGCGCCAATACCGCTGCGGATGATGTCTTCGATCTTCCCGGACTGCTCCGACATGACCAGCCACACATACTTTCCTTCTGTCCGCACGGAGGATGCCTTCGCGACCTTGTAAGCGTCCGGGGCATAGTTGTCCATCTCGGCTTCCTTCCATTCCTTGATGTTCCGGAGCGCTTCCGACAGTTTCTCCACGGAGCCTTCTTCCTTCGCTTTCAGAATGATCACGGCGTCCGCCAGGATCGCGGAATCCGCAGTGGCGAAGACATAGCCGTCCAGACTCTCCGGATCGATGCCGTAATAGTTCACGATGTACTCATCATCCCCCAGCACCATTTCGGGAAGCTCCGCCTCCTTCAGGATCTGTTCGTACAGTTCCTCCGGGGTCTTCGGTTCTGCCGCGGGTCCCGCGCTCCCCTTTCCTCCTGCGCCGCAGCCGGCAAGGGCCAGCGCACAGAGGACGATCAGCGCCGCGATTATTCCTCTGATCCTTCTCATACACCGTTTCCTCCTTCAGTCTGCCTCCGGGAAAGACTTTCCCGGGCATATTCTTTCAGCACATCCTCCCACACTCTGTAAGCCGCGTTGGTATGGTGCACATAATGGTCACTGCAGAATTCCGGTCTGAGGTTCCCGTTCCCGTCCGAAGTCGGAGTGGACATGTCGATAAATCCCCACCCGTTCTGCGCCGCCACGACTTTCATCGCCTCGTTGAACGCCCTGATATTATCATTGTTGATGGGGCCCTTCCCCTTTCCCGCGAGGGTGTAGGTCATGCTCATGATGACAAACTCCGCGTCCGGTGACTGTTCTTTGATCTTTCCGATCAGGGCGCAGTATCTCTCCACGGAATCATTTCCCATGTCCAGATCGTTCTGTCCGAACATCATGTAGACCGTCTTCGCTCCCAGCATGCGGACAGAGTCCCAGATAAATCTCTGCTCCCCCTGAAAGATCGGATGCTTCGACTTTTTGGAGATCGGCATGGAAGCGTTGTGCAGGCTGAAGCTGGTCCGCGCCAGGAACCGGAACTGCGCCAGGAAAGGATCTGACTTCCGGTAGCGGCAGAAGAGCTGGAAATCCTCCATGATGGAATCTCCCACAAAGACCGCGTCCTGGTAAAACGCGTTCACCTGTTCCTCCGTCACCTCCGCCGGCTGTGCTTCCGTCTCCGCCGCCGTGGTGATCCCAGGCCCTTTTTCCTGCGGCGCGCCCTCATCGGCAAGGGCCGGAACCGCCGGAACTAAAGCGATCACTGCTGCCAGCACCGCTGCCGCAAGTCTCTTTCTGCCGTTCCCGGTCCGTTCCCTGTTCTGTCTGCTCATGTTCTGTTTCCCCCTGATGTTTTTACTGTGTCTTCTTCACGGCACGTCCGTGTTTCGGGCGCTGTTCTTCTCTCAGTCCGGATACAGGCTCTTCACGACGGAAGAGGGCATCTCGAAATGCTGGTAGTCCTTGCTGTTCTCCCAGTCTCCGCCCCAGTTGAAACCGTGCTCCAGGAACAGCCGGCAGCAGAGATCGTCCCTCGTGATCTTGTAAGGGAATTCCTTGTCCCTGTCCAGATAAGGAACGCCGTTTGCAGGTTCCACGCTCCGCTCCCCGTTCACCATCTTAGTATACGGATTATACAGCGGATTGATGTCTATCGCCAGACCGTAACCATGCTTCGAGATGTGGGTCGTATAGGACACAAACCGGAAGTTGAAGCTGGAAGAATTGTTGTCTGCCGCCGATGCTTCATCCACCGCGTCGTACTCGTCCACAAGCCGCATCTTCTCGATCGGATAATCGTTCTCGTAGAGTTCCTGCAGGATCTCCAGCAGATCCGCCGCGATCCTTTTGTTGCAGATCAGTTCCCCTTCGTGTACATTTCCTTCAATATCTTTGTGCAGAACGTGAAGATACCTGAGATCTTCGAACGGTACGGTACAGTCATCCTTGTAGGATCTTCCCCGGATCCGGTCCTTCAGCTCCTCGTCCAGTTCCATGCTGTAAAATGCATTTTCCATCTCTGTCTCCGTCTCAGTTTCCGTTTCCGTCTCTGTTTCTGTCTCTTTTTCTGTCTCCGCCGCGGTCTCCGTTTCCGCTTCTGTCTGCGTCTCCGTTTCCGCTGCGGTTTCTTTTTCTGTCTCTTTTTCCGTCTCAGTCTCCGCTGTACTCACCGCTGTCTCCGCCGCGTTTTCTGTACGGCCTCCCGGCCTGATGCCGCAGGAGCACAGAAAAAGAACAGCTGCAGACAGAAGCACCACCGCATATTTCAGTGCTTTTCTCTTGTCCATGCAGTTCTCCCTGTTATATCCCGCAGCCGGGTCTCAGATCTCAATGTTTTTCTGCGTCCCGATCCCGTGCTTCTCGGCATAGCCTGTAAGGAACAGTGTCAGCGCGCCGTCACCGGTGACGTTGCAGGCGGTCCCGAAGGAATCCTGCAGCGCGAAGATCGTGAGCATCAGGGCAGTTCCCGTCTCGTCAAAGCCGAGCACGCCCGTGATCAGGCCAAGGGAGGCCATGACCGTTCCTCCCGGCACGCCGGGGGCGCCGATGGCAAAGACACCCAGCAGCAGGCAGAACAGGATCATCTTTCCGACCGGCGGGAATTCACCGTAGAGCATCTTGGACACCGCCATGACGAAGAAGGTCTCTGTCATGACCGATCCGCAGAGGTGGATGTTCGCGAAGAGCGGAATGCCGAAGTTCACCAGGTCGTCCCTCAGGGTCGGCTCCGCCTTTTTCGCGCAGTCCAGGGCGACGGAAAGAGTCGCCGCACTGGACATGGTGCCGACCGCCGTCATGTAGGCCGGGCCGTAGTGCTTTACGATGTTCATCGGGTTCCTGCCGGAGTAGGCGCCCGCGATGCTGTAGAGCAGGGTGAGCCAGATATAATGACCCGCCATCACGATGAGGATGATGATCAGGAAGATGGGCAGCTGCTTCGTGATCGATCCTTCATAGGCCAGGGTGCAGAAAGTGCAGCCGATCAGCACCGGGAGGACCGGGATCACGAACCTCGTCACGATGCTTAAGACGATCTGCTGGAACTCCTCCAGGATCAGTGTGATGTACTTGCTTGAATTCCACGCCGCCGCAAGGCCTACCATGACGGAACAGAACAGTGCGGACATGACCGGCATGATCTGGGGAATGTTCAGCTCAAAAGCCACCGACGGAAGCTCCTTCAGACCATCCACCTCAGGATTGATATTCAGGGACGGCAGAATGGTGTATCCCGCGGCAGTGGCAAAGAACGCCGCGCCGATAGACGAAATGTACGCCAGGCAAAGCGCCACCATCAGCATCCTGGACGCATTGTTCCCCAGACGCGTGATGGAAGGCGCGATAAATCCGATGATGATCAGAGGCACGCAGAAGCTGATCAGCTGGCCTGAGATGAATTTCACGCAGACCATGATATTGAGGATCGCTTCCGCCAGCGCACTTCCGTCCGCGGCCGCCAGCGCAAGACCTGCGGCAATACCTGCGATCAGCGCCACCAGCAGTCTGAACGGCAGACTGTGAACAAAACCCTGTTTTTCCATAACTCAAAAACCCCCTGTTTCTTTAATATATTATATTGTTTCCCGGTTCCCGGGGTCACAGACAGGACTCCACGTCCACCTTGTCGATCATGATGTTCAGGATCTCCCTGTCCGTTTCTCTCATTCCTACTTTCCCGATGTAGCCCATGTTCTTGATGGTCTCCTCCACATCGTTCTCCACAAAGCCCTCTCCTCCGCGGAACTCTTTGTCGCTGATGCTCATGTAGTGGGCCATCAGGGCCGCGTGCACGGAAGAGGCGATCTTGGCAGCGCAGCTGGGCTTCGCGCCGTCACAGACGATGCCGCCGACATTGCCGAGGGTGTTGGTGATGGTCCCCCCGATCTCCTCGTAGCTTCCGCCGCCCATATAAGTGATGGCAGCGCCCGCGCCGCAGGCCGCGCTGACTGCTCCGCAGAATGCGGACAGCGATCCGATATAGTGCTTGATGTAAATGGAGACCAGATTGGACACACAGAGACAGCGGTACAGTTTCTCTCTGGAAAGCTGCATCTGCTCGGCGTAAGTCACCACCGGCATAGTCACGGTGATCCCCTGGTTGCCGCTGCCGGAGTTGATGATCACCGGAAGCGGACATCCGCTCATACGGGCGTCCGATCCCGCCGCCGCCCTGGCGCAGGCCCGGGCTTTTACATCCGCTCCCCAGTTCTCCAGAATGGTCTTTCCGACCCTGGCGCCCCAGCGGTTGTCCAGCCCCTCCTGGGAAATGGCGGTGTTGAAGCGGATCTGCCGCTCCAGAAGCTCCTCCACCTCTTTCACATCCACACTGTTGGCATACTCGATGATGCCCCAGAGCGTCATCTTTTTCAGGTCGCCCCTGCGCGTCTCGTCCCCGCCGGCCTTCACGGTGTTTCCGTCGGCGCCGTCCTCATTGAATTTCCTGGCCTCCTCCTGTTCTTCTTCCGGCGTCCCGGTGAACAGGACTTCTCCGTCCTTCTCGATGCGGGTGATGCTGGTGTGGTGCTCTTCGATCACCACCGCCGCAGTGTGCCCGCCTCCGGACACCTCCGTGCGGATGTAAAGGTTCGGCACATTTTCCGCCAGTGATACCGTGCAGCAGCCTTCGGCCACCATCTTCCGTGTCCTCTCTCTGGCGGCATCGTCCGCGTCGGCGATCACCTCCAGGACCCTGTCGGCGTCTCCGCCCACCGCCCCGAGCACCGCGGCAGTCTCAATGCCTTTCTGGCCGCCGGAATTCGGCACGGTCACGCCTTTCACGTTCTTTATGATGTTGCCGGAGCATGCGACGCTGATCCTGTCCGGCTCCGCGCCCAGGACCTGGACCGCTTTCGCTGCGGCGTAGGCGATGGCGATGGGTTCCGTGCAGCCCATGGCCGGGACCAGCTCATCTTTCAGGATCTCCGTGTAATTCCTGATCAGTTCTTCTGTCATGAACGGAAAACCTCCTTTCTTTCTGACTGATTCCTATCATAGCATTGAACCGCGGAAACTGCTATGTGCCTTTCAATGAATCCCTCAGCCTTGACAGCAAAATCAGTTTGATTTATGCTGAATCTGGGTTTATGGACTTGAACAGATCTGTCCGGAAGGAGATAATGCATTATGAGAAAACTGACAAAAAACGAACTGATCGAGCTGCGCGCATGTAAGCAAATGGACAACGGGCAGCAGGAATTTTTCACCCGCGCGAAACGGATGTACGCCGACGAAGCAGACGCCCTTGCCAGGATCACGGAAGTCGAAGACATGTTCCATGAAGTAGACGCCATGGACACTGCCGCCGATGGAGATTCCAAGACCTACCAGGCATACAATCAGGCGCAGCTTCTGTACTTCCAGAAGGTCGACGAGCTTCTGAAGGAGATCGGCTACACACCGAAGCCGAAGCGTGTCCCCAACGATATCTTTGATGTTCTGGAGGATATGTTCGGAAAGCCGGACGAAGACTGATCCATGAAAAAAGGGACTGCGGAAAAAAGGAATCTCTTTTTTCCGCAGTCTTTTTGTTATTTGGTACAACCTGCATCAGAATCAGCATAGGAGATTTTAATATGGCAGTCCGCATCATCACCGATTCCGCCTGCGATCTTTCCCAGGAATACGCTTCCAGCCGCGGGATCACCGTTATCCCGCTGAAGGTCCGCTTCGGAGACGAAGAATTTCTGGACGGCGTGACGATATCCCCGGATGCTTTCTATGAACGTCTTGAGAAAAAAGACATGGTTCCCCAGACCAGCCAGATCACGCCCTATGATTACAGCGGATATTTTAAAGAAACGGTCCGCGCCGGCGATACCGCAGTCTATATCGCCATGTCCGCCGGAGTATCCGGCTCCTGGGCCAATGCATGTCTCAGTGCAGCAGAGTATCCCGGAAAGATCTTCGTCGTCGACAGCCGTCAGTTCTGCATCTCCGAGGGGATCCTCGCGGAGGAGGCTGCCCGCCTCAGAGATCAGGGAAAGAGCGCGGAAGAGATCGCCTCTGAGGTGGAACATCTGAAGGACCGGGTCCACGTCCTTTCCATCTTTGACACCCTGGAATACCTGAAGCTCGGCGGGCGCCTTTCTTCCGCCGCGGCATGGGTGGGCGGGATCCTTTCCATCAAGCCCGTGATCACCATTGAGGAAGGCATCGTCAAAGTCATGGGGAAAGTCCGCAGCATCAAAAGCGGAAGCGCGACCCTCCTGAAGACCATCGACAAGCTCGGCGGGATCGACTGGACCCGTCCGGTCCGTCTCGCGTACACCGGCATCAATCCCGAGCGCCTGAAAAGCTTTATTGAATCGACAAAGAGCACTTACGGTGAAAAATTCGCAGAGATTGCCATTTCGAGAGTCGGCGCCGTCATCGGGACCTATGCAGGCCCCGGGGCCTACGCGGTGGCTTTCTTTCACCGGTGCGAATCCTGATCTTCAGCTGAGCGCTTTTCAGGCTCATAAGATCTGCCGTTTTCATCTAAAAAATCGGGGGGGATCCTCACATGGAATCTCAGAGTCAACAGACATACGAAGGAAAAGCCAATATCAAGAACGGAGTCAGCAGAGCCCTTCTGGCCGGTGCCGCCATTGCTGTTGAAGTCGCGTTCGCGCTGAACTGCTTTCTCCGTTTCTCCAACTACGCAGCCTGGATCAGCGGCTTCATCCGGGTCCTCGGCGCACTGCTGGTGCTGGGCATCTACAGCCAGCACAAATCAGCCACCATCCGGATGACCTGGGTCATCATCATCATGGGCCTTCCCGTTCTCGGTGTCGCCCTCTATCTCCTGATCGGCCTGAGCGGCTCAACCAAGGCCATGCGGAAGCGCTACAAGAACGTGGACGCGGCGCTGATGCCGCTGCTGCCCGGCGACGAGGCTCTGTTCCGGGAGCTCCGGGAACAGACGCCGGCGTTTGCCAACATCTCCCGCTACTTAAAGCAGTTCGCGGGATATCCTGTATGGAAGGATACTGCAGTCACCTACTACAAGGACGCCGCAGAAGGGCTGGAAGCCCAGCTGAAGGATCTTCGGAAAGCGAAGGACTTTATCTTCATGGAATATCACGCCATTGAAGCGGCCCGGGCCTTCGGGCGCATCATGGACGTCCTGACGGAAAAGGTGAAGGAAGGCGTGGAAGTCCGCGTCTTTTACGATGACATCGGCTCCATCGGTTTCATCAGCACAGATTTTGTAAGGCAGCTGAACTCCCTGGGGATCCAGTGCCGCGTGTTCAATCCCGTGGGGCCCCTGGCAAACGTGTTCCTCAACAACCGCGACCACCGGAAGATCACCGTCATCGACGGACAGGTGGGATTTACCGGAGGCTACAACCTGGCGGACGAATACTTCCACCTCAAGGAGCCCTTCGGGTTCTGGAAGGATACGGGACTCCGTCTTGAAGGGCCGGCCGTGAAAAGCCTCACCGTGACCTTCCTCGAGATGTGGAATGCGGTCAACAAGGACGATGCTGACGACCGGGATTACTCCCGCTATCTGCCCGACACGGTATTCGATGCGTCGACCGCTCCCGAAGATCTGGCGGAGGCCGCCGCAGGCTTTGTCCAGCCCTATGCCGACAGCCCCCTGGACCACGAGCATGTGGGTGAGAACGTCTACATGAGCCTCGCGGAAAGCGCGAAGGACTATGTCTGGTTCATGACGCCCTACCTTCTCATCACCGACGAGATGAGCAGCGCCCTGGGACTTGCCGCAAAACGCGGCGTGGACGTGCGCATCGTCACCCCCGGGATCCCGGACAAAAAGCTGGTCTATCAGCTGACCCGTTCCTATTACGCCTCCCTGGTGCGGAACGGCGTCCGGATCTTCGAGTACACCCCCGGCTTCTGCCACGCGAAGATGTCTGTCGCGGACGATGAAGCCGCCACCTGCGGCACGATCAATATGGACTACCGCAGTCTCTACCACCACTTTGAAAACGGCTGCATCATGTACAAGTCTCAGGCGGTGCTCGGGATCAAAAAGGATTTCGAGTCCTTCTTCCCGGAGTGCCGGGAGGTCACGGAACAGTACCGCACCGGACGGAGCCACTTCCTCAGACTGTGGCAGCTGATCCTCAGACTTGCCGCGCCCCTCATGTAAAAAACAATGGACTACCTTACCAGACACACGATCCTGAAATACGGGCGGAGCGTCCTCTGCTCGGAGGAATTCCGCAGCACTTTTTCCCAGGTACACCACTACAGCACCACCGTGGGCGACCACCTGCTGGGGGTCACCGCAGAAGCTGTAAAACAGTGCCGGGCCAGGGGACTCACCGACGACGACACCCTGAAGACCGTCGTACTGGCGGCCCTGTGCCACGACATCGGCATCATGGGAAGGCAGAAAAAATACCGCAACGATGCCGAATGCCTCATCCGGCACCCCCTGGATTCGGTCCGGGCCTATATCAGGATCACGGGAGAGGCGGACGAACGGGTCATTGATTCCATCAAGTGCCACATGTTCCCTCTGAAACCCGCCGTCCCGAAATACAAAGCGGGCTGGATCCTGACTGTCGCGGACAAGATCTGCTCCGTCAACGAGAAATTTGGAAAATCTCCCGTGACGGAAGAAGACAGAAAAGAACTGCTTATACCCGGATAATACTGAAAAAGTCCCGGAAACTGCTGTTTCCGGCGATGACCTTGTGACGAAATGGAAGAAGGACAGGGAATATGCCAACCGCCTCATCGATGAGGGCGGTGTGTCCACTGACCTCTTCACCGAAGCTCTGGGAGCGGAGAACACGCCGGCCATGGCAGCCGGCGTGTCTTTTTTGCATGCGCTTCTTTTTACATCTTGCTTCTCAGAGGACAGTCAGACATGTACACCCGCTCCGCCAGTTCAGGGAAGGACAGGTCCTTCAGGTAATCCCTGATGATGGGCAGGGACTGGGTTGATTCCGGTCCTACGATGATCTCCGTGATCAGATCCTCCAGACTGGCGCCGGCTTTTTCGCACATGGCATCCAGATCCAGCGGATAATACTTCTTGATCCGGTCCTTCGTCACATGGTAGCGGGGCTTCACGTCAAAATCCGCCGCGCCGAAGGGCATGACCACCAGCCGCACCTCGTGCTCGCTGGAAAAGGATGGATGCTTAAAGGATGCGGAGTTCCGCCAGCAGTCCGCCAGGGCTGCCTTCAGCGCCGGGTTATCCTCCGTAATGATCTCCTCCGACATCGTCAGATCGTACAGCTTCTTCACCAGCGGGTGCGTGTCCACATCATCCTGGTAGTACACCTTCTGCAGGGTGATGGCGCCGCCGGTCATTCTCTCCAGAACACTCCTGTCAATACCAAGGCACACGCCTTTACCGCGGTTCGCGTACCGCTCCCACTGGGAAGCATCGTCCCGGTAGGTGGAAAAACAGGCAGCGTAAGCCGCGTAGTCGAAGTACTTCTTATTCAGTTCATTTGCAAGTTCCCTCAGCTTCCCCAGCTTTTCGTCAGCCCGCTCTGCCTCCAGTTCCCGCTCCACTGCCCGGAAGATGCCGTTCATGAAGAGCTGCATCTCGGCCGCGTCGTTCATGTTCCGCACATTGTTCACCCGCAGTTCCCGGTCCTTCAGGATCCCGTGGAAAGCAAGGTAATCCGTATAGTGATACAGGATATTGTCTTTATCCGTTACCGATCTGTAAATATCCGTGAGACGCTGCATCCGGGCCTGCCGCCGGTGGCTGAGTTCCTTATGTATGCCTGCCAGAGTACTCTCCATTCCTCTTTCCCGCCTTTACTGTTCCTTCAGTTTCACGTACCAGCAGTCATTCCTTCAGTTTCACATACCAGCGGTTCAGGCCGGCATCGTAAAAACGGTCCTCTTCCACAAAGCCGATGTAGATCCCCGCTGTACCCGGTTTCGCCGGGCCGCCGTCATGATGGATCAGAAGCTCCGGGTATGTGATGCCGGGCATGAATTCCGTCATCCTGACGGAGGCTGTTCCATCTCCGTTCCAGACGGTGCTGATCCTTTCGCCTACGGTCTCAAAGATCCAGGCCTTTTCCCCGTCGACGTTCAGAAGGACCTGGTACTGTCCGGCGCTGTCGTAGTCCTCTGAGTACCAGAGGCCCTGGAGATTCTCCAGGGTCACAGTATCATACAGATACTGGTCCTTCGGATCCTCCGGCGCTTCCCGCTGCCACCAGCATAAAAAGCCGCCGTCATAGAACTTGTCCTCCTTCACCCAGCGGATATAAATGGTGCAGACATTGTCCCCGCTGTCGTCCTTGATGCGGAAAGCAGGGCACACCTTCCGGTCAGAGCGGTCCTCGATGCTGTATCTCCCTTCTCCGTTCCAGACGCCCTTTTTCACGCCGTCCTGCCAGGTCTCGATACTGGCCCGGTCGCCGTTGATCGTCAGGACTTCCGTAAAATCCACACCTGCTTCCCGGTACCGGTTCACCCAGCGCCCCTGCAGGTTTTTCGGGGTCACGCTCGTGTAGGAGCGGGAAGGCATCGTGTCAAACTCGGGGATCTCCGGCATCCGCTCCCATTCGGGCATCTTCTGATCCTCGTAGGCCTTCAGCGCCTCCTGATACAGGGAGACCTCCCCGAAGACCGGGACCGTCATAAACATCGCTGCCAGACACACACTCACTGCAGTCATCAGGAACCGCCTCATATCACATCCTCCTCTGCCATATTCATATCCCGCCTGCGGTACTTACGCGCCGCGCGCGGGTTGTTTTGAAAACGCTGCTTACAGATCAATTGTACCAAGTCGCTGACGCGACGGCCAGCCTCAGTTAATTCGTTTTTCGACTGCGTCAAAAAATAAAAAGCAGTTTTCGTTTTGTGTTATTGTTAATCCTAACAATTACATTCTTTATTTACAGAAAAGACCGCCGCCGGGATCTCCTTCTTTTGTTGTCCGTTCATTTCAACATAAAAGGAGGATACTATGGATCACTTAAAAATTTACCGGGAAATGATCTCATACCGCGGTCTTACCGCACATACTGTTACGTCTTACACTACCTACATCTCGGCCTATCTCGATTTCCTCCAGTCTGTTCTCCGGAAAACTCCGGAACAGGCTGACTGGGATGACATGCGGTCTTTCCTGGTCTTTATCCAGGAATCCCGCCATCTCTCTGACCGGACCGTAAACGCTGCCATTTCCCAGCTCAGGTTCTTTTGCATCTATGTCCTTCACAGACGCTGGGAGCCCGACCGGCTTCCTTTCAGAAAGTTTGATTCCTACCTTCCCTACGTTCCTTCACAGGAAGAAACCTTTGAGTTTATTTCCACCATCCCTGATATAAAACAGCGGGCCATGTGTGCCGTCATGTATTCCTCCGGTCTTCGCATCGGAGAGCTTTGTTCCCTCAGGTATGAAGACATAGACAGGAAAAACAGACGGATCCATGTCTGCCGTTCGAAAAACCGCCAGGACAGATACGCCGCCCTCTCCGAATACGCCCTGGACCTCCTTACCCGCTACTGGTTTCAGTGCGGCAGACCCATGGGGTATCTCTTTCCGCAGCAGAGACATCCCGACAGACCCATCGATACTTTTTATCTTTCACGGTGGATCTCAAAACACGAGGAGGAACTGGGCTGGCCGCACCGCATCACCTGTCACACTTTCCGCCACGCCCTGGGAACACATCTCTATGAAAGCGGCATTGACCTTCTTACCATCAAGGCCCTTCTTGGACATAAGTCCCTGAATTCTACGACGATCTATGTCCACCTCGCCAAAAACCGTTTCTCTGCTGTTGTCCATCCCATTGACAGAATGGCCGGTGCTTTCCATGCCGGCTGATGTACGGAAGGCCTTTGAGCTTTCCTACGGGGAGTTCTGCCGCCTCGGCGCTCCCCAGTCCTTCGTCCAGAGGAAGGCTGCCGCTGCGATCATGCGCTGTAAGACCGGTGCTCTCGGATGCAATGTCAGCATCTGTGATAACTGCGGCAATACCGTCCTTCACAACAACTCCTGCAGGAACAGGAACTGCCCGAACTGCCAGGCTGTCAAAAAAGAACTCTGGGTGGACAGGAGAAGCGCGGAAGTGATCGACACACCATACTTTCATGTGGTCTTTACACTCCCGCATGACCTCAACTGCCTTCTCCTCTGCAACCAGAAGCTTCTCTACAGCCTCTTTCACCGCTGCTGTGCTGAGACCCTCCTGGAGCTCTCCGCTGACCGCAAATATCTTGGCGCTGTCCCGGCGATCATCCAGGTCCTTCACACCTGGAACCAGGAACTGGATTACCATGTACACATGCACTGCATCGTTTCCGGAGGAGGCCTCACTCCTGACCGCAGGATCCGGAGATCGAAGGCGGGTTTCTTTATCCCTGTCTTTGTCCTCAGGGATAAGTTTAAGGGTAAGTTCCTTTCACGCCTGAACGACCTGCACCGGGGCGGAAAACTCGACTTCTCTGACTGCTGCAGCAGACTTCAGAACTCTTATGAATGGCACTCCTTCCGGGACTCCCTTTATAGGAAGGACTGGTGCCCTTATATCAAGGAGACATTCAACGCCTTTGGCAATGCCATTGAGTACCTTGGACGCTATACGCACAGGATCGCCATTTCCAACAGCCGCATCCTGACTGTCTCGGAGACCCTTGTAACCTTCTCCGCAAGGGCAAAACACGCAGGTGAGCCAAGGCGCACGGTTACACTGAAAAGCACGGAGTTCATCCGTCGTTTTCTGATGCACGTGCTTCCCTCCGGTTTTCAGAAGATCCGTTACTACGGTCTCCTGAACAACCGCTTCAGGAAAAGAAACCTTTCGCTGATCTTCCGGCTGCAGGGGCATCAGAGATTCAAAGAGCGTTTCTCCGGCTTGAAGATGGCGGACCTCCTGAAGGAGATATGGAATACAGATATCTGCCTCTGCCCGGAGTGCGGGAAGCGTTCCCTGCATCCCGCCGGAAGGATATATGCCCGGGGCAGTTAAGCGCCTGAAATATATCCTCTTACAGTTTCATAATGTTTCCGGCCTGCCTTTTGGGGGAGGCTTCTTTGGTGTACTCTTTTTCCTGATCAACACTGATCAGCACCCGGAAAACTCCGCCTGCCGCCTGCATCTTCAGCGTTCACCGCCCTGATTATCAGAGATCTGAAAAGATACTATCCCCATAGCGCTCTTTTCGCCACCCGCCCGCGACGTTGGTACAATCGGAAAGAATCACTTTCAGAGCAGCCTTCTGTTTTCCGAAGGCTGCTCTGTTTTTCTCTGAAAGTGATACTTTCCTTATGGATTATACCACGCCCGGGCGAATCGAACAAGCGTTCCCTGAATTCATCCCACCACCTGAAGAGGATGGGGGAATTCTTGCTGTTATATGTTAAAGCCGATGAAGCCTGGGCGGGTTTCTCAAACACCACGATCATCACCTGGTACGGTCTCTTCGTCATCGGCGGCGCCTTTACGAAGACGTCCTTCACCAAGAAGATCCGTGATTTTGTCAACAGAAACGCAAAAGGCAGCTCCCTGCGCGTCACCCTGATCGTCCTGATTGCCTGCTCTGTGATCGGCATCATGACCAGCGCCGGTGGCACCATCGCCCTTTTAAGTCCGCTGCTTCTCGAGATCTGCAAGGATACCGGCATGGATCCCAAGAAGCTGTTCAAGCCCACTGCCGACGTCTGCAACTGGGCCTCCGTCCAGATGCTTCCGGTCGGCGGCTCCATCGCCTACCTGATGTGGTTCAACTCCTATCTGGAGCAGGCGGATGAGGACGATCTCATCATCCTGTTCAGCTATACCGGCATCTACTTCGACTATGAGTATCCGAACCGCCGGATCCCGCAGAACGTCAAACGCCCGAAGGTCTGGTTCATCACAGGCAATACCCAGGTGAAGAAATCGGAATACATCAATGAGGTCCTTTACTTCTCTTCCCGGCAGAACCAGCCCTCCCACCCCTACCAGCTCCAGGCGGTGGGGGATATCATCGCCCAGAGCTACGCACACTATCTGGCAGGGAAGCAGAAACCGGGTGAATAAGACCGGAAGCCCCGCCCGGAGTAAGACCGATGCGTCCGCTCAGACGCTCGTATATCCGCCGTCCACGGGAATCGCGGCGCCGGTGATGAAGCGCGCGTTCTCGCAGCAGAGGAAGGTGATGATGGAAGCGATCTCAAAGTCTTCGCCGATTCGGTGCATAGGGTGGATCTGACGGTACTTCTCTTTTTCGCTCTCCGGTACCAGCGGGGTATTGATGACACCGGGGCACACGCAGTTCACACGGATGCCCTGACCCGCATAGGCGGAACCGGCCGCCTTCGTCAGATTCACGACGCCTCCCTTGGCAGCTGAGTAAGCCACGTTGCTCGGGACCGCCACCAGGCCGAACATGGAGGCCAGGTTGCAGATGGCGCCGCCCTTGCCCTGCTTTAAGAACTGCATGATGACGTACTTGTTGGCAAGCATGACGCCCGTGTAGTCCACCGCGTTCACCTTCTCCCAGTTGGCGAGAGTCTCGTCCGCGATGGCATTGTTGGCGCCGCCGATGCCCGCGCTGCAGACCGCGATGTTCAGCTCTCCGAACTCTTCGACCGCGAATTCCACCGCCCGCTTGATATCCTCTTCCTTGCTGACGTCGGTCTTGATGAACTTACAGCTCATGCTGTACTTGGCATCCAGTTCGTCCGCTACTCTCTGTCCTTCATCGCTGTAGTCCGCGATGACCACGTTCGCGTTGCTCCGCAGCATCCGGTCCGCGGTGGCTTTTCCAAGACCGCTGGCTCCTCCGGTGATCAGTGCAGTTGCTCCGTTCAGGTCAAAATACGCGCCGATGACTTTCTCAACTTCTCTCTCCATGATCTGTCCTCCCGTTTTTCTTAACTGATCGTTCACCGCTGCCGCCGGATCTTTTTCCGGCCGGCTTTTTTATATGTGCACATCATAAGCGGTTTTAATCACAAGGCATAACTGGATTATTCTTAATATATACAGGTAAAATCCTGTGTATATCTTTGGTTGCTTCTTTTGCTGTTTTGTCATACACTATATGGAAATGCGCTCTGGAGCAGTTTCCAGAGAGTCAGGAGAACAGGAATGAAAATTGCAGCAACTTATGAGAATGGAAACATCTTCCAGCATTTCGGAAGAACAGAACAGTTTAAGATCTATGAAATCGAGGACGGTAAGGTCATCTCCAGCCAGGTGATCGGCAATGACGGTCTGGGACACGGTGCCCTGGCAGGTCTTCTTGCGGACCACGCCATTGACGTGCTGATCTGCGGCGGCCTGGGTGCCGGCGCGCAGAACGCTCTGGCAGAAGCAGGAGTGGAAGTCGTGGCGGGAGCCTCCGGCAGCGCTGACGAAGCAGTGGAATCCTATCTGAAGGGCGAGCTGATCTCCACCGGTGCGAACTGCGACCATCACCACGGAGAGGACCATGCCTGCGGAGACCACGGCTGCGGTCACCACGATGACGAAGAGGGCGGATGCTGCGGTCACGGCGGTGACGAAGGCGGCTGCGGCAGTGAGGAAGGCAGCTGCGGCGGCTGCTGCGGCGGAGGTCCCCGGCTTCTTTTCGAAGGTCCTAACGCCGGCAGGACTGTCCGGGTCCACTACGAAGGCACCCTGAACGACGGAAGCAAGTTTGACTCTTCCTACGACCGCGGCGAACCGCTCGAGTTCATCTGCGGTGCAGGCATGATGATCGAGGGCTTCGACAAGGCTGTTGTTGACATGGAGCCCGGCGAGGTGCGGAACATCCACCTTATGCCGGAGGAGGCCTACGGCCAGCCGGATCCCGCCGCCATCTTCACGCTCCGGTTTGAGCAGCTTCCCGGCTCCGAGGCGTTGGAGGTGGGTGAACATATCCACATCACCAACAGCTTCGGCGCTCCCTTCCCGGTCGTCGTGAAAGCAAAGGACGAAAGCACTATCACCTTCGACGCCAACCATGAGATGGCCGGCAAAGAGCTGAACTTCAAGGTCGAGCTGGTAGAAGTACTGTAATTCCGAAATACTAAAGCAATTAATTTCAGAAAGAGAACTATTATGCAAGAACAGAATAATACCAGCAAAATGACCCGCATCGTCGCTCTGGGCGCGCTTATCGCCGCAGTCTACGCAGTTCTGACTTATATCACCGCGCCCATCAGCTTCGGTCCGATCCAGTTCAGAGTTTCCGAAGCCCTTTGCATCCTGCCCGTCTTTACCGTGGCAGGGATCCCGGGCGTGACGATCGGGTGCTTTCTTGCGAACTTCCTGTCCGGAGCCGTGCCCATGGACGTGGTCTTCGGCACACTGGCCACATTTATCGGAGCCATCGGCACCCGGGCATTAAGAAAAACAGGGCCGTTCGCAGCGATCCCGCCGATCCTTTCGAACGCCCTGATCATCCCCTTCGTGCTTCGCTATGCCTACGGCGTACCGGACCTGATCCCCTTTATGATGCTCACCGTCGGCCTGGGGGAGGTCATTTCCGTCGGCCTCCTCGGCAACCTTTTCCGCGTCGCCCTGATCCGTGCCGGTGCGGAGCGCTTCCTTTCGGATTGATGCCGGTCAGCACTTACAACACATCCTATAATAGTCAAAGCCGCAGGTCTCCCTGCGGCTTTTTCGTGTTTTAGTCTTATTTTGTTCCTGGCTCTTCCTGTTTCTCAGTCTTCCATCGCCCTGCGGAACACTTCCTCCACATGCATCCGGCACTCATCCTCTTTTTCGAAGAGATGGGATTCGTAGATCTTTTCCTTCCCGATGAACATGGAGGGATTCGCGTTATAGTCGTACATGTCTGCGATCTCCGGCTGCTTCATCTCGTTGATCCGCTCGAACTCCACCGCGGCATACTCCGGATGCTCTTTTATAAGCTCCTCGATCACCCGGTCCGCCTGCTGGCAGTACGGACAGGTGGGAAGATGGAAATAGGTCACTTTCTTCGGCATAGATACCTCCTTCTGCTCACTCTTCCTTCAGGACAAGGCCGCCCTCCTGCTCTTCTTCCTCTTCTCCTCCCTCTTCGCCCGGCATGCTCCGCTTTCCGAACATGCTCATGGCGTTAGAGAGAAGGGATGTGAGCAGCTCGCTGGCATCATCCCCGGTTCCCTTCAGAAGCTTCATCACCTCTTTTTTCGTGTCAGCGTCGGCCTTCCGGTACAGCTCCACCAGCTTCTTCTCCGCCGCCGTCAGCTGCATGGAGGATTTTGCTGCCCCGGTTTTTTTCGCGGTCGATGCTGTCTTCCCCGCCGCGGGCTTCTTCGCGGCGGTTTTTCCTGCGGCGGCAGTTTTCCCTGTCGACGCAGTCTTTCCTGCCGACGCGGCCGCTTTTCCTGCCGCCGCGTTCAGAAGCGAGGCCTGGGTGACACCCGTCGCCTTCGCGATCTGCTTCAGCGCCGCCTGGGTCAGTTCCTTCTCACCCCGCTCAGCCTTGCCGATATCCGCCGCGGTGACCCCCGTCACCTGCTCCGCCAGCTGCGCCTGGGTCAGCTTCGCCGCAGTGCGGGCCTCCTTGATCAGTTCCCCGACCTTCTTTGCCATACACAAGACCTCCCTTCTTTTCTATACATAACACATATCTATGCAGAACTAAGTGTGATTCAGTTCTCCAGCACCTTCTCCCGGAACTCTGCGATCAGGCCCGCCGGAACCTTCAGCCCTTCCGCGAGAAACCCTTCCATTGAACCGTACTTTTCTTCAGCTGCTTCAAAGGTTCCCTTCAGGTAAGATTCCTTTACGATAAACGCGTTCCGCACCAGTTCCGCCGCCGCCTCTCCCCGGCCCGCCGCGATGAACTGATCGTAATACTTGTTCCCTTTCGCTTCCGCAGTCTCATTGGAGATCAGATAGTCCCCGAGGATCGTCTCCCGGTCCGCCCCCAGGGCCGTCAGGAGAAATGCCGCCGTCATACCGCACCGGTCCTTTCCCTCCGTGCAGTGCCAGAGCACGCTGCCCCGGCTGTAATCATGGGCCATGATGGTCCGCAGCGCCTTGCCATACTGTGCCCTGCAGCCCGGGGCCAGGGTGATATTTCTGTACAGCTTCTCCATGTCCGGCAGGGGCTGTCCGTTGAACAGGACCTCCTGACTCCCGCCGTGGGAGATCCCCAGCATTTCTTCCTCAAACACCGGCACGGACAGATGCTCCGCCCCCGGAATATCCACATCCGGTCTTCTCCGCTGTCCGTTGGAAGTCCTGAGATCGACGATCAGCGAAAGATGCCACCGGCTGCAGAGTTCTTTTTTGTCAGCTTCCGTAGCCGCAAACAGATTTCCCGTCCTGAGCAGCAGCCCTTTCCGGATCCTTCTGCCGCCGGCAGCCGGAAGGCCTCCCAGCTCGCGGCAGTTGGATATTCCTTCAAATGTGATACGGCGTTCTGTATTCATGTACTTCTGTTTCTTTCTTAAGGATTCGTTGTATCTGTCCCTGAGCCGTCAGCATCATAATACAGCTGTCCAGCGAAACACTCGCCAGGCTTGAACTGCCGGTACAAAGCGCGTTCCCGCTCCGGAAACGCATGCCGCCCGCGGGTTCCTGCCCGTTTCCTTTTTCATCCTCCAGCCAGACAGAACCTTCCATTCGTTCCAGCCTCATTGTGGAGGCCAGATACCTCCCCGAAAACAAGATGATAAGAACCGCAGCGGCGGCGATCAGCAGACACGCCGCCGCTGCGGTCTTCAGCACACTGTGTTTCTTCTTTTCTTTGCCCATGTGAATTGATCAGAGCTCCAGTACTTCCCCTTCACGCGCGAAACCGGCATTCGGTTCCTCTGCCTTCAGAAGCTTTTCCCGGCGCTTAAGCTCTTCGTCTGTCGCGTCCGGGGCATGATGAACGATCCGCATCCGTTTCGCACCGCTTTTCCGGAACACCTGCAGTCCTGTTTCCGGGGTGGAGTGGCCGAACCCCCGGAACGACGGATACTCTTTTTCTGTGTACTGTCCGTCGTAAAGGAGAAGATCCGCGTCTCTGGAAAAAGCCACAAGCCGTTCCTCAGACCCGCTGCTGTGTTCAAAATCAGTAGCCAGGACGACGCTTTTCCCGCCGGCATCGACGCGGTAATTGACCGCCCCTCCGGGGTGCTGCGACTCTGTCCAGGTGATCCGGAACGGCCCTGCCTCGATCTCGCCTTCCAGCTCATGGCATACGATCTTGATCCCGCTGTAATCCCTGAGCCCCACCGGCCACAGCGGCCTGGAGAACAGATGTCTCAGCTGGCGCTCCACCGTTTCCCCTTCCCTGGAACGTCCGTAGATATCCAGGCGCTTTCCACCGCAGAAATCCGAAAGGAAAAAGGGCATCCCCATGATGTGGTCCAGGTGCGTGTGTGTGATCAGAAGCAGGATCTGCTTTCCCGACACTGTGCCTTCGGGGATGTTCATGATTCCGGTGCCCGCGTCAAAGAACAGGACCTCGCCGTCTTCCTCGACCATATAAGAGGAGGTCGCGCCGCCGAACTCCCTCATTTTTTCGTTTGAAACTGCCATGGAACCTCTGGTTCCCAGAACTGTTACCCGCATACAGATTTACCTTCTCTCCGGAATGACCTCCAGCCAGTACCCGTCAGGGTCCTGGATAAAATAGATACCCATGGAATGGTTCTCAAAGCAGATGCAGCCCATCTCTTCATGGAGCTTGTGAGCCGCTTCAAAATCATCGGTCTTAAAGGCAAGATGGAACTCCTCCTCGCCGATGTCGTACTTCTGCGGATGATCCCGGAGCCATGTCAGCTCCAGTTCAAAATCCGCGTTTTCATTGGAGATGTACACGATGATAAAGGATCCGTCTTCCGCGGTCTTTCTTCTGGCCTCTTTGAGGCCCAGCGCTTTTTCGTAAAACGCCAGCGACTTGTCGAGATCCACCACATTGTAGTTCTCATGCACCATTCTGAATTTCATTCCGAAACCTCCTCTTTGCAGATCACCAGACGTTCGTGTACTTGTCGCTCAGGATCTCCTGGATCTCATCGTAATACAGGAGCTCCCGCAGCGAGGTATCGTCTCCCTTGTTCATTCTGAGCGGCACCCAGAGCTCCAGGTAATCATATGCCGCGTTCCAGCCGATCCCCTCCGGCTCCGGCTTCTCCAGCGCCTCCCTGAGATACGCGGGGAATTCGGCGGAATGGACGAATTTTCCGGAATCGTTGTGCGTCCCGTAATGACTGAAGATCTCCATCAGGGCTTCATGTACCGCGTCCGTGCTCGTGAACAGGTCGCTGACCGTCAGGATCTCTCCGGTATCCATATCGATGTTGAACCGTGCGTACCCGTACTGTCCGTACCCGAAATCTCCGGCGCCGAGGGAGTTCGCCTCTCCTTCCGAGACCAGGAAGCTGAAGATATTCCCGCTGATCTGCCAGTTATCGACAGCGTAGAGAGAGTAGCAGTATTTCCGGTCCGCCTTCTTCCAGACAGAGGCGGGCACCTTCTCCATTGTTTTGTAGTGCTTCTGCAGCGTCTCCTCCGCTTTCTTCCGGTACTGCTCACTCAGGCTGTCCAAGGTCTTCATCAGAACCGGATACTTGTTCTCCGGATCGGAAAACACGAAATATTTCGTGTCCAGGGAGTAGTCATAGGCCTTTTTCCAGTCCGGCACGATGAGCTTGTCCTCCTCCTTGAGCCCCGTTTCCTCCCGGCGCTTCGTCTCCGCGCCCTGGACGCGCTTCATCGGCTTCGTGGAGTGAAACTCCCCGGAGGAATACTTGTACCCTGCGTCCACAAAGGCAAAGAACAGGAGATGATGCATCGGTTCCTGGAAGTTTTTCCAGTTCTCCGGCACATTGTCGCCGTTCGCCGAGGAGCGGATGATGTCGCCGGAAGCGAGTTCGATCTCCGCCTCATATTCCGGCGAACCGTAGGGCAGACCCTCCGTATGGATGTCGATCCCGTTGATCTGCCCGAGATCCGCATCCTTCACCAGTTTCTGCAGCTGGTCCACCTGCTCCTTTGTGAGCTCGATCTCCTGGCAGAAGGAAGAGGAGACACGGCCGGTGCCATCCTCCAGCACTGTCAGATCGTAGGAGTAGTCGTCCTCAAAGGGCGGCTCCGGCGCCATGCTGGTATTGATATCGTAGGGGATCCCTGCGTCGTGGAAAGAGACCTTCATCTTACGCACGGTGAGGTCCGCAAACTCTTTTTTCGCCCCAGGGTCGGAGTTGTCCTTCGGCGGATCATAAGTGGGAGGCGGCGGCGCCACATACTCGCTCCTTGCGTACTCGATCCGGTGATGTCCTCCGTCCCCGTCAGTGTGCGACCAGGTGTAGGCGATGATCCTGTCCTCCGCCTTGTTGTAGTACATGTCCTCGTAGACAAAGGTATCCTCGAGCTTCAGCTCCGGCTCATCTCCGAACATGCTGCACTTGTATTTCTCTTCTGTGGTATAGCTTCCGTCGTGATTCGTGTATTTAACGGTATCTTTCGTGATCTCCAGCACACATGCATTTTCGTCCTGCTCGTACCAGGTTCCCTCCGGGCTGCTGCCCTTCGGTACAGCCGATGTCTGCGGTACTCCCGGGCCCCCTTCCGGCCCGTTCATCGCGATGCCCTTTCTGCAGGCAGTAAACAGCAGCGCGCCGGCGATCAGGGCGGCTGCCGCAATGAATCCTCTGTTCATCCTCTTCTCCTCCGTCTGCTTTCTGTATTGCCATATTTCTGTTTTCTATGCTGCCGCATTCTTCTTTTATTATAAACGACCCGCTTCGGTTTGTAACTACCTCCGGGCCGGCTGAACACCTTCCGCAGCTTCTTTTCTGAACACTGTCTTCGCGTTATTTACGCATTTTTTGTGATACAATACTTCTTGTTTTCAAAACGAACCTGAAAGGACAATATCGATATCATGAATCCGAAACTGCCTGACAAGCTCCCCGTTCCCCTGCCGAACTTCCGCCGCGTACGCCCCTTGAATCTGTTCCTTCTGTTCATCGCAGGAATCATCAACGCCATCGGCGTCACCATGTTCCTGGCGCCGGTGAATCTCTACGACAGCGGCATCTCCGGGACCGCCATGCTCCTCTGGCAGATCACGCCGGATGAGTTCACCTTCCCGCTCTTCCTGCTGGTGCTGAACATCCCCCTCTTCCTGTTCGGCCTGAAGAAACAGGGAAAGCTGTTCACCTTCTATTCCATCTGGGCGGTCACGGTCTACTCCCTCGCCTCATGGTTCATCAACTACGTGCTCCCGGTCAACGTAGACGGCAGTTCTCCCTTTGCGGGAACGGACCTGCTGCTCTGCGCGATCTTCGGCGGTCTGATCTCCGGCGTTGGAAGCGGGCTTACGCTCCGGCTGGGCGGCGCCATCGACGGCATGGAAGTCCTGGCTTCCATCTTTGCGAAGAAAGTCGGACTGTCCGTCGGCAACTTTGTCATGATCTACAACGTGATCCTCTACGTCACCATCGGAGCCTCCTTCCGCAGCTGGATCCTTCCGCTGTATTCCATCATCACCTACTTTGTGGCGGTCCGGGCTGTGGACTTCATCGTGGAAGGTCTTGACAAGGCAAAATCCGTGATGATCGTCACCACGAAGACCGAGGAGATCTGCAAGGTCCTCTCGGCAGACTTCGGTCACGGCATCACCCTCCTGAAAGTCCAGGGGTACTACTCCGGAGAGGACCGCTACGCCATCTATTTCGTCGTGAACCGCTTCCAGATCACCCGGGTCAAGAACGAAGTGCGGCACATCGATCCCAGAGCCTTCTTCGTCGTCACCGAAGTGTCCGACATGCTCGGCACCAGCCTGCGGTTCAAGATGCTGAAATGACCCTGCCCTGTACACCGGAACACTTTCTGCTATACTTATACTGTAAATGAGCCGCAGCGGTCAGTCCCCCGCGTCCAGGCTGCAGAAGCGCAGGATGGATGAGGGTTTTTGCCAGAAAGGAGCTAAGGAGCATGGATATTGAGATCAGATTTGAAAAAGAATTGAACCGGTCGGCAGCTTACGACGGAGATAAAGTGATAGGGCTCTGCGAATACGAGATCGCGGACGGCAAGTGGGTCATCACCCACACGGAAACGGATCCCGCCTACGGCGGGCGCGGCATCGCAAAAAAGCTGGTGCTGTGCGTGAAAGAAGCTGCGGATGCGGCAGATGTAATCGTCATTCCCATCTGCTCCTACGCCGTGAAGATACTCGGATAAAACAGCAGGCCCGCCGGGCCTGCTGTTTTTCATATGCGAATGCGCTCCGTGAGAGGGAACTCCGGCAGCTTGCGCCTGCTCTGTCGTCACCGGACTTCTCTCATGAGCGTGTGCTTTGGGCGTAATTTGGCCTTTTAAGGATTTTTGTACCCCTAAGGATCTTTCAATTCCTGCTTTTCTGCCCATCTAAATGATCACATTGGGCGTTTCAGGAGCATTTTTCGTTTTTTGTTCCCTTTTTTCATTAAAATCAGGAGTGTAAAATTGTGAAAAAGGGAACAGATTTTTTAAAATGCTTCAGAAACGCCCATTTTTCCTCTCCGAACCCCCGGAATCTCTCTGAAATCCGTTTTTAAAAGGGAACAAATTTTATAAAAATGCCTGGAAACGCCCAATCACAATGAGCAGGCCTCTGGATTTATTTCCGGGCCGCTTCCGCCGCGTCATTCCGGGAAACAAAGGAGGGCTGTCGCATCACCAAAATTGTTTTGATGTGCGGCAGCCCTTTCAGACTGTCTGTTATACAACAAAGGTGTCCTCCACAGACGGATTCATCTTCCGGATCCGGATCTCCGCCCCCGGCGTGGCCGTGTAGTGGAACTCCTCTTCCGTCGGATAACTGTGGGACGTGAACGAAGCTTCGCCCTCGTTGAAGAAGTACTCGACACTGCTGCGGTCGATGAAGATACGGATCGAGAAAAGTCCTTCCGCCAGGGGCATGGTCAGCACCTCTCCGACCTGGGGGTTGAAACGCTTCGTCATCCCGCTCTTGTCAAAGGTGCAGAGCTTTTTCTCCGCGTCGTAGTGCATCCGGAGACCGCCGCTGCCGTCCGCCTTCGTGAAAAGTGCAAGGTCGAAGTCCTGTCCTGCATCTGCCGGCTTCACCCGGATCTCGCAGGCTGCGGGAAGGTTCCCGTCGGCGGGAACTTCTTCGCCCAGCAGGCTGTCGATCTCCGCCACCGGCGTCTGGATCAGCTTCCCGTTCCTGATCCTGAGCTCCCTGGGCAGGCTCATGCTGCCTTCCCAGTCCTCCTCCTCGGTGGGATAATGGTTGTCCGGCAGGCCGATCCAGCCGATCAGCACAGCCTTGTCCGGATCGCCCACATTGGCCGCGCCCTGGGCTGCATAGAAATCGAAGCCGAAATCCAGATACTGGTAGTCCGTTTCCGGCGTAAAGGTCAGGGTGTCGTAATCCATATGGCCCAGAAGGTACACGTTGTGGTTCGTGCTCTCCGCTCTGCCGGGAAGCTTCGTGTACTGCGGGGAGAAGATCAGGAGATCTGTCCCGCTCAGGTTCACGATATAGGGGCACTCCCACATGCCGCCGAACTTTTCGTAGCCGGGGACCTTCAGTTCTCCTGCGAACTTCCATCCCTTCAGGAGCTCCGAGGATTCATAGATCAGCACCGTGCCGCGGAGGTCCTGGGTCTGGGCGCCGATAAAAATGAAATACTTCTTTTTCTCTTCATTCCAGATCACCTTGGGATCGCGCTGATGCTCGGAGTAGTCCGGCCGCAGGCCGAACAGCGGCTCCGGAAGCTTCTCCGGCATTCCGTCCTTCCCCAGCACAGCTCCGCAGGTGTAGGGCGTCCTCACCCAGTTCTCGTCCCTGTGGTTCCCCGTGTAGAAGATGTAAAGATCTTCTCCGTTGGAGATGGCGGAACCGGAGTGATTGCCTTTGTTGTCATAATCCCGGTCCGGCTTCAGTCCGACACCGGCGTTTGTCCAGTGGATCAGGTCTTCGCTGGTCACGTGATACCAGTACTTCAGTCCGTGTACGGCGCCCCAGGGACACCACTGGTAAAAGAGGTGCCAGATCCCCTTGTGAAGGGCGAACCCGTTGGGATCGCTGGAAAGCCCCGTCACCGGCTGAATGTGATACGTCTGACGGTATACGGACTTCGAGATCCTTTCATGAAGCTCCCTGATCTCCTCGGGGCTCTGAAGCACTTTGTACCGTTCTTCTCTGGTCCATTCCTTCATTGCTTCTCTGCTCCTTCTTCCGGGTTTACTGCACCGGATCTCTCTTCAGGGCCACTTCGACGCCTTCCACTGTCAGGAGGATCCTGTCACCGGAAAGAGTTCCCTCCAGGCGCTCCTCTACGCCGTTCTCCACCGAGATCAGAGTGATCTTTTCCCCTTCACGGACCCATTTGCAGGTCGCGATCTGTCCGTCCACTGCCATGTAAGCGTTGCCGTCCGGCTTCATGTCCATTACCCAGGTGTTCGCCGCGTTTTCCAGTGTGGTTCCCATAAGGGTCGCGTAAGTCTGCATGTCCATTCCCATCAGACTGTTCAGACGGTAGACGCCGGAAATGTCTTCCGGAACGGCTTCTCCCGATCCCTGCGTGGTTGTCGTGGTCTCTGCTGCAGCTGCAGTCCCTTCTTTCCGGAGCTTCAGTTCCGTACCTTCGATATCCATGGCGGCAAGGCCGTCCTGGATGGTCCCTTTGATCAGAGCTTCTCCCCCGGCTTCTGCAGACAGCGCGAAGTTCGTCCCGTCCGTCGTCCAGTATAAGGTTTCGGGGTCTTTGTCCACTGTGAAAATGCAGACACCGCCTTCCTTAAGCTCCATCATGATGTAATTCTTCGCTTCCTCCACAGTGATCCCGCTGGCAGTGGCAAAGGTCTCGGCGCTGATTCCCATCATGCTCTCCATTTTGTAAAGCCCCTGGACAGCCTTGGCGGGATCAGTGTCTGCCCGTACAGCGGCCACCTGGCCGAACAGCATCGTCATCAGAAGTGACAGGAAAAGGACCAGTGCTGCAAATTTTGAATACCTCCTGTTGATACGCATGTAATTCCTCCTCTCCGCCGGCCCCGCCGGCATGACGTTCACCTGTTGCTTTTATTGTATCACAGTTTTCTGATATCTTGCCGTGCTGCAGGGAAATTGTGCTCCTTTTTATCAGCGGATCCCGTCCGCGAGTTTCGCCGCAGCTTCTTCGTCCAGTTCCGCTTCGTCCGTCATGACCGCGTAGCTGAAGCCGTCCTCCGTCCAGCAGATCGTCCGGACCAGTCCCTCTTTCAGCCTGAGCTGCAGCGTCCGGTCTCCGGACTCCAGAGTCTTCTCCTCATAGGTGCCGTAGACGCCGCTGATATCTTCCTCTCCCGCGGCTTTCCGCATCCGGAAACCCTCGTTTCCGGATGCGTCATAGCAGATCACCTGGATCATGGTGTCCTTGATCGCGGTGATGTCCCTGACAGGATACTGTTCCGTGAGGGCAGTCTCCGCCGGCACTTCCATCGCGAACCCCGCAAGTCCGGCGGCCTCTTCCATGGACGCGCAGGGGATGAACGGGTTCCCCCATCCGGCGGCCATGCCGCCCTGATCCTGTGCTGCGGCCATTCCTTCCTGCGCCATATCCGTCCCCAGTGCCTTCCTCTCGGATCCGGCTGTCTTTTCTTCGGACGCAGCTGCTTCCAGATTGTTGATGATCTGGGCTGCCGCAGTTGTCAGCGCTTCCGGTGCCGGCATCGCAGGCGACGGAGCGTACGCTTCAGCCTCCGGAGCTGCTGTCGCGGCATACATTTCCGCTGCAGCATCCGCGGCTGCATATGTCTCCGCAGGCGCCTCGGCCGCTTTCATCTCCTGTACCGTCTCGTCCATAAAGACTTCCGCCGCTTCCTCATCTGCCGCGGCCGCTGCCGGCGCCGCACTGTTCTCTGTCATCACGGCCCTGTTGTCCGCGGTGAGCATGGTCCTCTGCATCTTCGGGAAAATGCCGATCAGGAACACTGCGGCCGCTGCCGCGGCGGCAGCGCTGAACAAATGCCGTCTCCTTCGCCGTTTTCCGCCGGTATCAATGGCCTTCACCGCAGACGGCGGCGCGGCCTCCTCAATATACTTTTCGTCGATCTCTCCGATGGCTCTCAGGAGCTCTCTCTCTGTCATACCGGAATACCCTCCTCTTCCAGCACCTTTTTCAGCTTTTCCCTTTGCCGGAGCAGCGTCATCTTCACCTTGCTCTCCCCAAGGCCCAGATTGCCGGCGATCTCCTTCACGGAATACATGTACCAGTACCGCTGGACGAAGATCTTCCGGTCCTCCGCCTTCATCGACTGCAGGAAGCGGTTCAGGCACGCTGTAAGCACCATGCCCTCCTCCGGACTGCCCTCGGAATCCCAGACAGAGCCGCTGACGCCTGCCGTACCATTGCCGCCCGGCACGCCGCCCACGCATTCCGCCAGTTCATCCAGCGCCAGGGCAGTCTCTCCGCCGCCCCGCTTCTCCGCGTGCTTTTTCTCATACAGATTCAGTGCCAGGTTCCGGGTGATCTTCCCGAGGAAAGCCTTCAGGAACCCCGGCCGGTGGGGCGGCATCGCGTTCCATGCGTTCATCCAGGTATCGTTCACGCACTCCTCCGCGTCCTCCGCGCTGTACAGAATGTTCCAGGCAATGGTGCCGCAGTACTTCCCGTACTTTTTATCCGTCTCCCGGATCGCTTCTTCCGAACGCTCCCAGTACAGATCGATGATCTGCTCATCCTGCATTATCGTGTCTCCTTATTTGTAATGACCTGATTCGGTTCAGGCCCGTCACAGTTTTTTTGCTTATGACATCATTTTACCGGCGGCGGTATGGCCGGTCAAGTTTATGCTATACTGTAGAAAGACTGAAGAAAAGATCATCCGGAGGTGTGCCTGTGTCAGATTATTCTATTTCCGAGATCAGGAAAAACGACCGCTATGCTGTCTCCCAGATGGACTCCCTTCTTAAGGAAGAAGGCATCCGGCGGGATGAAAACCTCGATTATTCCTGCGGTCTTTACGACGAAGATTACGAACTTGTGGGCACCGGCAGCTGCTTCGGTAATACGCTGCGCTGTCTTGCAGTGAGCCATGCCCACCAGGGCGAGGGTCTCATGAACGAGATCGTGACGCATCTCATCAATGTGCAGTTCGCCCGGGGAAACACGCACCTTTTCGTCTACACCAAATGCAGCTCCGCGAAATTTTTCGCGGACCTCGGTTTCCGGGAGATCGTGCGGATCGAGGACCAGGTGGTCTTCATGGAGAACAGCTGGAGCGGATTTGACAGCTACCTGAAAAAGCTGAAGGAGGAGACTGCCCGCCAGACCAGCTCCATGCCGGGACCGGACAGCGGTTCCGCTCCGGCAGCCGAAGGCACCGCTGCCGCCGGCACAGAGACCGCCGCTGTCGTCATGAACGCGAATCCCTTCACTCTGGGGCACCGCTATCTGGTGGAAAAGGCCGCATTGGAGAACCGCCTGCTCCACCTCTTCATCGTCAGTGAGGACGCGAGCCTGGTCCCCTTCTCCGTGCGGAAGCAGCTGGTCATGGAGGGCACGGCGGACCTGAAAAACATCGTATATCACGACAGCGGCCCCTACATCATCAGCAGCGCCACCTTCCCCAGCTATTTCCAGAAGGATTCGGACGCGGTCATTGAAAGCCACGCCCGGCTGGACATCGACATCTTCAGCCGCATCGCCGCGGCCCTCAGCATCACCCGCCGCTACGTCGGGGATGAGCCCTTCAGTGTGGTGACCTCCGCCTACAACCGCATCATGGGGGAGGTCCTCCCGCAGCATGGTGTGGAGCTGGTGGTGGTGCCCCGGAAAGAATCAGACGGCGCCGTGATCAGCGCCTCCACTGTCCGTACCGCGATCAAGGAGGAAAACTGGCCTCTGCTGGAGACTCTGGTGCCGGAGAGCACCCTCCGCTTTTTCCGGAGCGCAGAAGCCGCCGCTCTCAGGGAAAAGATCCGCGCTGCGGAGAATGTCGTGCATTACTGAAGTTTCCGCCATGTCACTCCGGGAAACAAAGAGGGCTGCCGCATCACAAAAATTTCTTTTGTGATTGCGGCAGCCCCTTTTGGGGTCTGGATCCGACATCCGGTCCCTGTCCCGGGGTCCTCAGAACACCGTACAGCCGCCGGGGTGCGTCTGCCTGGTCCGGAGCAGGGCGGTGTCCGCGTCCTGAAAAACGTCTCCCTCCGGCTTTTCCCGGTCCGAAAACGCCACACCGACGCTAAGCGATACCGGCTGCAGCACCCCGTCCGTTTCCTGCAGGACCTGGTTCATCTGCGCCACCTTGTCATAGATCAGTGTATGCATGGCGCCGCTGACTCTTGTCATGATCACGACGAACTCATCCTCTTTCAGGCGGCAGATATCGTCCACCGAGCGGAAACTCTTCCGCAGCACATCCGCCACTCTGAGCACCGCCTCGTCCGCGTATTTCCGTCCCTTCTCCTTTTTTAAAAGCGCATAGTCATTGATCTCCGCGATCATGACTGCGATGTGGTCCTTGTCTGCGTCGTGGAACAGAATGTCAAATGCCGTGTGATTGTACAGCCCGGTCAGCGGATCGTGCAGCGCGTCATAGGTAAACTTGTCACGCAGCCGTCCCGGTCCTTTTCCGCCGCTCTTCTTCTGACTCTCCGCCTCCCGTTCTTTCTTCTCCTTCATGAAGGTCTCAAATTCCCCTGCGGACAGAGGCCGGGAGAAATAGTATCCCTGCACGATATCGCAGCCCATGGTCTTCAGGGTCAGCATCTGCTCCGCGGTCTCCACGCCCTCGGCGATGGTCGGCACTTCCAGGGACTCCGCCAGCTGGATCACCACCTCCAGAAGCCTCGTGTCCTTGCGTTCCCGGAAAGCGTTCCGGATGAACTCCATGTCCAGCTTCAGGGCGTCAATAGGTAGCGTCGAGATCATGTTCAGGGAAGAGTAGCCCGACCCGAAATCATCCATTTCGATACGGAACCCTTTCTCCCGGAGCTGTTTCACGGTCCGGATGATCTGGTCAGAATTCTCAGTATACGCGGATTCCGTCACTTCCAGGTAGAACTCCGCGGGAGACAGTCCGTTGCTCTCCATGATCTCCTGCATCCGTTCGACAAAGAAGGGATCGTACAGATCGATCCGGGATACATTCACCGATACCGGCACCAGATCCACGCCCCGGTCCTTCCAGTCCTTCATCCTGGCTGCCGCCTCGCGCCAGATATAATCGTCCAGCTGCCGGATCAGTCCGTTCTGCTCAAAAAGCGGGATGAACACGGCAGGACTCACTGTGCCAAGCTGCGGATGCTTCCAGCGCACCAGGGCCTCGGCACTGGTCAGGACGGGCACCTGGGGCCGGATGTTGAATTTCGGCTGGTAGACCACCTCGAACTGCTTCTCACGGACAGCCGTCTCAAACCCATCCAGCAGCTGTTCCGCAAAGATCTCCGACTCATGGAGCGAATCGTCATAGATGCCGATGGCCTTCGTGAAGCTGTTTTTCACTGTATCCGCCGCCAGCTTCGCCCTGTCAAAGCGCCGCTCGATATCGATCGTCTTGTCCACATTGGAATAGACGCCCATGCGGAGACGCACGCGGTTCTCGTTTCTGCCGTCTCCCCGGAGCGTCACGGAAGCATTCTCCAGGATCTCCGCGTAGTCCCCCCGGTGCGGACAGTAGGCGAGGAAGGTGTCCGCCTCCCTGCGGCACACGATTCCGCCGGACGCCCCTACGGCCTCCATCAGCTTTTCTCCGATCCGTTTCAGGATCTCGTCGGCATAGTTTTTCCCGTAGCGCTCGTTGATGATGTGAAAATGGTTGATGTCGAGGACGATGGCATCCGTGGGCTGGTCCTTGTGATACACGTCGTACTGCGCCGCGTAGCGGTAAAAGTATTCCCGGTTGTAAAGGCCGGTCAGATGGTCGCGCTCGGTCGAGCGGATGATGTCCCTGTCCTCACAGAGTTCAATGGTCCGGAGCACCCTGGCATGGATCACCTTCGGCTGGGGATAAGGCTTCGGAATAAAGTCAATGGCACCAAGGGTCAGGCTCTCCACCTCCGCGTCCTTCTCCGCAGTCATCACGATGACCGGGATCCGGGCCGATCTGCTGTCCGCCTTCATCTGCTTCAGGACGTCCAGACCGTGCATGTCCGGCAGATTCAGGTCGAGAAGGACCAGGCTGATGGTCTCGCTTCCTTCAGCCAGCCTGGCAAGGGCCTCCGCCCCCGTTTCCGCTGAAATAATGTCATAAACATCGTCCAGGATGATCTTCAGCATCTCCTGGTTGATCAGTTCATCCTCTACGATCAGGATCCGCCTCTTACCGTAGGCGGAATGGAATTCCAGTTGGTTGTCGGGCATACT
>CACZFV010000011.1:48166-51909 GCA_902780465.1 uncultured Lachnospiraceae bacterium
GATCTTCAGCATCTCCTGGTTGATCAGTTCATCCTCTACGATCAGGATCCGCCTCTTACCGTAGGCGGAATGGAATTCCAGTTGGTTGTCGGGCATACTGCTGCATCCTCCATGTCGACAAGTATGTATGAATTATAGCATGGAACGCCCCGGAAAAGGCAGTTCCCTGCGCGCTTTACCGCGCAAGTGTCCATCATGATCCGTGGGGGTCTTCTCCCAATGAGATGAGCCCCTCCTCGTCGATCTCCGTCCCCGGGCAGATCCTGCGGAGCCTGATCAGGAACTGTTCCTTTTCTCTTCCCTCCAGCATCACCAGCCTGCAGTCCCGGGACTGCAGCGGCACGAAGCGGAGAGATCTCAGAGCTTTTTCCCCGGGATCGAATTCCGCCTCCAGGATCCCGGTGTCATAGACGCCCGAGTGGAACAGGAAATTGCCCATGCTGTAGGCCACCGGGACATGGCCCGCGAATCCGACGGACTGCAGCACATGGGGATGTCCCCCCACGATCAGGTCGGCGCCGGCTTCCTTTAATCGTTCCGCCAGCTCCTGCTGGCGTCTGTCCGGCCGGGACTGCCCTTCGATCCCCCAGTGGAGGACTGCGATCACAAAGTCATTCTCCGCGTCTGCCGCTCTCACGGCATCCAGGAGAAGCGCCGGGTCAAAGCAGCGGAACACGCCCGGGGACTGTTCATCAGCCGCTTTGGTCCAGACACGGGTCCGTTCGATCTCGGTCGCGTTCAGGACAGCGATCTTCATGCCTCCTGCCTCAAATATCTTCGGGCGCATGGCCTCCGCGAGGTTCCGGCCTCCGCCAATATAAGACACTCCGATGTCTTCCAGCGTGGAGAGCGTGTCCAGGAACCCCTGTTCCCCGAAATCCCAGGTATGGTTGTTTGCCAGGGTCACCAGGTCGACGCCCATTTCCTGCAGCATGGCCGCGTACCGGGGATCGGTCCGGAACGCGTAGGTCTTGCCGGAGCGTTTCCCGCCCCGGGTATATGTGAACTCGTTGTTGACGATGAAGACATCCTCCCCCCGCATTCTCTCCAGGGTCTTTTCATCGCAGCTCCCCGCGACGCCCCGGGACGTCGCCTTCCGTCCGGCGGTGTAGACCGGGTCAAAGAGAATGTCCCCCGCGAACGCGATGGTAAAGCTCCCGTTGTTCTCTGCGCTGCTCCCTGTTCCGCTCTCTGGTCCGCTTCCGGGTCCATTTCCCGGATCCCCGGTGCCGGCTCCCCTGCCGGCGATCCGCGCCGCGTACACGTTCCCCCGGTTATTTTCGGCAGATCCCCCGAAGATCCCGGCAGCCGGAAAAAACGCCGGGGCGAAGACCAGCAAAACTGCAAACAGGATCCCTGCAGCAAAGCGGACAGTCTGTTTTTTCATCTGGCCGGCTCCTTTCCCATTCTCAGTACCCGATGTTCTTTACGATCCCGACCGAGACGTACCCTCCGGTCACGGCGCGGAGATCAGTGCCATCTTCCGCGGCCTCATCGCGGACGCCCTCCACCATGAGACGGATGCCTCCGCCCGGAAGCTTTTCCAGCTCCCTGTAATGATCCCGGAAGATCATCCCGCGGGAAACTTTTCTGTCCCGCAGGATCCCCCTGCACTGTTCCAGCGGGCATCCCGGGAAGTTCACGTTCAGGATGCTGCCCGGACCGGGCCGCACCTCAAGAAGCTCCTCCAGCAGTTCCGTAAGATACCTGTCCGCAGTTTCGTGGCAGGGAAGCGCTTCCTCCGAGAAAGCGATGGCAGGAAGTCCCTGGAACGCCGCCTCAAAAGCGGCCCCTGCCGTCGCGGAGTACTGGATATCTGAAGCCACGTTGTACCCGTAGTTGATCCCCGAAAGCACCATGTCCGGTCTCCGGGGCAGGATGCTGAGACTTCCGACGCGGACGCAGTCCCCCGGGGTGCCGCTGCAGGAAAAAGCACGCACGCCGGGGACAGGAAAAGAATGAGGGTAAATATCAACGGGACTGTGCAGCGTGATACTGTGGGAGGCCGCGCTCATCTGCCTCGCCGGCGCCACCACCCACACTTCCCCGAATTCCGCTGCCGCTTCCGCCAGACGGACAATGCCTCCCGCCTCGATGCCGTCGTCGTTTGTGATCAGGATGGTCTTCATACTCTGTTCTCCTGCTGCTCTTTTTTACTGTTCTTTTTTACCGCTCTTTTCTCCTGCTTCTTTCCTTCCCGGTCAGACTGTTCCCCTAAGATAAGAGTCAGAAATCTTCAGGGCGGGGTGAAATTCCCCACCGGCGGTATCAAGCTTTCTGTATGATCTTTCAGCAGGAATGCTTACAGCCCGCGAGCCGAAACAGATCCCGGAAAAGCTGCTTACAGCGGCAAGGACCTGCAGACGCACGATCCGGTGAGATTCCGGAGCCGACAGTACAGTCTGGATGGAAGAAGATGCGGTCAGCTGAACGGCGCATATACTGCGCCGGGCGGATGCTTTGAATGTACCGGTCACGCCCTGGAACGGAAACCGTTCCGGGGCGTTTTGTATTCTGCGGTACAGTCCGGATCCCTGCTTTATTGCATGTGTCAAAGCTGCGTCAGCCTGCCTTCTGCCTTTTCCTGCTCCCCGGAGATCTCCGGGGAGTTTTTCATTTCCGCACCTTAATCTATGAAAGGAGGATCTTCCTTCGGATGACACATGAAGAATATATGCGCCGCGCGCTGGAGCTCTCCCTCCGGGGCACCGGCCGGGTCTCACCGAACCCGCTGGTGGGCGCAGTGATCGTAAAGAACGGCCGGATCATCGGCGAAGGATGGCACGCCGTTTTCGGCAGCCTGCACGCGGAGCGGGCGGCGCTGGAGAACTGCCGCTCCCGGGGCGAGGACCCTGCCGGCGCGGACATCTACGTCACGCTTGAGCCCTGCTGCCACCACGGGAAGCAGCCGCCCTGCACGGATGCCCTGATCGAAGCCGGCATCCGCCGCGTCTTCACCGGTTGCGGCGACCCGAACCCGAAGGTCGCCGGAAAAGGGATCCGGATCCTGAAAGAGCATGGGATCGAAGTGACAGAGCACCTTCTGGAAGAAGAATGCAGGAAAGTGAACGAAGTCTTCTTCCACTACATCACCACCGGTCTCCCGCTGGTCGTCCTGAAGTACGCCATGACTCTGGACGGAAAGACCGCCTGCTTCACAGGGGCGTCCCGCTGGGTCACCGGCGAAGCGGCGCGCCGGCACGTCCACGAGACCAGGAACCGCCTCACTGCCATCATGGCCGGCGTAGGCACCGTCCTCACGGACGACCCGCTTCTTACCTGCAGGCTGGGAGAAGCGCAGAAGGGCCGGGATCCCGTCCGGATCATCTGCGACTCAAGCCTCCGGACACCTCTCACCGCGAAGGTCGTGACCACCGCCCGGGAGACCCCCACCATCCTGGCTACCTGCTGCAGGGACAAGGAAAAGCAGGCCCCCTACATCGCAGCGGGCTGCCGGATCCTGGAATGCGGAGACGCCCGGGCCCAGGATCCTCCGGGCACGGCCCCAGCCAGTCCCCGGGTGGACCTTAAGGACCTGGCGGCAAAGCTCGGCGCGGAAGGCATCGACAGCATCCTTCTGGAAGGCGGCAGTACCCTGGCCTGGTCCGCCCTGGAAAGCGGCATCGTTCAGAAAGTCCAGGCCTACATTGCGCCGAAGATCTTCGGCGGCGCATCGTCAAAGACACCGGTGGGCGGGACCGGCTTCCCGGCACCGGCCGAAGCCATCCGGCTCCGGAACATCA
>CACZFV010000012.1 GCA_902780465.1 uncultured Lachnospiraceae bacterium
GCAGTTGAGGTTTTCGCGCGGTTCGGGTACAATCTGTAACATAAGAATGCAAAGGAAGATCATAAATGTACGATTTTAAACGGTACGATCCGGGGGAGGCTGGTCCCGGTTCGAAGAGAGAGGAAGTGGAGAGCTCTCTCAGAAAAAAGTTCCACACACCGCTGTTTTCAAAGTTCGCGAAGGCGATCCGCGAGTATGAGCTCCTGAAACCGGGAGACAAAGTGGCAGTCTGTATCTCCGGTGGAAAGGATTCCATGCTGATGGCGAAGCTCTTCCAGGAACTGAAACGCCACGACAAGTTTCCTTTTGAACTGGAATTCGTGGTGATGGATCCGGGCTACCGGGAGGAGAACAGGAAGAAGATCGAGGAGAACGCGCGGCTTCTCGGCGTTCCGGTAAGGATCTTTGAATCGCAGATCTTCGACGCGGTGGATGTGATCGAGAAATCGCCCTGTTATCTCTGCGCCAGGATGCGCAGGGGATACCTGTACCGGGCAGCGAAGGAACTGGGATGCAATAAGATCGCCCTGGGGCATCATTACGACGATGTCATCGAGACGATCCTGATGGGGCTTCTGTATGCGGGCCAGTTCCAGACCATGATGCCGAAGCTGCACAGCACAAATTTCGAGGGGATGGAACTGATCCGCCCCATGTACCTGATCCGGGAAGAGGACATCATCCGCTGGAAGGACTTCCACGGGCTCTCTTTCCTGCAGTGCGCCTGCCACTTTACGGAGACCTGCTGGACAGTACGGGAGGACGGTACGGCAGTATCGAAGCGGAAGGAAACGAAGCAGCTGATCGCGGAACTGAAAAAAACAAATCCCTATGTGGAGAGCAATCTGTTCCAGAGTGTGACCAACATCAGCCTGAAAACTGTCATTGCATATAAGGACCAGAAGGGTGTGCGCCATCATTTCCTGGAGGAATATGACGGAGGGCCCGGATCCGGAACGGAAACAGCAACGGAACCTCAGACGGAATCTTAAACAGAAACGGAACCTTTTATGGAGGGAGGAGAGGAATATGACAAAGAAGGGTTTGGGTATCGCCGTGCTCCTGTCCCTGGGGATCGCGGTCCTCAGCGGCTGCGGTGCGAAGAGTTCGTCACAGGCAGTAGAGCGGGCGATGCCGGCAGCAGAGGCTGCAGCGGAGGAGAAGGCCGGAGAAACGGCAGCGGAAGAGAAGGCCGGAGAAGCAGCGGAAGCGGCGGCTGAGGAGAAGACCGGGGAGACAGAGAGCAAAATGACGCTGGCTTCCCGGCTGGCGGGTGTGTATTCCTGCGAACAGGATGGGGAATATCACACACTGGAGTTGTTTGAATTCGACGGAAACCTGCTGGGGCAGGGCGGGATCGCGGAGAAGCCGGAAGGAAATGATCCTGCAGAGCCTTACTCCTTCTGGGCGCTGGAGGTGGTTCCCGCGGACGCGGAGGCACTGCTCGGCACACAGGGAGATTCCTTTGAAGCGGGCGTCCTTCAGTATTCCATCATGTCCAACATGGACAGATACTGGGGCGCGCCGGAGAAGACCACCGTCCGTCTGACAGACAAAGGAATCAGCTTTGCAGGATTGGAGTATGTCCGGGAGGACCGGGAAGGAACGGCCTTTACGGATGTATCGCCTCTGTTCTCGGGTCTGGAGGCAGGGACAGTTCCGGAGAAGCTTCCCGGTCTCTGGAGACAGAAAAACGGCGGGGACGCGCCGGTCTTCCTTGAGTTTTCTGAGGAGAAGGACGCGGCAGGCGCCGGCGCGCTCCGGATCTACCGGAAAGCGCCCGGGAAGGAGGCTGTTTTCGGCTGCGGAAAGTTCTTTGTCGACAAGGACGGCAGACTCTTCGCGGGGTCCAGCTTCACTGACAACATGGCCCCCGAGGGGACGATGAATGTGGAAATGACCCTCGAGGGGGATGACGCCCTGAAGCTTGTCCCGGAGGAGTACAACAGCCTGTTCGAATCAGCCCTTTCCCTGGAAGGGGAAATCGAATTTGAACGCATCGCCCCGGAGGAAGTCCCGCTGACTGTCCTGGCGGAGCCGGATGACCTGGAGGCGCTGCAGGGAACAAAGACTGTGAAGACGGACAGCGGGGAGCGCCGCACAGTCAGCCAGTTCCTCGCGACAGAGGACATCGAGAACAACGGCGGTTATTTCGTCAGGGTCGGAAGCCTCATCTTCTTCCGGGACTACAGCGGTGTTCCGGCAGGACTGACCGGCACCTTTGGTGATTTCCTGCACGACGTTGATCTGGGCAAGGGATCCCGGTTCTGCTGCTTCGACAAGGCTTCCGGAAAGACCACGGCCCTCTGGGAGGAGGAAGGGCACGGACCGCTGTACTATGTGAACGGCATGTTTTATTTCAGCGGCAGGACCGTTCTTCCAAATGGTACGGAGTCGGAAGACGTGTACCGCTGCTGGCCGGACGGAAGCGGAAGAGAAGCTTTCACAGAGGATGATTACGCGGTAGTGGCGGCGGTCTCAGAAACGGGACACAGGGTCCTGGTCAACAGCTACAAGTACGGAGACAACAGCAGACAGCAGGGGACCCTTACCGACGGAACGATCTACGGAACGGTTCTGGAAATGGACCAGGATCTCATTCACTTCTTCTCGGGTTTTGACGGCGACGATCTGATCCTGGGGATCCACGACGACAAGAAGAAGGAAAACAGGATCCTGCGGGTCGACGGGACTACCGGAGAGGAGACAGTCCTTGGGATCCTTCCGGAAAGCGAAGCGGACGGCTGGGGGTATCCTTCCATCGACCAGATGCTCCGGAAGAACGATGAACTCTGGTTCGGGGCAGCCTGGTACGGAGGGACAGCCGTTGTCCTCCAGGATTACATGGTCCTGAAGGCGGACGCCCGGAAAGAAAACAGCCTCACCCTGGTGACAGATCAGTGTCCTGAGGGTTTCGGCGGTGACGGCGACGGAAAAGCGCCCAAGTTCTTCTTCAATTATGCTGACGAGCTGCTGTTTACAAAGCAGGATCCGGAAGGAGAGGTCATTCTTTCGGAAGGCAGCAGAGGCGACCTGGTCTGTTGCGACAGTCCTCTCAGCGCGCTGGTCCTGCAGAAGGATTTTGTGAAGAAGAACTGGTACGACGCGGATGACGGAGAAACTGTACAGGTCCTCCAGAAGGGAGAGATCGTGGGCGGAGATGTGTACCTCATCATGGCGGACGCGGTGCGGACGCCGGAGGAGGATATCGGATGGCGCCTGGGATTCACCTCCGCCAAGATCTATCAGCAGAGAATTGCTGTGGCGGATGTTCCAAGTTCTGACTATTCAGTGGTACAGCTCCCTTAATTGTGGTATACTTATGAACTCGGCGCGACGCTTGCGGCATGCGGCGGCAGCTCCGGCGGAAGCAGTTCCGGCGGCAGCTCCGGCGGCGGTGCGGCGGCTTCCGGTGAGAAGGTGGTGAAGATCGGCGTATTCGAGCCTCAGTCCGGCGACAACGGCGCGGGCGGCAAGCAGGAGATCCTCGGCATGGAGTACGCAAATGTGCAGACGCCCACCGTGGAGATCGGCGGAGAGACCTACAAGGTCCAGCTTGAGTACGCGGACAATGCTTCTTCCAACGACAAGGCCCCGACAGCTGCGCAGACCCTGATCTCAAACGGCGTCTCAGTGGTGCTCGGTTCCTACGGATCCGGCGTTTCCATCGCTGCCGGCGACACCTTCCTGAACGCGAAGATGCCGGCCATCGGCGTCACCTGCACGAACCCGCAGGTCACTGCCGGATGCGACGTGTACTTCCGCATCTGCTTCCTGGATCCGTTCCAGGGCACGGTCCTCGCAAACTACGCGAAGAGCATCGGCGCAACCAAGGCTTACTGCCTGGCGAAGCAGGGTGATGACTACTCCGGCGGTCTCTGCAACTACTTCATCGATGCTTTCGGCAAGGACAACTGCATTTACGAGCAGTTCCCGGAAGGCACATCCGACTACTCCACCTATGTGACCAATGCCCAGAACCAGGGCTGCGACGTCTTCTTCTCCCCGGTCTCCACTGAGGCTGCGGCGCAGATCATCGCGAAGGCTGCGGCACAGAACATCGGCATGCCGATCCTGGCAGGCGACACCTGGGATTCCAACGTCATCCTCGACGCCGCGAAGGATACCGGTCTCGAGATCTGCGTCACCACCTTCTATCAGGAAGGCGCGGATGCTGACTTTGACAAGGGCATCAAGGACTGGATCAACAACACCAATACCGCGAAGTCCAACAACGGCGGCAACGACGAGCTGGCAGCGGTCACGGCAATGGGTTATGACGCGTACTACGTGGCGCTGGAAGCTCTGAAGAAAGCCGGTTCCACGGATCCGGCAAAAGTCCTGGAAGTCCTGCCTTCTGTGGAATATACCGGCGTGACCGGCGCGATCGCATTCGACGAAGTCGGCGACGCGAAGCGCGACAGCGCGGTGGTCAAGAAATGCAACACCATGAGCGGAAAGTGGGATTTCGTCACGGTGGCAAAGGCAGAGTAAAATAGTCCTGTACTCAGATCGTTCTGGAGCAGCGGGGGCATAACGCTCCCGCTGCTGTTCAAATAACTGTAAGGTGTGCACAGAGGAGTAACAGCATGAGTCTCGGTCAAACGATTCTCCCTTATATCATTTCCGGAATCTCTGTCGGAGGACAGTATTCCCTGATCGCCATCGGCTATACGATGGTCTACGGCATTCTCCGCCTGATCAACTTCGCCCACGGCGATGTGTTCATGGTGGCGGGTCTTATGATGGTCTATCTTGCTGCGGCTCTGCCGCTCTATATTGCAATTCCCCTGGTGATCCTGTTCACGGTCCTTCTGGGCTTTACCATCGAGCGCGTGGCCTACAAGCCGCTCCGCACGGCTCCCAGAATGTCCGTCATGATCTCCGCCATCGGCGTCAGCTATCTGCTCCAGAACCTGGCGCTCTACATTACCGGCGGACTGAATAAGAATTATCCCCCGATCCCCTGGATCTCGGATTCCATAAATGTGTTTGGCATGCAGACCACGCGGGTCACCATCATCACACCGTTCCTGACGGTGTTCCTCTCCGCGTGCCTGGTTTGGCTTATCTCCCACACGAAGCTGGGCATGGCCATGCGCGCAGTGGCCAAGGACTTTGAGACTTCCCAGCTCATGGGCATCCGCATCAACAACGTTATTTCCGCCACCTTCATCATCGGCACCTTCCTGGCGGCGGTGGGCTCCATGCTGTTCTTCACGAACTATCCCGGCGTGGTCCCGACCTCCGGCGGTATGCCCGGTCTGAAGGCCTTCGTCGCGGCGGTGTTCGGCGGCATCGGTTCCATTCCCGGCGCGGTCATCGGCGCCTTTATCATCGGTATCTGCGAGAGCCTGATCAAGGGTCTGGACACGATCCTCCTCACCCGGGGAATCATCACGGACCAGGTGGGCTTCGCCACCTTCTCCGATGCGTTCACTTTCGTGCTTCTTATCATCATCCTGGTCTTCAAGCCCACGGGTCTGTTCGGCGAGAAGGCCACGGACAAGGTCTGAGGGAGGCGGCAGTATGACTCATTCGGAAAAAACCAGAAACGCCAAGGCGTTTGCCGCTGTATCTTTATTCCTTCTCGTGGTCCTGATCCTGGACCAGGTCATCAAGCCCACGAGCAGTCTTTCCATGCTGCTCACCGTTCTGCAGAAGGGCTCCGTCTACGCTCTGGCAGCGGTGTCCATGAACCTGCTGAACGGCTTTACCGGTCTTTTCTCCCTGGGGCACGCGGGCTTCATGCTGATCGGCGCGTACACTTATGCGATCCTTACCATTCCCGCTTCTGCGAGAGACTCGGTCTACCAGTACTATGACGCGGTAGTCCGGTTCTCCATTCCCGAGGTCCTGGGCAATGCGGCAGGTCCCCTGGGGACGGTGCTCGGCGTCGCCCTGGCGGTCGTCATCGCCGGACTCGTGGCGGCGGTCTTCGCCTTTTTCATCGGCCTTCCGGTGCTGCGACTGAAATCTGACTACCTGGCCATCGCCACTCTCGGTTTCGCGGAGATCATGCGCGCCATCTGTCAGTGGGGCAAGCTGGGCCCGCTGACCAACGGTTCCAACCTGCTGAAGAGCTTTGCAAGAATATCCATCTTCAAGCTGGATCTCGGAGGAACGACCTTGAGTTTCTCGACCTTCGTGCCGGTATTCATCGCCACTGTCTGCATCATCCTCATCGTCCTGCTGGTGAATTCCACTTACGGGAGAGCCTTCAAGGCGATCCGCGACGATGAGATCGCGGCGGAAGCCATGGGCATCGACCTGGCGAAGCACAAGATGCTTTCCTTCTGCGTCAGCTGCTTCTTCGCAGGTATTGCAGGCTCCTGCATGGCCATGGTGCTGAGCATTGCCCAGGCCTCCAACTTCAAGTCCGCCATGACCTACGAGATCCTCCTGATGGTGGTCCTCGGAGGCATCGGCTCCATCACCGGCTCCGTTATCGGCGCCATGCTGTTCATCTCCGCGTCAGAGTGGTGGCTCCGCGGACTGGACTCCGGCACCTTTCTCGGCATCACCGCCCCGGGTATCTTCCGGAACGGTTTCCGTCTGGTGACGTTCTCCATCATCATCATGATCGTCGTGCTGTTCTTCCGGAAGGGCATTATGGGCGACAAGGAGCTTCCGGATGTGATCGATGCGTGGAAAGTGAAAAGGAAACAGAAAGCTGCTGCAGATAAGGAGGTGCATGATGAGCAAGGTTCTTGAAGTTGAGAATGTCACCATGCAGTTCGGCGGCGTCGTCGCGGTAAACAATCTGAACATGGTGGTCAACAGCGGGGAGATCGTGGCTCTCATCGGACCTAACGGCGCGGGCAAGACCACGGCTTTCAATGTCATCACCGGCGTTTATCAGCCCACCAACGGAAGAGTCGCCTTCCGGGAGGAGACCATCATCCGCAACCATCCCCAGGGGAAGATGAAAAAGCTTTACAAGGGGGAGATCGGAGAGTATTACACCAAGGAAAAGGTCCTGGCGCCGACGCCGGACAAGATCACCGCGCTGGGAATGGCCCGGACGTTCCAGAACATCCGTCTCTGGAAGACGCAGACGGTCTTTGACAACGTCCTGATCGCGAAGCATTTCCAGACGAAGCACAACTTTGTCAGCGCCATGCTGCGGATGAACCAGGATGAAGAGAAGGGCCAGAGAGAACGGGTCCGGGATCTGCTGGAGATCGTGGGACTGTCCGACGTACAGAATGAACTTGCCACAAGCCTTCCCTACGGAAAACAGCGCCGGCTGGAGATCGCCCGGGCGCTGGCTGCAGATCCGAAGCTCCTTCTGCTGGATGAGCCGGCCGCCGGCATGAACCCGCAGGAGACTGAGGAGCTGACGGAATTCATCGGGAAGATCCGGACGCAGTTCAACCTGACGATCCTTCTGATCGAGCACCATATGGACCTGGTCATGGACATTTCCGACCGGATCTACGTTCTGGATTTCGGAAAGCTGATCGCTGACGGAACGCCGGAGCAGATCCAGAACAATCAGCGCGTCATCGATGCGTATCTGGGGGTGGCTGAGGATGCTTAAAATATCGGATCTGCATGTCAACTACGGAGGGATCAACGCCCTCCGGGGAATCAGCCTGGAGGTGCCGGACGGGGAGATCGTCACACTGATCGGGGCCAACGGCGCCGGAAAGTCCACGACGCTCCGCACCATCACCGGCCTGGTGAAGGCGGCGTCCGGATCCGTTCTCTGGAACGATACGGAACTTCTGGGGAAGCCTATCGACGAGATCTTCAAATCCGGCATCGCCATGGTGCCGGAGGGCAGAAGAGTATTTTCCGATCTGACGGTGCTGGAGAATCTCCGGATCGGAGCCTACCTGAGAAAAGACACAGATGGGATAGAGAAAGATATCGAGTGGGTCTACAGCCTGTTCCCGCGTCTGAAGGAGCGTTACTGGCAGTACGCCGGGACCCTTTCCGGCGGCGAGCAGCAGATGCTGGCGGTGGGCCGGGCGCTGATGTCCAGGCCGAAGCTGATGATGATGGACGAGCCGTCGCTGGGACTTGCCCCGCTGGTGGTCCAGGACATCTTCAGCATTATCAAGGAGATCAACCGGCAGGGCGTCACGATCCTCCTGATCGAGCAGAACGCGAACATGGCGCTCCGCATCGCGGACCGGGGCTACGTCCTTGAGACCGGCCGGATCAGCATGACGGGCACCGGAATGGAGCTCCTGAACGATGAGTCCGTGAAAGCCGCGTATCTCGGCACAAAGAAGCACTGAAAAAGGTGTCAGGCACCGTTAAGATTTCTTAACGGTGCCTGACACCTTTTTTCAATCGAAGAGCTGGGTCGAGAAGTAGCGCTCCGCGGTGTCCGGAAGGACAGTGACCACGGTCTTTCCGGGGCCGAGCTTTTCCGCCAGCTTCAGGGCTGCGGCGACGTTGGTGCCGCTGGAGATGCCGCACATGATGCCTTCCAGGCGGGAGAGATCCTTTGCGGTCTGCAGGGCCTCTTCATCGCTGACGATATAGATGTGGTCGTAGATATTCTGGTTCAGAATGGGCGGGATGATGCCGTCGCCGATGCCCATCTGCAGATGGGTGCCGATGTTGCCGCCCGAAAGGATAGCTGCGTTCTCCGGCTCAACGGCCCAGATCTCCATATCCGGGTACTGGTTCTTCAGGGTCTCACCGATGCCGGTGATGGTGCCTCCGGTGCCGATACCGGAACAGAAGCCGTGGATGGGACCTGCCACCTGCTCCATGAGCTCCAGGGCAGTGTGGTTCCGGTGCGTCATGGAATTGTCCGGATTGGCAAACTGCTGGGGGACGAAGACGCGGGGATCCTTTTTCTCCATGTCCAGCGCCATCTGGAGACATTCGGCGATGCACTTTCCGATGTCCCCGTCGTCGTGGACCAGGATCACCTCAGCGCCATAGTGCCGGACCAGCTTTCTGCGCTCTTCGCTTACGGAATCGGGCATGATAATGACAGTCCGGTATCCGCGCACGGCGCCCACCAGCGCCAGGCCGATCCCCTGGTTGCCGCTGGTCGGCTCCACGATGATGCTGTCCTTATTGATCCTCCCGGCTTTTTCTGCCTGGAGGATCATATTGTATGCGGTGCGGGTCTTGATGGAGCCTCCGACGTTCAGCCCTTCGAATTTCACCAGGACTTCGGCGCTGCCGGGACGGACCATTTTATTCAGGCGGATGACCGGCGTGTGGCCGAGGGCTTCCAGAATATTGGAACAGATCATATTCAGAACCTCTTTTCTGAGCAGTATTTTGAAAAATGAATAAACATTTTAAATTTTATTAAGTGTATCAGAAGTATCACAAAAAATCCACGAATAACTGCCGGACTGTGGTATTATGATGCCAGGGCGAAAGGCTGTTTTATGCAGGTCCCGCAGAAGGGACTGAAAAACTACAGGTCCGCGGAGGCGGACCGGAGAGGACATGGAAAATGAAAGGAATCGTACTTGCAGGAGGATCCGGCACACGTTTATATCCGCTTACCAAAGTGACTTCCAAGCAGCTGCTTCCGATCTATGACAAACCGATGGTCTACTATCCGCTGAGCACGCTGATGCTTGCGGGCATCCGGGAGATCCTGATCATCAGTACACCGGACGACACACCGCGTTTTGAAGCACTGCTCGGGGACGGCAGTCAGTTCGGCATCTCTCTGTCATATAAGATCCAGCCCAGCCCGGACGGTCTTGCCCAGGCGTTTCTGCTTGGAGAGGAGTTCCTGGCGGGAGAAGCCGGCGCTATGGTGCTGGGGGACAACATCTTTTACGGAAACGGCTTCGGACGCATTCTCCGCGCCGCGGCGAAGAACGCGGAGGAGAACGCCCGCGCCACGGTGTTCGGCTATTATGTGACAGATCCGGAGCGTTTCGGCGTCGTGGAGTTCGATGAGGAGGGCCACGCGGTATCCATCGAAGAGAAACCGAAGGAGCCAAAGAGCAGCTATGCGGTTACGGGACTGTATTTTTATCCGGCGGGAGTGAGCGGCAGGGCAAAGGAAGTGAAGCCTTCTGCCCGGGGAGAACTGGAGATCACCACGCTGAACGAGATCTATCTGAAGGAAGGGCTGCTGGACGTGCAGCTTCTGGGCCGCGGATTCGCGTGGCTCGACACCGGCACGATGGACAGCCTCATCGAAGCCGCGGAATTTGTCCAGACCATCGAAAAGAGGCAGGGCGTCACGATTTCCGCGCCGGAGGAGATCGCCTACATCAACCGCTGGATCAATAAGCAGCAGCTGCTGGAGAGCGCCGCTGCCTACGGGAAGAGCCCGTACGGAGAGCATCTGAAGGCAGTAGCGGAAGGAAAAGTCCGCTACTGACAGGACAAAAAAAGAAATACGGAACCGGAGGCTTTAATGAAAGACAGAAAAATTTACTGCATGAACAACATCGCAGAGGTCGGAACAGACCAGTTCAGAAAGGGCTATACGCTGACAAAGGACCCTGAGGAGGCAGCGGGTATCCTGGTGCGTTCCGCTGACATGAAGGAGATGAAGTTTCCGAAAGGGCTACGCGCCATCGCCCGCGCAGGGGCGGGCGTGAACAACATCCCGCTGGAGCGCTGCGCGGAGGAAGGCATCGTGGTGTTCAATACCCCGGGCGCCAATGCGAACTATGGGTGAAGGAGCACGCCGGCGACCCGGAGATCGCAAAAGCCGGGGAAAAGGCGAAGAAGGCCTTCGCCGGACATGAGATCGCAGGCAGGACCCTGGGGATCATCGGACTGGGAGCCATCGGTGTACTGGTGGCGAATGACGCCGTGGCGCTGGGAATGAATGTCTACGGCTATGATCCTTACCTTTCCATGAAATCAGCCTGGACGCTGAGCTCCCGGGTGGTGCACGCGGAGACGCTGGATGAGATCTGCGCAGTCAGTGATTTCATCACGATCCACGTGCCGGCAATGGAATCAACAAAGGGCATGATCAGCAGGGAAGTCATCGCGAAGATGAAGGACGGCATCACGATCCTCAATTTCGCAAGAGATATCCTGGTGGATGAACAGGCCATGGGAGAGGCGCTGCTGTCAGGCAAGGTGCGCCGCTATGTCACTGATTTCCCGAATCCTCTCAGCACGACCATGAAAAACGCCATCGTGATCCCGCATCTCGGCGCTTCCACGGAAGAAGCGGAGGACAACTGCGCGGTCATGGCGGCCCAGGAGCTGCAGGATTACCTGGACAACGGCAATATCCGGAACTCTGTGAATTATCCGGATCTGGACGCCGGGATCTGCCAGTCGGAAGCGAGAGTCGCCATTCTCCACCGGAATGTGCCGAACATGATCTCCCAGATCTCTTCCTTCTTCGGAAAGAACGGACTGAACATTGAGCATCTGGCTTCGAAATCCAAAGGAAAATATGAGTATACACTGATCGATCTCGGTCATCCAATGCCGCACGACACGGCGGAAAAGCTTCTGGAGATCGACGGCGTCCTGAGGGTGCGCCGGGTCAGCGAAAGGGGGCAGTGACATATGAGGAATACATGGAAACGCATGCTGTCATTTCTCGCTGCAGCTGCGGTGATGTTTGCGTTTGCTTCGGCTCCGGCCTCTGCAGACACGGTTGTCGGCGTCGGACCTGACGGGTCCGCGGGACAGCAGAGCCAGAGCGCGGGTCCCCAGAGTGCAGGACCGGGCCCCGGGACGGCACAGAACACTGCCGGCACCCCGGCGGCGCAGAATTCCGCCGGACCATCCGCGGAACAAGGCAGTGCAGGTGCGCAGGGAGCGGCTTCTTCGGGCGCCGCGGCCTCCTATGACAACAGTTTCGCACTGTCGGCGAACTATGCCATGTTTTTCCACAACACTGGCTGGGGAAACTGGTCTCCGGACAACCAGAGAGTCTACAGGACCAGCACCTATCCCACTGCCTTCAAGGCAGTGCTGGCAGGAGCGCAGCCCGCAACCGTCTCCGGGACCATCCAGTACCAGGTGAATGTCAGCGGGACCGGCTGGAGCGCTGTGGCGGAAAACGGACAGCCTGCGGGAAATGAAGGCGGCACGGCTCCGCTGGAAGCGGTCCGCGTCTGGCTGAACGGTGACCTGGCGTCCGGCTTTGATGTCTACACCATGGTGATGACCGGCGGCCAGTGGGGAAACTGGGTCATGAACGGACAGGACGCAGGGGAGATCGGTACAGGAAAGCATATCGACGGTGTGCGGATCGCCGTAGTAAAGAAGGGAGCGCAGCCTGCGGAAGTACCGGAGACGGCAGCCGCGGCGGTGTACAGCGGCGGAGGCAGCGTGGATCCCTCCCGGCCCATGATCGCCCTTACCTTTGACGACGGACCCGCGGCGCCTGACAACAGGATCCTGGCGGCCCTGGAGGCGGTGGGCGGAAGAGCCACCTTCTTCATGGTGGGACAGAACGTCAAAGGCCATCCGGATATCATCCGCAGGATGATGGCGGACGGCTGCGAGCTCGGGAACCATTCCTGGAGCCACCCGCAGCTGAACAAGCTGTCCGCGGGAGAGGTGCGGAGCCAGATCAACCGGACCAACGACGCTATCGCGGCGGTGGCGGGACACGGCGCCACAGTCATGCGCTGCCCCTACGGCGCCACGGGCGGTTCCGTGAAGTCCGTGCTTGGGGACATGGGCTACGCGTCCATTCTCTGGAGCATCGATACCCTGGACTGGAAGACCAGAAACGCGTCCAGCACTGTGAGCTCCGTGCTGAATAACGTGAAGGACGGGGACATCATCCTCATGCACAGCCTGTACGGCGCGACAGCGGAGGCCGTGGAGACCATGGTACCCGAGCTGGTGCGGCGGGGCTATCAGTTGGTAACAGTCAGTGAACTGGCGGCTGCCCGCGGAGGAATGAAAGCGGGAACGAACATCGGGAGCTTCAGAAAGTAAGCGGCCCGGACGGGAGGAAAGGAGAAGCGTATGCCTGAAAACAGACCTCTTGGCAGGAAGAAGAACGTACTGGAAGGAAGCGCGAAGATCGACGCCCACCGGGTCGACGGAGGACCCGCGGGGAGCGGCTCCGCCATGGGCGGGGGCTCAGGCTCCGGCGGCGGAGGAAAACGGAATTCCGGCAGCAGAATGCCGCTGCCGCTGCTTTTGGTGCTGCTGCTGGCATTTTTAGGCCGCGGGGGCCTCGGCGGGCTTCTGGGCGGCGATTCCGGAACTGTACAGGAGACAGCGGCGCCTCAGACTCAGGCTGCACAGACTGCGGCACCGACCACAGCGCCCCAGCAGTCTTCCCAGGGCAGCTTCGGCTCTCTGGAACAGCTTCTGGGAGGAGGGTCTTTCATGGAAGGCCTTTCCGGAAGCTCCAGCGGATGGGGAAGCAGCTCCGGCTCCTTCGGGAGCAGCGGCGCCCCTGCCTACAGCACCACCACGGGCAATACGGGAACGCTCACTGAGAACCAGAGCAGCGGCGCCCGGGCGCGGTTCACGAAGCTGAAGGGCAATGGAAAAGATGTTGTGACCATCATGGTCTATATGTGCGGCACGGATCTGGAGTCCAGGAGCGGCATGGCGACCAGCGACCTGATGGAGATGACGAAGGCGGATCTCGGGGACAATGTCAACCTGATCGTCTACACCGGCGGCTGCAGAAAATGGCAGAACCAGGTGGTGTCCTCCTCCAAAAACCAGGTGTACCAGGTGGTGGACGGCGGACTGAAGCGGCTGGTGTCGGATGACGGCAGCAAGGCGATGACGGATTACCGGACCCTTGCCTCCTTTATCCAGTACGGCGCGAAGAATTTCCCGGCCGACCGCAACATGCTGATCTTCTGGGATCACGGCGGCGGTTCCGTGTCGGGTTACGGCTACGACGAAAAGCTGGGATCCTCTTCCTCCATGACCCTCGGCGATATCAAGAAAGCACTGGATGCCGGCGGCATCAAGTACGATGTGATCGGCTTTGACGCATGCCTGATGGCGACAGTGGAGAATGCGCTCATGCTGTCGGATTACGCCGACTACATGATCGCGTCGGAGGAGACGGAGCCCGGGATCGGCTGGTATTATACGGACTGGCTGACGAAGCTTTCGAGGAACACCTCCATCCCCACCACGGAACTTGGGAAGACCCTGATCGACAGCTTCATTACTGCCTGCAATTCCCGCTGCCCGGGTCAGCAGACCACCCTTTCCCTGGTGGATCTCGCGGAGCTCGGCGAGACGGTGGGTGATGACTTCAAGGCCTTCGCCAGCAGCACGGCGGAGCTGATCTCCGGTGACGGATACCAGACGGTGGCGACTGCACGCGGCCACACCCGCGAGTTCGCGAAATCCACCAGGATCGACCAGATCGACCTGGTCCATTTCGCAAAGAATCTCCGCACGAAAGAGGGCGACGCGCTGGCGGATGTACTGCTCAGCGCCGTGAAATACAACCGTACCTCTTCCAACATGACGAACGCCTACGGCCTGTCCATCTATTTCCCCACCAGAAGAGTGGCGTCACTGGACAAGGCACTGAAGACCTACCAGGATATCGGCCTGGACGATGCCTACGGCGACTGCATCCGTGAGTTTGCGGCCCAGCAGACCACCGGTCAGTATGTCGCGGGATCCCAGCAGGGCTCCTACGGTTCTCTTTTTGAAGCGCTGATGGGCGGCAGCGCCTCCTACGGCGGCAGCTCCTCCGGCAGCAGTTCCTCTTACGGCGGTTCTTCCTACGGCGGTTCTTCCGCCCACGGGTCCACCACAGCCTACGGCGGAGGAGAGGATCTTGCGGAACTCTTCAGCATGCTGTTCCGCTCCGGCGGAGGCAGCGGTGACCGCGCAATGGCTCCGGAAGCTGCAGAGGCTTACGCGGAAGCCAACAGCTTCGATCCGGAGCAGCTGGTCTGGACCACGAACGCGGAAGGAAAGCCTGTCATCGCCCTGGATGAGGAGCAGTGGAGACTTCTGACAGAAGTCAATCTGAACATGTTCATCGACACCGGAGACGGCTGGTTTGACCTGGGGCTTGACAACCTCTTTGAGATCGGCGACGATGGGACCCTGATCGCGGATACCAGCGGGACCTGGCTCACGGTGGACGGCATTCCGATGGCGTATTATCACACAGATACCACGGAGAACGACGGGAAGTACACGATCACTGGTTATGTCCCGGCAGTCCTGAACGACGAGCGGGTGGACCTGATCCTGATCTTCGACACCGATAATCCCAATGGGTTCTTCGCAGGCGCAAAGCCGCACTACGACGAGCTGACCCAGACGGAGACTGTCGCGAGGGGCCTTACGGAGCTTCAGAACGGCGACGAGATCCGGCTGCTTTACGATCACTACGGCAAGGACGGGAACTTTGATTCTCTCTATGCTTCCAACAGCACTGTCACTGTCTCTGATCAGATGACCATCGGCGACATGAAGATGGAAGGGGACGCAATGGCGCTGTATAAACTGACCGATATCTACCAGCAGAACTGGTGGACTCCGGTGATTCCCTGAAAGGCAGGTCTATGATCATTTCTGCGGTCGGCGCAGGCGGAAAAACGACGCTCCTCCGGAAAACGGCGGAGCGTCTTTCCCTGTGCGGAGAAACGGTCGTACTGACAACGACGACAAAGATCAGGAAGCCGGAGCTGTCCAACATCCGGGAATGGGAAAAGAACGGAGGAAGGATCCGGGTATTCGGGACACCGGCGGAGGAAGGAAAACTCGCGGCGCCATCAGAGCAGGAATTCCAGGTGCTGTTCCGGCATTTCAGACATGTGCTGATCGAGGCGGACGGCGCGAAAAGATTTCCTCTGAAGGTACCGGCAGACCGGGAACCGGTGATCCGGAAAGAGACGGAACTGGTGGTGTGCGTCGCCGGGATGAGCGCGCTGGGAAGACCGCTGCGGGAGGCGTGCTTCCGTTGGGAGCTTCTGCCGGAGACGCTGCGGGACGGCGGAAGAATCATCACGGTGGAAGATATGGTCCTGATCCTGGGCTCTGAATGGGGCGGCAGAAAAGGAACTTCCGGGATCCCCTTCCGCGTTTTTCTGAACCAGTGCGACACAGAGAAGCAGCGGGAGAGCGCAATGCAGATCCTGGAGCTGCTCCGTGTACGCTGGGGAGTGGACGGGGACTGCGGGGCACTGCAAAATGGGGCAGCAGAGCTCCTGCACTGGACGAACTGTCCAAAATCAGTGCTGAAAGATATATAAAGTGGCATTTTAGGGAAATTGAAGTATAATAGTGGTATTGTTTTTTGAAAACTAGTTAAAGGGGGATTTTTCTGTTATGAGTATGCATGCAACTTTCTGGGCGCTGATTCCGCCTATTGTAGCGATCGCGCTGGCGCTGCTCACCAAAGAGGTGTACAGCTCCCTGTTTCTCGGGATCCTGGTCGGCGGTCTGTTCTACTCCGGCTTCAGCTTTGAAGGCACGCTGGTCCACATTTTCAACGAGGGACTCATCGCCCAGGTCGCGGATGCCTACAACGCAGGCATCCTGGTGTTCCTGATCTTCCTCGGGATCATGGTCGCCCTGATGAACAAGGCCGGCGGATCGGCGGCCTTCGGAAAATGGGCTTCTGAACACATCCATTCCAGGATCGGCGTCCAGCTGGCAACCATCGCTTTAGGATGCCTGATCTTCATCGACGACTATTTCAACTGCCTCACCGTGGGCAGCGTGATGCGTCCTGTGACAGACCGCCAGAACGTTTCAAGAGCAAAGCTGGCTTATCTGATCGACGCTACCGCGGCTCCGGTCTGCATCATCGCCCCGATCTCTTCCTGGGCAGCGGCAGTCTCCGGTTTCGCTCCGGAGGGAACGAACGGACTGATGCTTTTTATCCGCGCCATCCCTTACAACTACTACGCGCTTCTCACCATCCTGATGATGGTGACCCTGACGATCCTGAAGCTCGACTACGGCCCCATGGCGAAGCATGAGGCGAACGCGCTGAAAGGCGACATCTTCACTGTCGAGCCTCCGGTGGCGGGCGGTGACACCAGGACAGAAGGCAAAGGGACTGTACTGGATCTGGTGATGCCCATTACGATCCTCATCATCGGCTGCGTCATCGGAATGATCTACTCCGGCGGCTTCTTCAGCGGAGAGACCTTCGTGGATTCCTTCGCGAACTCCGATGCTTCCGTCGGTCTTGTGCTTGGCTCCGCCTGTGCTCTGTTCGTGACGATCTTCATCTACGTGCTGCGCAGAGTCCTGAGCTTCAAGGAGTGCATGAGCTGCCTGACAGAGGGCTTCAAGGCGATGGTCCCGGCCATCATGATCCTTTCCCTGGCCTGGACTCTGAAGGCGATGACGGATTCCCTCGGCGCCGCGGAATATGTCGCAGGCATTGTCGAGAACAGCGCAGGAAACATGCTGGGCTTCCTTCCGGCGATCATCTTCCTGATCGCGGTCGGTCTGTCCTTCGCAACCGGCACCTCCTGGGGAACCTTCGGCATCCTGATCCCGATCACTCTGAAGGTGTTCCCGCTGGAGAGCGGAAACCCGCTGGCGATCATCTGCGTCTCCGCCTGCATGGCAGGCGCTGTCTGCGGCGATCACTGCTCGCCCATCTCCGATACGACCATCATGAGCTCCGCCGGAGCGCAGTGCGACCACATCGCCCACGTCTCCACTCAGATGCCTTACGCCATCACCTGCGCAGGGATCTCCTTCGTAACATACCTGGTGGCCGGATTTGTGAAGAACGCGGCTGTTTCCCTGGTGATCGGAGCGGCGCTGACCCTGGTCGTCATGTTTACCCTGCACATCGCGCAGAAAGGCGCGAAGGAAACCGCCTGAGGGAAGCGGACGAAAGATCCGCGGGACAGAATCAAACAGAAAGACTGAAAAAAGACCTGGCTGTGCGGCCAGGTCTTTTTCAATGCGGAAGGAAGACGTTACATTCCGGGTTCCCCGATACGGCTGATGGTGTTTTCCCAGATGCGGCGGAGGAAGAAAAGCGAGAGGATCAGGGATATGACCTCCGCGATGACGTAGGCCCACCAGACCCGGGAGAGCTCCCCGGAGAGGGAGAGAAGATACGCCGCCGGAAGCAGCACTACCAGCTGGCGGCAGACAGAGACGACCATACTGTAAACACCTTTCCCAAGGGCCTGGAAGACGGTGCCGCAGACGATGCAGAAGGCGGCGATGGGGAAGGTGATGCCGATGATGCGGAAGGCGGTGGTGCCGATGGCCATCATGTTGTCGGAGGCGTTGAACATGCGGAAAAACACATGGGGGATCGTCTCGAACAGGATGAAACCCACTGTCATGATACAGACGGCGGTGATGCAGGCGAGCTTCATAGTCTGTATGACGCGGTCCTTCCGCTGAGCGCCGTAGTTGTAGGAGATGATAGGCACGGCGCCGCTGTTCAGGCCGAAGACCGGCATGAAGATCATGCTGTTGATCTTGAAATAGACGCCGAACACTGCCGTGGCCGTGGGCGTGAAGGAGATGAGGATCTGGTTCATACCGTAGGTCATGACGGAGCCGATGGCCTGCATGATCACGGAGGGCAGGCCGACAGAGAAGATGCCCCGGAGGACAAACGGGTCCGGACGGAAGCCGCGCACCTGGAACTTCACCTCATCGTTCTTTTTCAGGTTCAGGATCAGCGCCAGGGTCGCTGCGATGTGCTGTCCCATCACAGTCGCAGCGGCAGCTCCCGCGATCCCGAGCTTCGGAGCCCCGAACAGGCCGAAGATCAGGATGGGGTCCATGACGATGTTGAAGATGGCGCCGGTCATCTGGGATACCATGGAATAAAATGTCCTGCCGGTGGCCTGCAGGATGCGTTCCAGGGTCACTTCCATAAACATGCCCAGGGAACAGCAGCAGACGATGCGCATATAGATGTAGCCGTTGGCGCGGATGTCCGGGTCGGAGGTCTGGACGTCAAAGAAGGGCTTTGTCAGAAACAGGCCGACCAGCATGAAGGCGGCCATGACCAGCAACTCGATGAAGATGCCGTTGACAGCGCTCTTGTTGACGTTTTCGAAGTTCTTCTGGCCCAGGGAGCGGGAGAGAAAGGCGTTGATGCCGACCGCCAGTCCCACTGCAAAGGAGATCATAAGAGTCTGGATGGGGAAGGCGAGGCTGACAGCGGTCAGTGCGTTCTCACTGATCATCGACACAAAGATGGAGTCCACGATGTTGTAGAGGGCCTGAACCATCATGGAGAGCATCATGGGGATGGACATGGAGGCCAGGAGCCGTCCCACCGGCATGGTTCCCATTTTGTTTTCTTTTACTGGTGCGGTCTGAGGCATGGTGTCGATCCTTTCAGCCGCAGAGGACTCTTCCGGCCCTGCAGCGGCGGCAGATTTTACTGTAATCAGTATACATCTTTTGTACATGTGCAGGAATAGAAAGAATGTCCAAACAATGGTATACTGTTGTTAACTATTACCACTACCATATGCAGGAGGATTCACGCTATGATTGAAGTTGCGGCACTGGGAGAACTGCTGATCGATTTTGCGGAAAAAAGCGTTGATGCTGACGGGTATCCTACGATGGCGGCACATGCAGGAGGAGCTCCTGCGAATTTCCTCGCTGCCCTGAACCACTTCGGACACAAGGGTGCGCTCCTTGGAAAAGTGGGTGATGACGCGTTCGGGAAAATGCTGCTGAAGACCCTGGAAGATGCCGGGATCTCGACCGCCGGGATCGTGATGGATTCTGACGTGTTCACGACACTGGCGTTCGTGACCTTCGACAAGAGCGGGGACCGCTCCTTCAGTTTCGCGAGAAAGCCCGGCGCGGACACCTGCCTCAGGTTCGACGAAGTGAATACGGAGCTGATCGATGAGGCGAAAGTATTCCATTTCGGTACCCTTTCCCTGACGGACGAACCGGTCCGCTCCACAACCAAGGCCTGCGTCGCCTACGCGAAAGCGGCGGGGAAGATGATCACCTGTGACCCGAATCTCCGACTGAACCTCTGGAAGAGCGCGGAAGAGGCGAAGGAGCAGATGGAATGGGCGCTGCATCAGGCAGACGTTGTGAAGATCAGCGACGAAGAAGTGGAATTCCTGTGGGGCCTGACTCCGGAGGAAGGCGCGGACAAGCTGCTGAAGGAATACGGTGTCAGCCTGGCCATGGTCACGCTGGGGCCGAAGGGATGCTATCTGAAGAACCGGACTGCAACTGCGCGGGTCAACAGCCCGAAGGTCCACCCTGTAGACACCACCGGTGCCGGAGATATTTTCGGCGGCTCCGCTGTGACACAGCTCCTGGAAGCAGGAAAGGCACCGGCGGATCTTGACGAAGAAGCCCTGATCAAGGTGGGAAGCTTCGCCTCCACCTCTGCGAGCCTCAGCACAGAGTTTTCCGGCGGCATTCCCAGCATTCAGGACCGCGAGACTGTGGAGAACAGGATCGCTGCGGACCGGAAAGCCTGAGAAACAGAGAAGTTACCACTTTCTTAAGAATTCTGCGGTTCCTTGACATCAGGTCGATCCATTTTATAATAAATGGTGTAACACAAATGTAATAATTTGGACCGGAGGCAGTATGAGAAGACATTTTACAGTGATTCTTTCTATTCTATTGGCGTTGTCAGCAGCCTCACCTGCTTCAGCAGCCAAGCTGAAAAAGAACAATGTGGAGAATATTGCCGCCAGGGAAGAGCAGGAAGCCAGGGATGCCGTTTCGGGACCCGCAGCAGGAGAAGCCTCAGGGGAGGAACTGCAGGCTGAGGCAGGCGGAAAGCCTGGCGAAGTGACAGGGAACAGTGCTCCGGAAATGGCAGTGCAGAAAACGGAAGCGCCTGCGGGAGAGGAACAGGGCGCAGAACCTGCTGAGGAAACAGAGCAGAGTGAAGAGACCGCCGCGGAAGCAGAGAAGGAAACAGAAGCTCCGGCCGCGGAAGCAGAACAGGAAACGGAAGCCCCGGCTGCGGAAAGAGGAGAGAAGGGGACGTATCTCGGAAACTTCACCACCACCGGTTATTCCAACCCGGACGGCAGCGCGAGCGCTGACGGCACGATGCCCAGGGCACGACACACCGTTTCCACCGACTGGAAGGTCCTTCCGCCCGGGACCCGGATCCGCTTTGGTGACAGCGACATCATCTACACTGTGGAGGACACGGGCGTACACGGAAACTGGGTGGATGTCTATTATCCCACCCACAGCGAAGCGTGGAGCCACGGTCTGCAGTACAAGGATGTGTACCTGGTAGACTGAGATTTATGTAAACTGTAACATTTATGTAAACTATTAAAAAAGCATAAAAACCACATTTGATTCACATAATATGCAGCCCCTTTACCACAGAGGCTGCTTTTTTCTGCCAAAAATGCGGAAAATGCCCCCACTTTTTCAAAAAATGAAGTTCCGGCACTTGACATATGACAATCTTATGTTAATATAAACGTGTTAGAATATTACACAAATATTAAGAGGTTTTACAAAAAATGTTCAATATCTTGTTGTCTATGAAGAAGGCAGCCATATATATCGTGGTTCTGGTGCTCGCTTTCTTCCCCGCAGTTTTCATAGAGACCCCGGTGAAGACCTACGCCGCTGGTGTCGCGGAGGAGGAAGTGCAGGCTACGGAGCCGGCAGAGGCTGCTGAAGCTGTGACGGAGCCCGCCCCTGAGGCAGAGGCTCCCGAAGAGATGGATCTTCCGGACATCGATTTTCTTGACATTCCGGAGATCCAGGACGCAAAGATCGACGCGCAGGCAACGCTGATGGCGAAGCGCGAGGATCTGGACCGTGCATGGCTCGAACTGAAAGAGAAAGAGCAGGAAGAGGCGAGGGAGCGGATGCGTGAAGCCGCCGAGGCAGCTGCCGCAAAGGTTTCTGCGTCAAAGGAGGAAGAGGAAAGCAGAGAAAGCCACAGTTCCGGTTCTGCTGAGACGGCGGAACATGGAAGCGGAAGAGACCTGGGTCAGTTCAAGCTGACAGCTTACTGCCCGTGCTACCAGTGCTCCGAAGGCTGGGGCCGCATGACCAGTTCCGGTCATCTGGCGCAGGAGAGGCACACCATCGCAACAGATCCGAGTGTGATTCCGGAGGGAACCAAGGTCGAGATCAATGGTGTCGTCTACACAGCAGAGGATATCGGCGGAGGAGTCAGAGGCAACCACATCGACATCTTCTATGAGAGCCATGAGGAGTGCCTGCAGTTCGGCGTCCGTTACGCGGAGGTCTACAAAGTCAACTGAATAAGACAGATCTGTGAATGAAAGGCTGCTGCGCCGGGAGAAGTTATCATGGACCCGGCGCGGCGGCTTTTTTCAATTGTCTTGTTTTTTCGGAAGAATTGTGTTAAATAAGATTGATGCGGAAGGAGTTATTCCAGATGAACACAATGAACCGATCGGAATTTATGAGAGGAATGCGCCACGGGTGGCCTATCGGCGTCGGATACTTCGCAGTGTCCTTTGCGCTGGGCATCGCCGCCCGGAACGCGGGGTTTACGGCACTGCAGGCGTCAGTGATGAGCGCGGCCTGCACTGCCAGCGCAGGTGAATTCGGCGGTGTGACTGTCGCTGCGGCAGGGGGCACGTTCCTTGAAATGGCAATCATGGAACTGGTGGTCAACGCAAGATATCTCCTGATGTCCTGCGCGCTCACCCAGAAGCTTGAACCGAAGCTGGGTACACTGCACCGTATGATCCTGGCAAATTTTGTGACGGACGAGATCTTCGGCCTGTCAGCGGCTGTCCCCGGGAAACTGAATCCTTTCTATACCTATGGGATCATCTCTGTCTCATGGCCTGGCTGGATCATCGGCACATGCCTCGGCGTCATCATGGGAAACGTTCTTCCCGCCAATGTAGTGAGCGCCCTTTCCGTGGGACTGTACGGCATGTTTCTTGCCATCATCATCCCCCCCGTGCGCACCAACCGCGTACTTGCCTGCCTGGTGCCGCTGTCCATGGCGGCCAGCTGGGTCTTTACAAAAATGAATGATGCGGGCATCATCCGGATCTCCGGAGGCACACGCATCATCCTGCTGACTGTGGTGATCTCTCTCGCGGCTGCAGTTTTGTTCCCGCGCGGTGAAGAGGAGGATAAATAATGCATTCGATCTGGTCTTATATCCTGGTGATGGCGATCGTGACCTACTCGATCCGGGTCCTGCCGCTCACCCTGATCCGGAGAGAGATCAAAAACCGGACCATCCGTTCCTTTTTATATTATGTTCCTTATGTGACCCTGGCGGTCATGACCTTCCCGGCGATCATCAATGAGACGGCGACACCGGCCTCCGGCGCCGCGGCGCTCCTTGTCGGCATCGGCCTTGCGTTCATGGGAAACGATCTGATGATCGTATCCATCGCGTGCTGCGCCACGGTGTTCGTCGCGGAACTCCTGCTCCTGTAAGCGGCTCGCTTATAAAAAAATGAGACTGTCATGCGGCAGTCTCTTTTTTATTTAGAGTAGAAGGACGCGTGCCCAAAGGACAAATCGTTCCCGCCGGAGAGTTTCGCGAGCAGCGCGTCGCCGCGACGGCGACCCAACGATCTTATGGAGCCCAAAGCGGCGTCCGGATCGCTGCGAAGTGAAACCGACAGAGGGAATGTTGTCCTTCGGACACGCGTCCTTCTTTATTTAGTCTAAGATGCGGAGCAGACAGTCGTGGTCATCGTCTGCGTTCAGAATGACGTTCAGGATCCTCAGAGTCAGAGGATCGCCCAGGGTCTCCCGGCTGTCCTGGAAGTTCTCCCATACAAGTTCGATGGGCTCGCCGTACCTGTGCTTTCCGAAACCTCCGCGCAGGATGTCGTTCAGGGCGTCCAGGTTGTTCCCTGTCTCCGTGGTGCCGTCGGTCATGAGCTCAGCGATCTTACGGTAGAATCCGGCGGCGTCCCGGAAGCTGCTGCCGTCCAGACGGTAGGTAAGACGTTCCCGGGCTGCTTCCCTGGCCTTCCGGCTGAGGGGCTCAGGGTGATTCAGACGGCGGACCAGCAGGGGAAGTGCCTTTTCGAACTTCACACCGTACCAGTGGTCCGGATCGTCCGCGGTCTGCAGGAGGGACTCCACGATGAAATCCGACGCGAGAACGGCGGCGTTGAAAGCGCTGCTTCCCTGCAGCAGGGCTCCGGTGAAGGCGGCGGCGAAACAGTCCCCCGTACCGTGGGAGCTTCTGACGACTTTGTCGGTGAAGCAGAAGCGTACCTCACCTTTAGCGGCATCGAAGACTGCGTTCCCGAGTTTTCCTTCTTCAAAAGAAATGCCCTTCAGGATCACGCACCCGGCGCCGAAGGCCGAGAGCTTTTCCAGAAGATCCCTTACATAGGATTCTTCCAGTTCCCCTTCCATATATTCAGTCCCTGTGAGGAAACACGCTTCCGTCAGGTTCGGGAGCAGGATATCTGCGCATCCGCACAGCCCGGCCATAGCGCGGACGTAAGTCTCGTCGAAGCCGCGGTACAGTTTTCCGTGATCCGCCATTGCCGGATCCACGATCCGGAGTCCTCCCGGAAGGAGACAGCTGTTCATGATGTCTTTTACCATGCTGATCTGGGCAGGGCTGCCGAGATAACCGGTCAGGACGGCGTCAAAAAGGATCCCTTCTTTTTCCCATCGTTCCCGGATCTTCGGGATATCCTCCGTAAGATCCCGGAACCAGACGTCCTGAAAGCCGCCGGTGTGCGTAGAGAGCACGGCGGAAGGCAGGATACAGGTCTCGATGCCGCAGGCAGAGAGTATAGGCTGCGCCACAGTGAGGGAGCACTGGCCGACGCAGGAGATGTCCTGGATCGTAAGTATACGTTTGTTCGTGATCATTTCTTTTTCCTCCGTCCTCTATTGTATCACCCCTCCGCAGTACAGAAAATACGTTCACAGATTAATCACAAGAAAGGTGTTGACAAACTTCCTGCAGGGGCATATATTAGGCATTGAAGATGTTAGCACTCTCGTGATATGAGTGCTAACAAGAGAGGTGAAGCGAATGGAACTGGATAGCAGAAAGATCATGATCCTGAAGGCCGTGATCAGAAACTATATGGAAACCGGTGAACCGGTCGGATCCAGGACCATCTCCAAACTTCCGGAGTGTTCCTTCAGCAGCGCGACGATCCGGAATGAGATGTGTGACCTTGAAGATATGGGATATCTGATCCAGCCGCACACCTCCGCCGGCCGGATCCCTTCCGACAAAGGCTATCGTTTCTATGTGGACGAGATCCTGAGGGAAAAGCAGACGGAAGTGGAGGAAATGAAGGAACTGATGCTTCAGCGGGTGGACCGCCTGGAGCTGGTCCTGAAGCGTATGGCGAAGCTGATCGCGTCGAATACGAACTACGCGGCCATGATCAGCGGCCCCAGCGCCCATCAGGCGAAGATCAAGCTTCTGCAGCTCTCCAGGATGGATGAGAAGCGGATGCTGGTCGTCATCGTGGTGGAAGGAAATATCATCAGCAACAAAATCATCACGGTGGACAGGGAGCTGAGCGACACGGAGATCCTGAACCTGAACATTCTCCTGAACACCAGCCTGAACGGACTGACCATCAACGAGATCAACCTGGATGTGATCCGGAAGCTCAAGGAGGACGCCGGGGACAGAAGAGACCTGGTGGAGAATGTCCTGAACGAGCTGGCGGAGTCGTTCCGGGAGGATGAGGACCTGCAGATCTACACCAGCGGTGCCACCAACATCTTCAAGTACCCGGAACTGACGGACGGAGAAAGTGCGAGCCGGATCATCAATACCTTTGAAGAGAAGGACAAGCTGAAGGAGATCCTGAAGGACATGAATCCCCCGGACGGAGAGGACGGGGACGGGATCCGGGTGTTTATCGGAGAGGAATCTCCGGTGCCGGACATGAGCGACTGCAGTATGGTCACGGCAAATTACGATCTTGGTCACGGTCTGCGCGGCACCATCGGTATCGTGGGACCGAAGCGGATGGACTATGAGAAGGTGCTTTCAACGCTCAGGACCCTGATGAACCAGCTGGACCAGAATTTCGGAGGGAATCCTTAGAATCGAATGATCGGAAGAACAGAATTCAGGACGGTGGATGAGGACATGAAAGAATTTTACGAAAATGAAGCGGACAATGTGATCAACGGCATGTCGGAGGAAGCGGAACAGGCTCCGGAGGAGGCCGCGGAAACGCAGCAGAACGAAGCGGATGAAGCGGAACAGGCCCCGGAGGAAGCCGCGGAACAGGCGGAGCCTCAGGAGGAGACCGCGGAGAAAGCGGAATCTGAGAAAGAGACCGGAAAAAAAGCCCCGAAGAAAGATCCGAAGGATCAGAAGATCGAGGAGCTTGAGGACAGGCTGAAACGGAATCTTGCGGAATTCGACAATTTCCGGAAGCGCACGGAAAAGGAAAAGAGCGCCATGTTCGATATGGGCGCAAAATCCATTCTGGAGAAGCTGCTTCCCGTCATAGACAATTTTGAACGCGCGTTTTCCACGGTCCCGGAGGACCCGGAAGCCGCGCAGTATGCGAAGGGCATGGAGATGATCTACCGGCAGCTCCTGAAGAATCTTGAGGATGCCGGCGCGACGCCCATCGACTGCAAAGGAAAGCCCTTTGACCCGAATTATCACAACGCTGTGATGCACGTGGAGGATGAATCCCTCGGAGAGAATGTGATCGTTGAGGAATTCCAGAAAGGCTACATGTACAAGGACAGCGTTTTAAGATACAGCATGGTGAAAGTTGCTAACTGAGCGATAAGCGAGCACGTAGCGAGGAAAACTGCGAAGCAGTTTTCCGAATAAAGCACTCGCGAACAAATAAAAGGAAAGAATACAGTATCTGTACAGGAGGATAAATAATATGAGCAAGATCATCGGAATCGATTTAGGTACGACCAACAGTTGTGTAGCAGTTATGGAAGGCGGAAAGCCTGTAGTTATCCCCAACAGCGAAGGCGCAAGGACCACACCGTCTGTCGTCGCATTCACCAAGACCGGAGAGCGCCTGGTGGGCGAGCCGGCAAAGCGTCAGGCAGTCACGAACTCCGAACGCACCATCTCTTCCATCAAGAGACACATGGGCACGGATTACAAGGTCACGATCGACGGCAAGAGCTATACTCCCCAGGAGATCTCCGCAATGATCCTTCAGAAGCTGAAGGCTGACGCGGAAGCATATCTGGGCGAGAAGGTCACCGAGGCAGTCATCACCGTTCCGGCGTACTTCAACGACGCGCAGCGCCAGGCGACCAAGGACGCAGGCAAGATCGCAGGTCTTGACGTCAAGCGTATCATCAACGAGCCGACGGCAGCTGCCCTGGCTTACGGCCTGGACAACGAGAGCGAGCAGAAGATCATGGTGTACGACCTTGGCGGCGGCACCTTTGATGTCTCCATCATCGAGATCGGCGACGGCGTCATCGAGGTCCTCGCGACCAACGGCGATACGCACCTCGGCGGCGACGACTTCGACAACATGATCACTGACTGGATGATCAGGGAATTCAAGAACACCGTGGGTGTCGACCTGTCCCAGGACAAGATGGCGCTTCAGAGACTGAAAGAAGCAGCTGAGAAGGCAAAGAAGGAGCTGTCCGTGGCGACCACCACGAACATCAACCTGCCCTTCATCACCGCCACCAGCGCAGGCCCTCAGCATCTGGACATGACCCTGACCAGGGCGAAGTTCGACGAGCTGACTGCGGAACTGATCGCCCGGACCACCATCCCGGTGCAGAACGCCATGAGAGATGCCGGCGTCACGAACTCCGATCTCGGAAAGGTGCTCCTGGTCGGCGGATCCACCAGAATGATCAACGCACAGGAGAAGGTGAAGCAGCTCACTGCCCACGAGCCCTCCAAGACTCTGAACCCGGATGAGTGCGTCGCGATCGGTGCTTCCATCCAGGGCGGCAAGCTGGCCGGCGACGCAGGTGCCGGAGATGTGCTTCTTCTGGATGTGACTCCGCTGTCCCTGTCCATCGAGACCCTGGGCGGCATCGCCACCAAGCTGATCGAGAGAAACACCACCATCCCGACCAAGAAGAGCCAGGTGTTCAGCACCGCCGAGGACAATCAGTCCGCAGTGGATATCCACGTCGTGCAGGGCGAGCGCCAGTTCGCGAGAGACAACAAGACCCTCGGCCAGTTCCGCCTGGACGGCATCCTTCCGGCGAGAAGAGGCGTGCCGCAGATCGAGGTCACCTTTGATATCGACGCCAACGGCATCGTGAACGTCTCCGCAAAGGATCTCGGCACCGGCAAGGAGCAGCACATCACCATCACTTCCGGCTCCAACATGTCCAAGGATGATATCGACAAGGCAGTGAAGGAAGCTGCTGAGTTCGAGGCGGCGGATAAGAAGCGGAAGGAGAACATCGACACCAGGAACGAAGCGGATTCCCTGGTATTCCAGACAGAGAAGGCCATCCAGGAAGTGGGCGATAAGCTGGATCCCACTGACAAGGCAGCAGTGGAGGCGGATCTCTCCTCGCTGAAGGAAGCGATCAACCGCGCTCCGGCAGAGTCCATGACGGATGACCAAATCTCCGATATCAAGGCCGGCAAGGAGAAGCTGATGGCATCGGCCCAGAAGCTCTTCTCCAAGGTCTATGAGCAGGCACAGGCACAGCAGCAGGCCGGCGGCGCCCAGGGCGCTCAGGCGAACGCGGCGGATGACGGCGTAGTGGACGGAGATTTCAAGGAAGTCTGACAGAAAGAAAGAAAAACGTCTGAATGACGAAGATCACGATGATCCAGGGTCCCGGAGGTCCGCTGACTGCGGCCCTCCGGGACCTGAAGTGATATATCCGCGCAGTTCATGACAGACGAAAGAAAGGACCACGATGGCAGAACAGAAACGGGATTATTACGAGGTGCTGGGCGTCCCGAAGGATGCGGACGAAGCAGCGCTGAAAAAAGCATACCGGGCTCTGGCCAAAAAGTACCATCCGGACGCGAATCCGGGGGACAAGGAGGCGGAAGCAAAATTCAAGGAAGCCAGCGAAGCCTATTCGATCCTCAGCGATCCGGAGAAGAGAAGGCAGTACGACCAGTTCGGACACGCAGCCTTTGACGGACCCGGAGGCGGCGGAGGGGGCGGATTCTACGGCAATGCCGCGGACTTCAGCGATATCTTCGGCGACCTGTTCGGGGACGGCGGAGGGATCTTCGGCGATTTCTTCACCGGCGGGAGGAGAAGCACGGCTTCCGCGAACGAACCTCAGAAAGGCGCCAATGTCCGCACGTCGGTGCGCCTGACCTTTGAGGAAGCAGTGTTCGGCTGCGAGAAGGAGATCACGGTCAACTTCAAGGAGACCTGCACTGTGTGCCACGGAACCGGCGCGAAGGCGGGAACGAATCCGGAAACATGCCCGACCTGTCAGGGTAAAGGCAAGATCGTCCAGATGTCGAGGACCATGTTCGGAACCATGCAGAACGTGCAGACCTGTCCGAACTGCCGCGGCGCGGGAAAGGTCATCAAGGAGAAGTGTACCAGCTGCAACGGCACCGGTTACAACCAGAAGAGGAAGACTTTCCGGGTCACCATTCCCGCAGGGATCGACAATGGCCTGTCCGTCAGGATGGCGGGCGGCGGCGAACCGGGTCTGAACGGCGGCGACCGGGGCGACCTGCTGGTGGAGTGCATCGTCAGTCCGCACCCCATCTTCAAGCGCCAGGACACCAACATTTTCTCCACCGTGCCCATCAGCTTCGCGAGAGCAGCCCTGGGCGGAACGATCCGTATACGCACCGTGGACGGGGAAGTGGAGTACACTGTGAAGGCCGGCACCCAGACAGATACCAGAGTGCGGCTCCGCGGCAAGGGAGTTCCTTCCCTCCGCAACAAGAATGTACGGGGCGACCATTACGTCACGCTGGTCGTGGATGTGCCCACCAAGCTGACCCAGGCGCAGAAGGACGCCCTGCAGGCGTTCGACGACGCGATGACTGGCGAAGGCAATTCCAGAAAGAAAGGACTGTTTAAGTAAACACCCTATGAAGTGGAAAAAGTATACGCTGGAAACGACGACGGACGCGGTGGACATGATCAGCGCCACGCTGGCGGAGCTGGGGATCGAGGGCGTTGAGGTCGAGGACAATGTGCCGCTGACAGAGAGCGAGACCAAGGGGATGTTCATCGACATCCTGCCGGAGCTCCCGCCGGATGACGGGACCGCCCGGGTCAGCTTCTATCTGGACCCGGAGGACGCGGTGGAGGAGAAGCTCTCGGAGGTACGGGAGAGTCTTGAGGAACTGAGACAGTTCATGGACCCGGGCCCCTGCACGATCTCGGAGAGCGAGACCGAGGATAAAGACTGGATCAACAACTGGAAGGAGTTTTTCCATCCCTTCACCGTGGGCGATATCCTGATCAAGCCCACTTGGGAAGCACTGCCGGAAGGCGCGGAAGGAAAGACCCTGATCCAGATCGATCCGGGAACAGCCTTCGGCACCGGCGCCCATGAGACGACGCAGCTCTGCATCCGGCAGATCGCGAAATACCTGCCGGAGATCCGAAAAAAGAATCCGGAGGTCCGGGTCCTGGACGTCGGGACCGGCAGCGGGATCCTGGGCATCGCAGCCCTGAAGCTGGGCGCGGCAAGTGTCTTTGCCACGGACCTGGATGACAACGCGGTGGAAGCCGTGGGAGAAAACCTGAAGAGCAACGGCCTTTCGGAGGACGTGTTCCGGACGGTCTGCGGCAACCTGATCGACGACCCGGAAGTGCAGAAGGCATGCGGCGAGGAGTGTTACGACCTGGCCGCGGCAAACATCCTGGCACCGGTGATCATCGCCCTGCAGGGGGAGATCGCCCGCCATCTGAAGCACGGCGCCATTTTCATCACCTCCGGTATCATCGATACCATGGAGGAAAAGGTCGTCGCCGCATTTGAACAGAATCCGGAATTTGAACTCCTCGAGGTGAATCATCAGGGCGAGTGGGTCAATGTGACTGTCCGGAGGATGTGACCTGATGCATCATTTCTTTGTGAGACCGGAGCAGATCTCCGGAAAAGAGGCTTATATAGAAGGACCTGACTGGAATCACGCGGCCAATGTGCTTCGCGTGAGACCGGGAGAACAGGTCCTTTTAAGCGCGGGTGAAGACTGGGACTATCTGTGCACGGTCCGGGAAGTGGACCGCACCGGGCAGAGAGTCCTTCTGTCCGTGCTGGAGGAGAACCGGGACATCAGAGAACTGCCGGTGAAGATTTCCCTCTACCAGGGTCTGCCGAAAAGTGATAAGATGGAGCTCATCATTCAGAAGGCAGTGGAGCTGGGGGCAACCAGGGTGATCCCGGTGGAGACCGCGCGCTGCGTGGTGAAGCTGGACCGGAAGAAGGCGGAATCGAAACGGAGCCGCTGGCAGGCAATCTCCGAGAGCGCCGCGAAGCAGTCCGGAAGAAGTGTGATCCCCGAAGTCGCCATGCCTATGCCCTTTGCTGCCGCGCTGAAAGAGGCGGCGGATTCCGATATCCGTCTGATCCCCTATGAGAACGCGGAAGGAATGGAGCGGACCAGGAGGATCCTGGAAAGCGTCGCGCCCGGGCAGAAGATCGCTGTGTTCATCGGTCCGGAAGGCGGCTTTGAAGAGACGGAGATCAGGCAGGCGGAAGAAGCCGGGTTTGAAGCCGTGACCCTGGGAAAACGCATTCTCAGGACGGAAACGGCCGGTTTTGTGGTGCTGTCTCTCCTGATGGCGCAGACAGAAGGGAAGTAAAATGGCAGTTTATTTTGATAACTCCGCGACGACGCGGGTCTCGGAGCGGGTGATGCAGCTTGTCGTGAAAACGATGCGGGAAGACTACGGAAACCCGTCCGCGAAGCACCGGATGGGCGTGGATGCCGAGCGGTATGTGAAGGATGCTGCCGGGAAGATCGCGAAGACGCTGAAGTGTTCCCCCAAGGAGATCATCTTCACCTCCGGCGGCACCGAATCCGACAATCTGGCGCTGATCGGCGCCGCCATGGCGAACAAAAGAAAAGGCAAACACCTCATCACCACGTCTATCGAGCATCCGGCCGTCTATCAGCCGCTCCTGTTTCTGGAGTCCATGGGATACGAAGTAACGGTCCTTCCCGTGGACGCGGCGGGGCATGTGGATCCGGAGGAACTGAAGGACGCGGTGCGGCCGGACACGGTCCTGGTCTCTGTAATGTACGTCAACAATGAGACCGGGGCGAAGGAGCCGCTGCCGGAGATCGCCAGGGCGGTCCGGGAGAAGAATCCCGGGACGCTGATCCACGCGGATGCGATCCAGGGGTACGGAAAGTACCGGATCTATCCCGCCAGGGAAGGGATCGACATGCTCAGTGTCAGCGGCCATAAGCTACATGCGCCGAAGGGTGTGGGATTTCTCTATGTGAGGGAGGGTGTGAAGCTGAGTCCTATTCTGTTCGGCGGCGGCCAGCAGGGCGGCATGCGGAGCGGGACCATCAATGTGCCTGGGATCGCCGGCATGGGAGAGGCCGCGGCGGAGGCATATGAAGACTTTGACCGGAAGATCGCGGAGATCACAGCGGTCAAGGACTACCTGATCGACGAACTGACCGGGGACCCGGAGGGACCGCTCTCCGGTATCACCGTGAACTCGGAGAAGGGCAGCGGCTCAGCACCCCACATCGTCAGCATTTCCGTGCCGTCTGTGCGCGCGGAGGTGCTGCTTCACGCACTGGAGGACAGGCAGATCTATGTTTCCAGCGGTTCCGCCTGCTCGACGCATCATCCCGGCATCTCGGGAACACTGAAAGGGATCGGGCTCCCGGAGGAGCTTCTGGACGCCACGATCCGGGTGAGTCTCTGCGAGGAGAACACCATGCAGGACGCGGAACTGTTCCTCACCGCCATGCGGGAGCTGGTTCCCATGCTTCGGAAGTACACGCGGCGGTGAGAAAGGAATTATTATTCTATGGAGTTCAAGTCATTTCTGGTGAAGTACGGCGAGATCGGCGTGAAGGGAAAGAACCGCTTCAAATTTGAGGACGCCCTGATCCATCAGATCCGCCTTGCCCTTCGGAAGACCGGGGCAGATTACGAGATCGTCCGGGAGCACGGAAGGATCTATGTGGATATGGAGGACGGTTACGACTACGAGGATACGGTGGACGCGCTGAAGCGCGTTTTCGGCCTTGTGACGATCTGCCCCGTGGTGCGTTTTGCCGAGAAGGATTTCGAAGCAGTGAAGCGTGCTGCAGTGGAGTACATGAAGCAGGTCTACGGCGACCGGAAGATGACCTTCAAGGTGTTCACACGACGCATCGACAAGAGCTATCCCGGCACCTCCGAGACGATCAGCGCGGACCTTGGAGAAGTGATCCTGAACGGGTGTCCGAACCTGAAGGTGGACGTGAAGAATCCGGAGATCCCGCTGCATGTGGAGATCCGGAACGAGGGCGTCAGCATCTACTCCATCAGCATCCCCGGACCGGGCGGTATGCCGGTGGGGACGAACGGACGCGCCATGCTCCTGCTTTCCGGCGGCATCGATTCCCCGGTGGCGGGCTACATGATCGCGAAGAGAGGCGTCCTGATCGAGGCGGTGTATTTCCACGCTCCGCCCTACACCTCAGAACGGGCGAAGCAGAAGGTGGTGGAGCTCGCGAAGCTGGTATCCCGCTACGCCGGACCCGTGAACCTGCACATCGTCAACTTTACGGACATCCAGCTGTATATTTACGAGAAATGCCCCCACGAGGAGCTGACCATCATCATGCGCCGCTACATGATGCGGATCGCGGAGATGATCGCCCGGAAAAACGGGAGCAAAGCGCTGATCACGGGAGAGAGCATTGGCCAGGTGGCGAGCCAGACGGTGGATTCCCTTGTTTCCACCAACGAGGTGTGCACGATGCCTGTGTTCCGGCCGCTGATCGGTTTTGACAAGCTGGAGATCATCGAGAGGTCCGAGCAGATCGGCACTTATGAGACTTCCATCGAACCCTATGAGGACTGCTGCACTATTTTCGTGGCGAAGCACCCGGTGACCCACCCGGATGCGGAACGCATCCGGAAGTCGGAGGAGAGCCTCGGCGAAAGGATCAATGAGCTGGTGCAGGAAGCTGTCCGGACCAAGGAGCGGATCCTCTGCGAGATGTGATCCGGACAGTCAGAGAACAACAAAGCCGCAGGACAGTGTCCTGCGGCTTTGAGACAGTATTCGGAACTTGAATTATTCGACGATATAGGGCTTCAGAGCCTCAAGGATATCGCTTTCTTCGGAAGAACCGTGGATGTTCAGGTCGATCGGCTTGGAAAGATCCAGACTGAAAATACCCATGATGGATTTCGCGTCGATGACATATCTGCCGGACACGAGGTCAAAATCTTCATCGTAGCGGGCGATGGTGTTCACGAAAGCTTTCACCTTGTCGATAGAGTTCAGGGAAATCTTAACTGTCTTCATACTCATTAAAATAACGCCTCCTTATCTGATTGAGATCGGGCCCCAGCGCCCCGTGATCCATATCTTTATCTTATTTGGAACAGGAAATAAAGTCAAGTGCTGAACCCGGACAGAGGTTCGGAAAGAGGGAGTCTGACAGTGAAAAGCGCCGCATTTCATACGCTGGGCTGCAAAGTAAATATTTATGAGACCGAGGCGATGCGCCAGGCTCTGATCCGGGAGGGATACGAGATCCGCTCCTTTGAAGAGGTTGCGGACGTCTATGTGATCAATACCTGCTCCGTCACGAATATCGCCGACAGGAAATCGCGGCAGATGCTGCACAGGGCGAGGACGATGAATCCGGACGCGGTGGTCGTGGCAGCAGGATGCTATGCCCAGGCGGCAGCGGAACAGCTGAAACAGGACCAGGGTGTGGACATCATCCTGGGAAACCGGGAGAAAACAAAGATCGCGGAGATCCTTGAACAGTGGTTCCGGGAGAAGGAAGAATCGGGAAAACACCAGATGCTGCTGGCAGGAGATATGAAAGAAGCCTTCTGCTATGAAGATCTTTCCGCGGATACCATGGACAGCCACACCCGGGCTTTCCTGAAGATCCAGGACGGCTGCAACCAGTTCTGTACCTACTGCATCATTCCTTATCTGCGGGGGCGGATCCGGTCCAGGAACGCGGAGGACATCCTGAGAGAAGCGGAGGCATTCGCGGGGAAAGGATACCGGGAACTGGTGCTGACGGGCATCCATCTGTCCTCTTACGGAAAAGATCTAGAAAACATGGAGATCCGGGGAGATGCACCGGTGAAGGATCTGGGAGATGTGATCCGTCTCCTGGACAGGGTGACGGGGATCGAGCGGGTCCGCGTCGGATCTCTGGAACCTCGGCTGATCACGGAACCGTTTCTCAGGACACTTTCGGATCTGGAGCATTTCTGCCCCCATTTCCACCTGTCCCTGCAGAGCGGAAGCGACAGTGTGCTGAAGAGAATGAACCGCAGGTATACGGCGGAAGAATACTACCGGAGCGTATGCCTCCTGCGGGAGTACTTTCCGAATGCAGCGGTGACGACGGACATCATCACCGGTTTTCCGGGAGAGACAGAAGAAGAGTTTGAGGAGACGCTCCGGTTCGCGGAGAAGACCGGATTCTACGAGATCCATATCTTTCCCTATTCCGCGCGGAAAGGGACCAGAGCTGCTTCGATGCCCGGACAGCTGCCCAGGGCGGTGAAGGCGGAACGTGCCGCAGCACTGCAGGCTCTGACGAAGGAACAGTCCCGCGCCTTCCGGGCCGAGCGCATCGGCACACAGGCGGAGATCCTGACGGAAGAGGAGATCGTGATCGGAGGCGTTCCCTATATGGTGGGGAGCACAAGGGAATATGTGCGTTGTGCAGCGCCCGCAGGAATGGGGGCGAACAGGCTGGTCAGCGGCACTGCGGCAGGTTTCCTGACGGAGGATATCCTCCTGCTGGAATCCTGCGGAAAGGAATCCTGAAGGAAGGGCTTGAAGAACGGTGTGTTTTAGTTTACAATAATGGCAATTGAAAGGATAAGGTTATGGGCGAAAACTTACACGATACACAATTCTTTCGGGCAGTTCAGGAAAATAAGATGGATGTGACCCAGGTGCTGCAGCTGGTCTATGAAGCGCTGTCTGAAAAGGGGTATAATCCGGTGAACCAGATCGTCGGATATGTGATGAGCGGTGATCCCACCTATATCACAAGTCATAAAAACGCCAGAAGCCTGATCATGAAGGTGGAACGGGACGAGATCCTGGAAGAGCTGTTGAGTTTTTACATTGACAAGAAATTTGGCGGCAGTGACTGATCACTGCCGTTTTTAAATGAAAGCCGCGTAAATGGCCGTTATGGGCTCGGCCAAACTGAACAGGAAATATCCTTTTCTGATGCAGACACTGTATCGGAATTATTTTGTTGTGCAGGAAAAAATATGAAAACACTGATGGGGCTGGATTACGGCTCGAAAACAGTAGGCGTGGCGGTGAGCGACGCCCTGATGATGACTGCCCAGCCGCTGGAGACGGTCACAAGAGAGAGTGAGAACAAGCTCAGGAAGACGCTCGCCCGCATTGCTGAGCTGGCGAAAGAGCGGCAGGTTGATCTTTTTGTGCTGGGAAGACCCCTGCACATGGGCGGAAACGCCGGAGAGCGCGTCGCGAAATGCGAAGCCTTCAGGGAGCTGCTGGAAAAACGCACGGGGATCCCGGTGGTCTGGCAGGATGAGCGTCTCACTACGGTGGAGGCGGATGAGATCCTTGCGGAAAGCGGCGTGCCGAAGCAGGAACGGAAAAAATATATCGACCAGGTGGCGGCAAGTCTGATCCTGAAGGAATACATGGAGTCGCACCCGGCGGAATGAATGGAGAAAACATGGAAGAGAAAAAGAACGGCGGGAGCGCCGGTATTATTGTGACGGACGAAGACGGACAGGAGATCATGCTTTACGCGGTGGAGGAGACCAGAATGAACGGCTGCTCCTATCTTCTTGCGGCTGACAGCGAGGAAGGGGACGGAGAATGCTATATCCTGAAGGATGTTTCCGGCGAGGAAGAGTCGGAAGCAGTCTATGAATTCGTAGAAGACGATGCGGAGGCAGAAAGCATCTTCCGCATTTTTCAGGAACTGATGACAGAGACGGGAGTGGAACTCTCAGAAAGGTAAACAGTGATTTGAGCGAAATGGAAAAAAATCCGCTGAATGCCATCCGGAAACTCAGGGAGCGGAGCCGCACCCTGGCCGGTGGCGAAACAGCAAAAAAGACGAAGAAGCCGGCAAAAACAGAGAAGTCTGTGAAAGCAGAGAAGCCGGCAAAAGCAGGGAAGCTCCCGAAACACGAGAAGCTCCCGAAACATGAGAAGCTTCCGAAGCACGAGAAGCTTCCAAAACATGAAAAACTTCCGAAACAGGAGAAGCTCCCGAAGCAGGAGAAGCTCCCGAAGCAGGAGAAGCTCCCGAAACAGGAGAAACTTCCCAAGGCGCAGAAGCTTCCGAAAGCACCGAAGATCCGCCGGGACGAAGGAGCGGTGGTGAAGATCATCCCGCTGGGCGGCCTGGAACAGATCGGAATGAATATTACGGCCTTCGAGTACGGAGACAGCATCGTCGCAGTGGACTGCGGCATCGCGTTCCCTTCGGAGGATATGTACGGCATCGACTGCGTGATCCCGGACATCACCTATCTGAAGGACAATGCCTCCAAGGTAAAGGGATTTGTGATCACCCACGGCCATGAGGACCACATCGGCGCACTGCCCTATATCCTGAAGGACCTGAATGTGCCTGTCTATTCCACAAGACTGACGATCGCGCTGATCCGCCACAAGCTGGAGGAACACCGCCTGGCGGACTCCGCGAAGCTGTTCGTCGTGAACCACGGGGATACGGTCCCGCTCGGCGACTTTAATGTGGAGTTCATCAAGACGAACCACTCGATCTCCGACAGCTCCGCACTGGCGATCTTCTCGCCTGCCGGAGTGATCTTCCACACCGGAGATTTCAAGATCGATTACACGCCGGTCTTCGGAGAAGCCGCAGACCTGCAGCGGATGGCGGAACTCGGGAAAAACGGCGT
>CACZFV010000013.1 GCA_902780465.1 uncultured Lachnospiraceae bacterium
AGAGCCGTTCCATTTTAAACGAGCCTGTGGACCACGTGTCTATGATCGTCTTCAGCAGCTGAGCGATGAACCAGCCGGCAGCAGAACAGGAAAACACCTGGTTTTTTAAAAGCTGTGAAAAAATACTCATATTCTGTTCTTCATTTCACCTGTCTTCAGTATCCGATCAGCCAGTCATACAGCTCCTGATACTTCAGCGCGGAAGCATTCCAGGAGAAGTCAGCCGCCATGGCGCGGTCCACGATCTTATTCCAGTCTCTTCTTCTTTCCGTAAAGATCGACTTCGCGTAGCGCACCGTGTTCAGCATCTCCTGCGCGTTGTAGTTGGAGAAGGAGAAGCCTGTGCCCGTACCTTCATACTCATTGAAGGGTTCGACCGTATCCTTCAGTCCGCCGGTCTCCCGTACGATAGGAAGCGTGCCGTACCGAAGGGCGATCAGCTGGGACAAGCCGCAGGGCTCGAACAGGGACGGCATCAGGAATGCGTCACAGGAAGCATAGATCTTATGAGCGACTGCATCCGAATAATAGATCTGGGCAGAGACTCTGTCGTGATACTTCCAGTCATAGTGACGGAACATGTTCTCATATCTCTCGTCACCGGTGCCCAGGACTATCAGCTGCAGGTTCTCGTCCGAGCAGAGCTCGTCCATCACGCTGTTGATCAGATCGAAGCCCTTCTGGTCGGTCAGTCTGGAGACAACACCGATCATGAACTTCTTCTCGTCCACATCAAGGCCAAACTCCTTCTGAAGAGCCTTTTTGTTCTTGATCTTTTCCTTGCGGAAATTGCTGATGGAATATGGCTGCGGAATCAGTTTGTCCGTCTCCGGATTGAACTCTTCGTAATCGATGCCGTTCACGATACCGCGGAGATCATTCTGGCGCGCTCTCATCAGGCCGTCAAGTCCTTCGCCGTAGAACGGCATCTGGATCTCCTTTGCGTAAGTGCTGCTGACGGTAGTGACTGCATCGGCATAGACAATACCGCCCTTCAGGTAGTTTCCGTTCTTGTAGGCTTCCAGCTTGTCGGAGGTGAAGTAATAATCCGGAAGTCCGGACAGACGCTGGATCGTCTTTACATCCCACACGCCCTGGAATTTCAGGTTGTGGATGGTGATCACGGACTTGATATCTTTGAAGAAATCTCCTCCGCGGAAACGGTCCTTCAGATAGACAGGGATCAGTCCTGTCTGCCAGTCATGGCAGTGGATGACGTCAGGCTTGAATCCGATGACCGGAAGCGCGGAAAGAGCCGCCTGGGAGAAGAAAGCAAACTTCTCCAGGTCATAGAGCCAGTCTCCGTAGGGTTTCGGTCCGCTGAAGTAGGATTCGTTGTCGATGAAATAGAAGGTCACACCGTCCTGCACATATTTCAGAATGCCGACGTAGCGCTCCTGGCCGTTATAGTACATATAGAAGTGATCCAGGTATTCGAATTTGAACCGGATCTCTTCGGGAATGCACATATATTTCGGTATGATAACCCGGACGTCAAAATACTTTTTGTCAAAACACTTCGGAAGCGTTCCGGCGACATCCGCCAGTCCCCCGGTCTTGATGAACGGGACAGCTTCAGACGCAACAAACAGTATGTTCTTCATAAGATCTCCTTCCGGTACTTTCACTTTACTGACAAGAACAGTATAGCACAAAGTTTACGATAAAGCGCAGGCACCCGCACTGTTTTTCATTTCCTCCGCCAGGAGCTTCATTTCCTCCGCGGTCTTTAAAACTCCTTCCGTGATCTCCGCTCCGCCGATGAGCCTTGCAAGCTCCTGCGTGATGCCGCTTCCCGTGATCTCCGAGATCCCGGTCCTGGTCCGCATGCCGTCCGACTGTTTCCGGATCAGGAAGTGATGATCCGCAAAGGCCGCGATCTGCGGCAGATGTGTGATGCAGAGGACCTGTCGTCCTCTTCCGATGACAGAGAGTTTTTCCGCCACCATCTGTGCTGTCCTTCCGCTGATACCAGTATCGATCTCGTCGAAGATCACCGTCGGGATCTCATCCTTCTCCGCCAGCACCGACTTCAGCGCCAGCATGATGCGGGAAAGCTCACCGCCGCTTGCCACATTCCGGAGCGGCTTCAGAGGTTCTCCGGGGTTCGTGCTGATAAAAAACTCGGCTGCGTCCTTTCCGTCTTCGCCGAATTCTTCTTTCTCACGGAACCGGATCTCAAAAGAAGGAGATTCAAAATTCAGAGAACGGAGGACTGCTACCACATTCTTTTCCAGTGTTGCGGAAGTCTGCCGCCGGAGTGCCGAGATGTTTCCGCACAGCTCCGTCAGTTCTTTTTCCAGGCCTGTTTTCTCCCGGATCATCTCCGACCGGTTCTTTTCAAAAGAAATGAGGAACTCCAGCCGTTCCTCCTTTTTTCCCAGCAGACCGAGGATCCCTGGCACATCCTCCCCGTATTTCTCCTCCAGCCGGCGTATCAGGTCCAGACGCTCCGATACTGTCCGGAGACGTTCATCGTCGCAGTCCGCTTCCTCCAGTCTGGACATCACTTCTCTTCTTGCGTCCGTGAGAAGACCGTCCAGTTCCTCCAGCTGGCCTGAAAGCTCCTGCAGTTCCGGAGCGTATTCCGTGACGTCGGATACCCGGCGCACCGCCTGGGAGACCGCGTCTGTATCCAGTGCCGCCGCAGCTGCTCCCAGCGCTTCCCGGATCCTCGCGAAATTGCGGATCTTCAGGTACTCTGCCTGCAGTTCCTTCTCTTCACCGGCCTTCAGGTCCGCTTCCCGGATCTCCCCGATCTCATACTGCAGGATCTCTTTTTCACGTTCCCGGAACGCCTGATCTGACTCTTTCCTGAGGATGTTCTTAATCTCCGCGTAGCGCCGGTAAAGGTCCGCGCACTTTTCCTTCTGTTCTTTCAGTACAACGGGTCCCATCAGGTCCACGAATTTCAGATGCATTTCCGGGTACAGCAGGTTCTGGTGCTCCGACTGCCCGTGGATATCGATGAGAAGTCCTGTGATGCTGCGGAGTTTCTGGGCTGTGACCGCCTCATCGTTGATCCTGAGGACGCTCCGGTTCTTCATGATCTTCCTGGAAAGGATCAGCGTGCCGTCTTCCTCCGGGGTAATGCCCAGTTCCTTCAGCGCCTCGATCCGGCTTTCTCCCTCCACGGAAAATATCAGTTCAATATAGGCAGATTCCTCGCCGGTGCGGATCAAATCCTTTCCGGCTTTTCCTCCCAGCGCCGCGGCGATGGAATCGATCAGGATGGATTTTCCCGCACCGGTCTCGCCCGTAAGTATATTCAGCCCTTCGCGGAACTCCAGGTCCGCCTGTTCTATCAGGGCAAAGTTTTTAACATGCAGTTCTGAAAGCATTATCCTTCCTTCTTTGCCCTCCTTATATACCGATCATCTTCCGGATCTTCTCCATCAGGTTGATCGTGTCATCCGAAGACCGCACAGCGCAGAGGATCGTGTCATCTCCGGCGATGCAGCCAACCAGTTCATGAAAATGAAGAGCATCCAAAGAAGCCGCAACTGCCATAGCCATCCCCGGAACTGTACGGATCACCAGGATATTCTGCGCGCGGTCCATGGAAAGATATCCGTCCTGCAGGATCCGGATATACTTATCTGTGTGGGAATCCTGGGACTGCATCACAGTGTAGCGCTGCTTTCCGTTGTCCATCGCGATCTTCGTGAGCTTCAGCTCGCGGATATCCCTTGATACGGTGGCCTGCGTCACAGTGAAGCCTGCTTCCCGCAGCCGTTCAGCAAGCTCTTCCTGGGTATCGATCTCGTACTTTCCGATCAGTTCCACGATCTTCGAGTGTCTTTCAAGTTTCATGTTGATCTCCTACAGAGTTGTCATTTTATTTCTCAGCTGGGTGAGAAACGTGCCGCCGGGCAGCAGGACCAGAGGAGTCGTGCATTCCGTCTCCGTGATGCGCACGCATCCTCCCGGTCCGACGTGCAGGTTTACCGCGCCGTCGAAACTCACGCTGATCTCTCCATCGTTTCCCGGAGGGATCAGAATATCCAGACGGTCCTCTGCCTTCAGGACGATGCTGCTCCTGTTCAGGGCATGAGGACAGATCGGCGTAAGGATCTTCATCTTCGCCGATGGATCAACGATCGGCCCGCCCGCGCTGAGATTATAGGCGGTGGAACCGGTCGGTGTGGAAATAATTATACCATCTGATTTATATTCATTCAAGAAAGCGCCATTCACAAGAACACGGAATTCCACTGCGGCAGCGTCGGTATGACGGTGCAGAACGATCTCATTCAGCGCAAGATGAGGCTTTTCGACCTGATTCAGGCACCCTTCCCCTTCCCCCAGCATCCCTTTCAGCATCATCCGGTTCTCGATCCGATACTGGTCGCATAAAAGTGCATCCAGCAGCTCCGGGATCTCCGCCTTGCTGCTGACTGCGGTAAGATAGCCAAGGTTCCCCAGATTCACTCCCGCAATGGGAATGCCGCTTCCTGCGATCCGCCGGGATGCGCGGATGATGGTCCCGTCTCCGCCCAGTGTGATCAGGCAGTCCGCAGACTCTCTGATCCGCTCCGGATCAAGTTCGTCGGTGATGACGACGGACTCCGCTCCATGCCTGAGCATCCACTCACGGACAAATGCCGCGGTCTCCGCCGCATGCTCTTTTTTCCAGTTGACAAACAGCCAGAAACGTTTCATACCTGCTGCTCCTTCTCTGCCCCCGATCTCTGATCGGGGGAGCCCGCCCCGGCTTTGAGGGGCTTCAAAGCTTCTCCGTCAGGAGAAGCTTCCTTTTTCTGATCCAGTTCCCGGTGAGCTTCCTGTACAGTCTTAAGGATCTCTTCCTCCGTCAGGGCGGGATACCGCTCCGCCTCTGCCGGATCCGCGCTGAGATCGTACAGATATTCGATATTGCCTTCCGGCCCGCGGATCGGTGAATACGTGAGTCCGCGGACAGTGAATCCATTCTGCGCAGCATATTCCGCGGCCGCGCGGATCACGGAACAATGTACGGCGGGATCCCGCACAACGCCGTGTTTTCCCACCTGTTCACGCCCCGCCTCGAACTGCGGTTTGATCAGGGCCACCACCTCTCCGTCCGCAGCAAGCAGACTCTTCACCGCAGGCAGCACTTTGGAAAGAGAGATGAATGATACATCAATAGACGAAAGAGCGATCTCCTCCGGGACCTGTTCCCGGGTGGTATACCTGATATTCGTTTTTTCGAGGCAGACGACTCTGGGATCGTTGCGGAGTTTCCAGTCCAGCTGGCCGTGGCCCACATCCACCGCGTAAACTTTCACCGCGCCGTTCTGCAGCATGCAGTCGGTAAATCCCCCGGTGGAAGCCCCTACGTCCATGCAGACCTTTCCCTCCGGCTTAACGCCGAATTCCGACACTGCCTTCTCCAGCTTCAGCCCGCCGCGGCTCACATATTTCAGTGTGCTCCCGCGGACCTCGATCACGGCTTCCTCCGGAAAGGAGGCCCCGGCCTTGTCTTCCTTCTGCCCGTTCACGTAGACGATCCCGGCCATGATCAGCGCCTTCGCCTTCTCTCTGCTCGGAGCGAGGTTTCTTTCTGTCAGCAGCAGGTCCAGTCTTTTTTTCATATTATCCCGCTCTCTTCCAGTTTTCTGATGACGGAATCCGAATCGATCCCGAGATGTTCCCGAAGCACGGAAACATCGCCGTGTTCCACATAGGCATCCGGCAGCGTGATATGGATCATCCGGATCTCCGGATGATGCTGCATCAGCCAGTCCGACACCTGGAGACCAAGTCCGCCGCTCATCACATTTTCTTCCATCGTAACGATCACATCGTGACGGCCTGCCAGCCGCTCAAGAAGCTCCGTGTCCAGAGGCTTTATAAACCTCGCGTTAGCCAGAGAACAGCTGTGTCCCCGCTTTTTCAGCTTCTCCCGCACATGTTCTCCGGTGCTTACCATACTGCCGGCTGCCAGGATCGCTGTCCCTGATTCCTCGTACAGCATTTCTCCCTTTCCGAACTCCACCGGATCGCGGAATTCCTGCAGACCACGGTAAGCCTGTCCTCTCGGATACCGTATTGCGATGGGTCCGCCGTAGGAAAGGGCGAAGCGGAGCTCGTCCTCCAGCTCACGGTCGTTTTTCGGCGCCAGGATGCTCATGTTCGGGATGCAGCTCAGATAGGACAGGTCAAAGATCCCCTGATGCGTATCTCCGTCGGCGCCGACCAGCCCCGCCCGGTCCAGACAGAAAACGACCGGGAGATTCTGAATACACACGTCATGCAGGATCTGGTCGAAGCCTCTCTGCAGGAAGGAGGAATAGACCGCCACGACGGGTCTGAGCCCTCCCGCCGCCATACCGGCAGCGCTCGTGACAGCGTGCTGTTCCGCGATACCCACATCAAAAAAACGCTTCGGAAAACGCTTCCGGAACGCGCTGAGTCCGGTCCCTTCCGGCATCGCCGCGGTGACTGCGACGATCCTCGGATCCGCTTCGGCAAGTCTGATCAGTGCGGATGAGAACACATTCGTGTAATCCGGATACTGCTTTTTTTTCTTCGGCTCCCCTGTGCTGATCACAAAGGGCCCGACTCCGTGGAACGCCTCCGGTCTTTTCTCCGCCGGAGGATATCCCTTCCCCTTCCGGGTCAGCACGTGGACGATACAGGCGTGGTCCAGACGCTTCGCGTCCTCGAATGCCTTCACGAGCTTCCGGATGTCGTGCCCGTCCACGGGTCCCAGATAGGTGATGCCCATATTTTCAAACAGCATTCCCGGAAGGATCAGCTGTTTGATCCCGTTCTTTGTGCTTCTCAGGCCCTCCACCAGGGATTCTCCGATGGCAGGGATCGCGCCGAGACGCTCCGCCAGCTTCTCCTTGAAACGGTTGTATCCCTTTCCTGTGCGGATACTGCTCAGATACTCCGACATCCCGCCCACATTTTCCGAGATGGACATCTTATTATCGTTCAGCACGATGATAAAGTTCTTCTTCAGTCTCGCCGCATTGTTCAGGGCTTCATAGGCCATTCCCCCGGTGAGGGCGCCGTCGCCGATCACAGAGAGGATATAATAATTCTGATCCAGCAGGTCCCTGGCCTGCGCCATGCCGATCCCGGCCGATATGGATGTGGAGGAGTGTCCCGTATTGAATGCGTCACACGGGTTTTCCCCCCGCTTCGGGAAACCGGAGATGCCCCCGAAGGTCCGGAGTCCGGAGAAATCCTTTTTTCTCCCGCTCAGGATCTTGTGCGTGTAGGACTGGTGCCCCACATCCCAGATGATCTTGTCCTCGGGCGGAGAAAACGCCAGGTACATCGCCATAGTAAGCTCCACGACCCCGAGATTGCTGGCCAGATGTCCGCCTGTTTCGCTGATGCTCGAGATCAGGAACTCCCTGATCTCTTGCGCCAGACGCTTCAGGTCTTTTTTCGGTACTTTCCGGATATCCTCCGGTCCGTTGATCCGTTCAAGTATCATTTTCAGCTCCTGCGGCCGATCAGCATCCTGATCAGCTCCGTCAGCGCGGAGTGGTCTCCGGGAAGATCTTCCAGAAGCTGCTCCGCTTCTGCCGAAAGACGTTCCACCTCTTTCTCCGCCTGTTCGATCCCGTACAGTGTAACATACGTGGTTTTCTGGTTCTTTTCATCAGATCCGATGGGCTTCCCCAGTTCTTCCTCCGTCGAAGTGACGTCAAGGATATCATCCCGGATCTGGAAGGCAATACCCACATTCTGCCCGATCTTTTCCATCTCCTCAACTTCCTTCACCGTCGCGCCGCCGATCTCCGCTCCGATCATGAAGGATGCTTCGATCAGAGCACCGGTCTTCAGCCGGTAGATGAAGTCCAGCTGTTCCTTGTCCAGTGGTTTCCCTGTCATTTCCACGTCCACAGACTGTCCGCCCAGCATGCCCCTGATACCGCTCTTCTCCCCGAGGATCTCAATGGCCCTGCCGGCTCTCGCGGGATTTGAGGATTCCGCGGCGCTCCTGCCTGTCACATACAGCGCCTCCAGCATCAGCCCGTCCCCGGCAAGGGTGCCCATGGCTTCCCCATACGTATACCATGTGGTCGGCATGCCCCTCCGCAGAGTGTCGTTATCCATGCAGGGAAGATCGTCATGGACCAGGGAGAAGCTGTGGATCATCTCGATCGCCGCCATAAAGGGAGCGATATCGCTGATCCAGGAATCCTTTTCCTCTCCGCAGGCTTCCGCGAACATGCGGCATGTCTCATACATGATGATCGGGCGCACGCGCTTCCCGCCGTTCCTTACGGCTTCGTTCATCGCTTTCTGCACCGTGGTCTGGAATCCTCTGACATCTGGCAGAAAAGATCCGATGATCTGGTTGATCTCTGTCACATCGTAGCGGAATTCACTCATCTTCCTGTCCCTCCAGTATGATCATCTGTTTTTCGACTCTGTCGATCCTGCCATTGATCTCTTTCACCAGCGCCATTCCCTTTTCGTACAGGGAGAAAGAGGCCTCCAGAGGTGTTGTCTCATCTTCCAGCTGCTCCAGCACCTTTTCCAGCTCTTCCAGCTGCATCTCCACAGTCCGGGACCCGGTCCCTCTGCTGTCTGCGTCGCCCATCAGTCTTCCGTTTTCCTTTCTTCCAGTATGGTGACAGACCTGATCTCTGCCTTTGCTTCTCCGTCGCGGAACCTGAGACTGGCTGTATCCCCGGTCCTGAGGTCAGAAACACTTCTGACAGCCTTCCCATCTCCGTCCGTAACGTAGGCAAAGCCTCCGCGCAGACGGTTCAGGGGAGACAGAGCCTTCAGCCGTTCCGCGTCCCTGAGGAACCGCTGCTCTGTCCCGGTGTATTTTCTGTTGATCGCGTGCCGGATCGCGGTCCTGAGCTCTTCAGTGCGGTTTCTCTTCTCCCTGAGCCTTGCTCCAGGAGAACGGAGCTTCAGCCGCAGCTCCCTTGTCTTCAGTTCCGCCCTCTCCCGACTGATCCGACGGATCATGGCAGCTCTGAGAGCAGTCTCTCTCTCCTTCAGGTCACCGGTCAGGCGCGCCATGTCCGGCACCGCAAGCTCCGCCGCGGCACTGGGCGTCGGTGCCCGGAGATCCGCGACGAAATCGGCGATCGTAAAATCCGTCTCGTGACCGACCGCTGAGATCACCGGCGTTCCGCAGTCAAAAATGGCCCTGGCCACTGTTTCCTCGTTGAAGGCCCAGAGGTCCTCAATGGAGCCGCCGCCTCGTCCGGCGATGATCACGTCCACACCGTACCGGTCCAGCGCCCGGATGCCGCGGACGATGCTTTCTGCCGCCCCGTGTCCCTGGACCTGTGCCGGATAAAGCACCAGCTGCACGAACGGATTCCTCCTGGTAGATACGTTGATGATGTCCCGGACCGCCGCACCTGTGGAAGCGGTGACGATGCCGACCACAGAAGCATATTTCGGAACCGGCTTTTTATATTCCGGAGCAAACATGCCCATCTCTTCCAGTTCCTGCTTCAGCCTGAGGAAGGCGGCATAAAGATCCCCGCTGCCCTCCAGGGAGACAGAGGACGCATACAGCTGGTATGTTCCTCCCCGCTCGTAGACCTCAACGGATCCCTCTGCGATGATCTTCTGTCCCTCCTGCATGCGAAAAGAGAGACCCTTCCGCTGTCCCGCAAACATCACACAGGCAAGCGTCCCTCCCGCATCCTTCATTGTAAAATAGATATGACCGGAACTGTGGTATTTCACGTTGGAAAGTTCCCCGCGGACGCGGATGCGCCGCAGCATGAAATCCTCCCGGAACAGCGCCCCCACATAGGAATTGACCTGGGAGACGGAATAGATTCCGGCCATGGCTCAGACTAATTTCGCGAGGACCCCGTTGACGAAGGACGGGGATTCATCGCCGCCGAATTTTTTCGCCAGTTCCACCGCTTCGTTGATTGCCACCTTGTCAGGGACAGACTCATCAAAGCGGATCTCAAAACAAGCCAGGCGGAGGATCGTCAGCTCCACCCGTCCCATGCGGCCAAGTCTCCATCCTTCCGCAACACCTTCGAGGATCCTGTCGATCTCCGGAAGTTTCTCCAGGATCGTGTCCACCCTCGAACGGCATTCTTCCTCTTCTTCTTTCGAAAGTTCCACCAGATGGACCGTCTCTGTGTTCCCGTTCTCATCGGTCTCTTCTTCGGTGCCGGAGAGGAAATAATCCTCGATCTGCTCCCCCGCTTCCTCCGGAGGATAGAAATCGGTGCAGAACAGCATTTTAAAGCAGTGCTCTCTGAGCGTTCTTCTTGTCATGTCACTCCTTTTCAGGCTCCATTCCTCCGGGAGGGCAGTCCCCCCCCCGGAAGGAAGAGTTATATGTCCGCAGTATACCGCAAAATACGGCCTTCTACAAGCTGATCGCTTTTCCCAGGGCAAAGCTCCAGAGGAACGCTTCTCCCGTCTCTTTCCCCTCCATCATTCTGAGCGCTTTCCTGTAGTATTCCATCTGCAGGTGATAGCGGTCGGTCAGAGTTTCTTCCGGCACGCCCCTGTCTGTCTTGTAATCCACCAGTACGATCTTTCCGTCCTCCTCAAACCAGGCGTCGATGACGCCCTGGATCAGGACCGGCTCTTCCGAAGACACGCCCGGGTCCACCTCGTATGCCGGAAGCGTCATCACGAAGGGCGCCTCTCTCCGGAGCGTCCCGCGGAGGGCAGCCTGATGCATCCTGCCGCAGAGTGCGCTGGAAAGAAAGGCCCCGAAATCTCTGCCGCGCACCATGGACAGCTCTTCCTCCGTGAAGATCCCCTGTTCCTTCCACTCCCGGAGCTGGATCTCCAGTTCCGGGACCGTCAGGGGCCTTCTGTAATCCAGTTTTTCCATCACCCGGTGGTACAATGTTCCCCGGAGCATGCCGCGCCGGGACGCTTCTTCCTGATCCTCCGTGTACACCGGCCGCTCCGCCGGCTCGTCTTCTTCTTCCTGTCCCCGGTGTTTCAGTTCAGAGACGGAACGTTTAGTATGAAGGTCCACGTCTTCCCTGTGGCTGTATTCCATGCCGAGGTACCTGAACCTGGGAATATCCCTGGGTTCTGTACTTTTGTCCCCGAAGACCATCTCCTCCAGCTGCTTCCGAAGGGAGAGGATCCGCTTCAGCTCCCCGGAATGTGCTTCTTCCAGACTCTCCGTATCAGTCACAGAGACTCTGATCCCGCACCGGCGCTCTGATACTGATACAGCCAGCAGGATCCAGTCCAGATAAGTCCGCTGCCCGCGCACCTCGTCAAAACCCGCACGCTCCTTTATCCCGCCTCTCACCGCAGCTTCCGCCTTTATAAGAGGCTGCTCCACGGAGGCAGTCATGATCAGCTTTTCCTTCGCCCTGGTCATCGCGACATACAGGACCCGCAGTTCCTCCCCCAGCATCTCTGACATCATATGCCAGGCGAAGATATTCTTTTTCAGCGTTGTGCCCCGGAGCTTCAGCACCGGGTCCGCGGCTTCCGCCGCGATGCCGAACCTCTGGTCCGCAAGCACCGGAGCGGAAGTGTCCCTGGTATTGAACCTGTGGTCCATATCCGCCAGGATCACTACAGGGAACTCCAGTCCCTTGGACTTATGTATGGTCATGATCCTGACAGAACTGCCCTGGTCTGAAGCTGTCTGGGCTTCTCCGAAATCTGTGTCGTACTTTTTCAGCAGCTCGATATAGCGGATAAAATCGTACAGGCCTCTGTAGCCGGTGCCCTCAAAATCTTCCGCTTTGACCACCAGCATATCCAGGTTCGCTTTCCGCACTTCTCCTCCGGGGAGGGCAGACGCATAAGCGTAGTAACCCGTCTCGTACATGGCATCTCTTATGAGGTCCGGAAGCGCCAGATATACAGCCTTGTCCGCATACTCCCCGAGCAGCTGTTCCGCCTCCCGGAGCTTTGCCGCCCCGCTGCTGTCAGGCATCCTTTCCGCCGCGGAAAGAAGTCTCTGCCACAGCGGTCTTCCTTTTTCCTCCCCTGCCAGCAGCTCCGCGAACTCCTCCTCCGTCATGCCGGACAGAGGGGAACGGAGGAACGCCGCCAGCGGAATGTCCCTGAGGGGGTTGTCGATCACCGACAGAAAACTCAGGATCGTCTTCACTTCCAGAGCGTTGAAATACCCGGTGTTCTGCTCTGCCTCTGCGGGGATCCCTTCGCTCATCAGCACGCTGACCAGAGTTTCCGCCCGTCCTCTCATGGAACGGAGCAGGATCACGATATCGCCATATACCGCCGGCCGCAGCTCTCCCGTGGAGCTGTCCCGCACCTTCAGTCCATTTTCCGGGTCTGTGATGCTCCGGATCCTCCCGGCGATCATACGTGCTTCCGCTTCTGTCTTCTCTGTTCCCGAAGCCCCCATGGCATCCGTGAGCACCAGTTCCGCAGCATAGGGATCCGGTCCTGGAACACCGGGATCCGGATAAGATGCTCCGGGATACAGCTCTTCCTCCGCCGTGTAACGCAGTCCCCCCACAGGCGCGTCCATCAGGGTCCGGAACACGTCGTTCACTGTGTCAAGGACCTCATGTCTGCTTCGAAAATTCCGCGACAGGTCCACCCGGGTGTCACAGCCCTCCGGCAGCGGATCACCTGAAAGGTCGTCCTTCCTGTAAGTCCGGTATTTCTCCAGGAACAGCTCCGGCTTCGCGAGCCGGAAGCCGTAGATGGACTGCTTAACGTCTCCCACCAGGAACTGCTCGTTCCCGGTGATGGCTTTGAGGAGCTGCTCCTGGACCTCGTTGGAATCCTGATACTCATCTACATAGATCTCTTTCAGTTCCGACCTGTATTCCTCCGCCAGGGAGCTTCTCTTCCTGGTGCCGTCCGGCTGCTTCTCCCACAGCATCTCCAGTGCGAAGTGCTCCAGGTCGGAAAAGTCCAGGATGTTCTTTTCCCGCTTTTTCTCCGCGAAGCGTCTTCTGTATTCCGCAGTCAGTTCCGTCACTGTGCGGACAGTCTCCGCTTCCTCCAGAAGGTCGGCTTCCACAGTCTCCGGATCCCAGTCCCCGAATTCCGGAAGGAGGTGCTCTTCGATGACCTTTTTCCAGAAGTCTCTCAGCTCCTTGACGCGTTTCTTCTTTTCTTCCGAAACATTTTTCGGATGTTTTTTCCCGAGCGAAGTCCAGGGGCGGAACCGTCTCAATGCTTCCTGCTGTTCCGCAAAGGTCCGGGCACCGCTCAGCGTCTTAAACTCCTCCAGTTCTTCCTCCACCGCAGCCCGGTATCCTTCAGGACCGTCCGGCATGGCGCAGAGGGACTGTGCTTCCTCCGCCTTTTTCAGGAGTTCCTCCCCCATCAGGCGCAGTTCCGTGAAAGTATACAGGACCCAGGGGGCATCTTCCGGGATCCCCCCTCCTTTCCAGGTGCTTCCGGCGCACTCCTTCAGCCATTCTTCAGGCCAGGGCCGGCTCTCCGCGATCTTCCTCATCTGCTCCAGAAGTTCCGGCACCGCACTGTCGGACCTTCCGCCGGAAAAGCAGTCCGCAAATCGCATGAATCGCGGGTCCGCTTCCTCGTATTTCTCTTCCAGATAGTCCTCCAGGATATCGTTTCTCATCAGAGAAAGCTCTTCCTCCGATCCCACCCTGAAAGAAGGGTCCAGACCGGTAAGATCCGAGTGCTCCCGGAGCACGGAGAGACAGAAGCTGTCGATCGTTGTGATCCTGGCGCCGTCCAGGAGCATGAGCTGTCGTTTCAGCTGTGCCGCGCGGCTGCTTTCCGGATGCTCAGACGTTTCTATTACAGTCTCTTCTTCAAGGCGTTTCCGGATCCTCTCCCGCATTTCCGCAGCAGCAGCCCGGGTAAACGTCATGATCAGCAGTTCGTCGATATCTGCGGGCCGTGTTCTGTCCGTCACTCTGCGGCAGATGCGCTCCGTCAGCACGGCAGTCTTGCCGCTGCCGGCGGCCGCCGAGACCAGAAGCTTCCTGTCTTTCAGGGAAATGGCCCGTTCCTGTTCCGCAGTCCAGTCAGGCATTCTTCTGCTCCTCCTCTTCCTCGATCACCCGGAATACTTCCTCCGGTTTTATCTTCAGACTGATGTTCCCGCGGAAGCCGGGACATTTCAGGTCAAACCCGCACACCGCGCTGTAGCTGCACCAGGTACAGGCATCGTTCGCGCCTTCCTGCAGCGGTTCCGGCGACATTTTCCCATCGTAGATCTGTTCCCCTGCTTCCTTCGCTTTTTTTCTCACATAGTTCCGCAGCATGGTGAAGCGTTTCTCATCTGCCGCGCCGTCGCCGGACCATCCTCCGGCCTTGTTCTGCTTTACAGGAAGGACTTCCGGTGCTTCCTCCGGGACCGCGCAGAGATGCTTCATCACCTCCGGCCGGATATTGACCAGCCCGCTGGGCTTCAGTTCTTTCAGGATCAATTTTTCTATCAGTTCCGGCGTGTCTCTGCCAGTCCGCTTCAGCCACGGATCCTGAAGCTTCATGTAGAGGACTGCGGCAGGTACGATCTCCTTCTCCGGGAACCTCTGCTTCAGGAGCTCCGCAGCGGCATCCAGATACAGGATCAGCTGCAGCTGTGATCCGCTGAGAATACGGTAAGGTTCCCATTTCACATTCCCGGTCTTGTAATCGATGATCTTCAGGGCGATCATCCCGCCCTCCTCCGCGATGTCGATCCGGTCTGGTCTGCCTCCGAGGCGCATCCATTCCCCGCCGGAAAGCCTTGTGAGCAGCACCGGCCGTTCTCCGCCGGAGGCCAGACTCTCCTCCAGAGCATATGGCCGGAAATCTCCCCGCATCCTCTGCTGTTCCATGACTTTGACGCTCTTTTTCACGATACCGCAGAGTTTTTTCACAAGATACCGGTTTCTCGCACTGTCCTCGTAAAGACCGCTCTCGTCCCCGCGGACTGCCTCGTCCACACATTCCTGTACAAAAGCGTCCTGTTCTTCCTCCTCCATCTCCCCGGGCATGCGGCCTTCAGCCGCTGCGCGCGAAAAGACCAGTTCCATGGCCCTGTGGGACAGCGTGCCCGCGTCCTGCCCTGTGAAAGCGTACTCCCGCTCCTCCTTCAGATTCAGTCCGTACTTCAGGAAATGACGCATGGGACAGTTGAAAAAGGTCTCGATCCTTGTGACATTTCCATACAGGAATTTCCCGTAAAGCGCCCTGGCCGCAGCCCTCCCCAGCAGCCGGTCCTCATGGAAAAAGGTGGCTGCGTCCACCAGGAGAAGCTTCTTTTTCTCCGGCACGGTATTTTCCGCCGTAAGAAGATCACGGAGTTCCGGAAGGATCTCCCCATCCCTGGCAGTCCTCAGGCCGCGTACCAGGAGACGTTCCGCCTGCAGCCCAGAGAACAGCGGTTCCTCCGTCTCTGCCCCCGATCTCTGATCGGGGGGGCACGCCCCTGCTTTGAGGGGCTTCAAAGCTTCTCCGCCAGGAGAAGCCTCTTTTTTCAGCTCCGGAAACAGACGCAGAAGATGCATCAGGATCCCGGAGGGACGGAGCGTCTTTCCGGCTCTGTCATAGAGCGCGTAAGAAAGGTACAGGCGTTCCGAGGGCGATGTCACCATACGGTACAGGTAGTATCGCTGGGTGCAGAGATCTTCCCTCGCTGTCGGGGCAAGGGTGATCCCCAGCTCCTTCAGCGCCATTTTTTCCCTGTCCGTCAGCACACCGTTCTTCTGGCGCAGGGAGGGAAGAAGGCCGTCGTTTGCCCCCATCAGGAACAGGACCCGGATCTCCCCGAGTCTGGTCCTTGTCAGATCTCCCACCTGCACCCGGTCAGCAAAAGCAGGGATCTGTCCGACCCGGATCTCATTCAGTCCGGTCTCAAGGATCCCGTTCATCTCCTCCCGGTTCAGCTGTTCATCCCCCAGGAGCTCTTCCATCTCTGACAGGATCCTTACGGTCTCCTCAAAAACCCTTTCGTATTCCCGCTCATGTTCCGCGTCGCACTCTTCCGCGAACCGTTTCTTTCTCTGTTTCAGCGCCTCTTCCGCGCCGGTCTCCTCCATCAGGGTCCGGAGTTCCCGCACCACAGAGCCTACCCCGGCACTGCCTCCTTCAAACAGGATCCGGAGCGGTTCCAGCAGACGGAGGATCCCATCCTTCAGCCCGTTCAGCTCTGAAAGATCCGTACCCTGTTCGGAGGCAGGAAGATACGTCCAGGGCGCAGAAAGACGCCGGTATCCCCGGATGCCGGCAGCGTTCATATAATTCTCGCACTCCGCCTTAAGAATGGTTCCTCCCGGCACCAGGCTGCTCTTCAGGAAGCGCAGGAACGCGCCGGCGGAATACCGCTCCGTCACGCAGTTCAGTGCCGCCCGGAGAAGCTCCGGAAGCGGATTCGCGGATACATTCAGATTCCGGTCCATGTAGAAAGGGATCCCCTGGCGGCGGAATTCATGACAAAGCAGTGCGCCGCCGTCCTCCATGTCAGCCGTGATCACGGCGATCTCCCGGTACCGGTATCCTTTTTCTTTGACAAGACGCAGGATCTCACAGGCGGTCCTCTCCGCCTCGCCCGCAGGATCCTGGCTCTCCATCACCCGGATCCCCTGCGGCACCTCCGGGTATTCCGCCCCGTCATAGCGCAGAAAGTGCTGCTCCAGAAAGTCCAGTTCCGGCTGACAGGCGAACCTGGGGCGTTCCGTCAGGAAATGATCCTCTCCCGGTCCAAGGCCGTTCCGTATACCCATCTCCCGTATCTTTCCTGCCATCTCCGTACTCATACGGAAAAGTTCTTCCTCTCCGCACTGCCTGTACGGGCTCATCCCGCTTCCCACTGTCACGTTGAAGGAGATCTGGTCCGCCATCAGGAGAAGTTTTTCGATCAGGGCGTACTGCACCGGGGTAAAGCCGGTAAAGGCATCAAAAAGGAACACTGCGCCGCGGAGAAGACTGCTCTTCTCCGCCACAGCGGCAAAGACATGCAGCACCTGTTCCGTGGTCAGCGCCCGGTCCCGTATCGAGTCATCAAAAGCTTCGTATAGAAGAGAAAGATCCGACAGCTTCATGCGGAGCGGCAGGCGCAGATCCGACTCTGCTGCCTTTTTCAGGTCCTCCGGCTTTACGCCGTACTGATAGAGCTCCGAGATCATGGATTTGACATGCTCTGTGAACCCCGCCTTTTTCAGTTTGCCTCCCCAGACTCTGAGCTCGGAGGCGTGTTCCGAGGCCGCCTTTCTGAGAAGCATGGCCTTCCCGGTATCGTCAAGCACTTCGGGGTTCCGCACGGAAAGCTCCGCGAAGACCCGCCAGGCAAGACGGTTGAAGCTCATGACTTCCAGGTTCCCGGAAGCATGCCGCGGATGCAGCTCCAGGATCCGCTTCTGCATCAGCATGCTGTACTGTTCCGGAACGATCACAAAAAAGTGCTTTTCCGGCTCTTCTTCCGAGGCGTGTACCATCCTGCGGAAGGACTGTGTCGTCTTTCCGCTTCCGGACGGTCCGAACAGAAATGTGTATTTCATTCCTTCTCCCTGTCCTCTGGTCTCTCAGTTCCTTCCTCCCCGGGCAGACTCCAGAAGAGCGCCTCCTTCCTGGTATCTTCCAGGATGGCATGCACTTTCGCAGGCAGTGCCGACTGCTCAGGGTCAATGTATTTCACCATCATCCTGTATCCCAGTTCCTCCCGGAACGCTTTCGCGTCCACAGTCTCTCCTGCCACATATCGTTCCAGCAGCCGCGAATAGCTTTCCGCCATGTTTCCGGTAATATAGTCCGGAAGGCCGCGGATCCCGGACGCCGTCTGGAGCTCAATGACTCTCCTGAACTCGTCCAGGCCGTTCTGCCGTACTTCCTCCGGGACCTTCACTCTCCGGCTCTCGTATTCCAGGGCGCCGCTGTCGTGAAGACGGAGGACTCCGTAAGGGAATGGGACCATGGAAAATGCGCCGTTCACGATCTCCGTGATGCGCTGCTCCGGCCCGGCTCCCGGTTCCGGAAGGTAGCTCCGGATCCGCTGGAGATGAAGATGTCCGGAAAACCAGACCGGTACTCTGTATCTTTCCAGGAGTTCCGTCACCTCCTGCCAGTTGTTCAGTGTACACATGGTGCGGTACAGTCTGGACTCATAGAGGAGATTGTGGTGGGCCACAGGGATCACCTGCGCGTGCTGCTCTTCCGCCTCCTTCAGGATCTCTTCCATCCAGAGAAGGGTCTCTCCCTTGATCCTGCCTTCCACAAGAGTCTCCGGCTCATAGATGGCGGAATCCAGCATCAGGAACCAGTGTCTGTCGTCTGTCTTGTAGAGATAACTGAGCGAGGACGCGTCCGAGGCAGAAGCCTGGTCGTAACCGAAGCTGTGCCAGATCTCCAGAAAAGCATCCCGGTCCATTGGCGTCTCCGCGGATTCCTTCCGGTCCCCGTGGTAGGAAGCAGCCCACATCGTGACTCTGATATCGTGGTTTCCAGGGATCACCAGCACAGTGATGCCATCATCCTGGAGCCGCTTCAGTTTTTCCGAAAGCTCCCGGTGATTGACGGTCTCGCCGTCCATCACAAGATCCCCGCTCAGGATCACGGTCCCCGGCCTTTCCTCCAGAGCCTCGTCGATCCATCGGTCCATGATCTGGTCAATATCCTCCAGATCCTTCCCGTCGTCCCGGTCGAGGCGTTCCCGGAATGCCGGCCCGTAGTCCGTCATTTTCGGAGAGACATAGTGCGTGTCGGAGGCGATCCAGACCAGATCCTTGTCCGTGGGCGCGGGTCCCTGCGGTTCTTCCTGCACCGGCTCCTCATACCACCAGGTCCCGGGACCGTATGTGTTCTTCCTTTTCTTCTTTTTCAGGGGCTCCCCGGGGCCAAAGGCTTCCTCCTGCCCGGGGCCGTCGTGTTTTTCCGGGACACCGTCCGAAGGCGTCGCCGCGGCTGCTGCGGGTTCCTTTTGTCCCTCCGCAGCAGAAACAGGCGGCGCGGTCTCCTGTTCCCCGTTCTCCGGTACCGGATACAGAAAAAACGCGCCTCCTGCGATAAGGACCGCTCCCACGGCCCAGATAAACCATTTTTTAAGCAATGACATTGATGTCTTCCCTTCAGGTCCTGGATCTCAGGAAAAGGATCTCGTGCTCCAGGGCCTCGTCTTCTCCGTATTCCCCGGCGATCTCCTCCATGATCGCCAGTGCGCCGGCATAGTCTTTTTCATATTCCAGGCAGACTGCTTCGTTGAACCTGAGGTCCCTGAGGGTGCTCCGTATCAAGGCAGCCTGCTCCTCCGCCAGGCCTTCCGCCAGGAGCTCCTGGTCAGCAAGGGCCTGTCCCTGCCGGAACACTTCCCTGGCCCAGGCGTAATCTCCGGCCTCAAAATAGTATTTTCCGACGCGGAGGCAGAGCCCTGAAGTCTCTCCGCCTTCGTCGATCAGCTTCTGGTACAGTGCCGGAGCCTGGTCCTTCAGAGCAGGATCACCGCTCTTTGAGAGGGCCTCCCCCAGCGTGTACAGCGCCTGGCGATGAGCTTCCGAGCGGTCTCCGTTGTCTCCTGCCTCATTGTACAGGGCAAGAGCTTCTTCCAGTTCACCGCCGGAGCGTACCACACAGACTGCCAGCATGTTCAGGTATTCATTCTTCCGGCCGTCAGCCTCCATCAGGCGTCTCAGAGTCTCCGCGGCGGAGACGTAATCTTCAGAGCACATCTCTGCTTCCGAGAGATACCGGAGGATATCCAGTTCTGTTCCCTCCTGCCTCGCGGTGCCGTAATACGCCATAGCGTGACGGAACTGCTCCGCCGCCTTCTGATAATCTCCTTCTTCCATCGCCGTGATCCCGGCTCTTCTCAGATCCTTCACCTTCGTCATCCTGTCCCCGCACCCTGTGACAGAAAGCAGGCACAACAGGAGGACCAGCATTATCCTTTTCATCTGACCCCCGTGCTTCCGAAGCCTCCGCGGCTCTGATCCGAAAGCTTCTCCGTTTCCTCAAAAATCAACTGCGGCTGATGCTCCATGATCCGGAACTGACAGATCCTGTCATTCATCCGTATCTCCGTATCCCGCACAGCATAAGCAGGAAAATACCACTGGTCACTGTCTCCGCAGTAGCTCTCGTCAATGATACCCATGGAGTTGGCCTGCAGGATCCCGAAATTCTTAAAGGTAGAGCTTCTTGGCACCACATGGGCCTCGTACCCCTCCGGAAGGGCCATCGCGACCCCCAGCGGGATCAGCCGGAACTCGCCTGCCTTCATGAAGATATCCTCTGCCGCGCGAAGATCGATCCAGTCGCTTTTTCCGCCGATATACTTAAGCTTTTCGATCCCGTCACTGAAATACTTGATCCTGATCTTCATCCGGTCCGTTCTCTCCTTCTTCCTCCTGAAGCTTTTCTCCCGGTTCTGTTCCAAACCTGTAGTTTACTTCCTTCCGGACTTCTTCGGCGATCTCCGCTTCCTGGTCCGGTGTCGTCTCCGGCAGGTCTTTCCCGGACTCCACACCGAAACGCCGAAGGAATTCTTCTGTGGTGGCAAAGAGCGCCGGACGCCCGGGCGCATCGAGACGGCCCGCCTCATACACCAGTCCGAATTCCACCAGCCGGTTCACTGCGTGATCGGAGGAGACTCCGCGGATGCGGGAGATCTCGGTCTTTGTCACAGGCTGCTTGTAGGCGATGATGGAGAGTGTCTCCAGGATCACCGGACTCAGCGTCTGTTTCTTCGGCGCTTTCGCCACCCGGATCAGCGCATCGTAGTATTCTTTTCTCGTAGCCATCTGCCAGCGGGTCTCCAGCTTCAGGATCTGCATCCCCCGCTGCTCTTCTTCATATTTTTTCTGCAGGCGTTTTGCTGCTGCATCTGCCTCCTCTGCGGTGCACTCCAGGGCAGCTGCCAGCTGTGCTGTCTCCACAGACCTTCCCATGGTGAACAGCACCGCTTCCGTCACCGCTTCCTGCCATCTCTCCTGCTCCGCCGTCATTCTCCGAACTCCTCCATGGCCTCGTAATCCAGTGCCTCCTCAAAAGCGTGCTCATCCGCTTCGATCATGATGTCATCAAACAGGTTTTCCTGCCGTATGCGGATCTTTCCAGCCTTCATCAGTTCCAGGACCGCCAGGAATGTCACCACAACTTCTGTCCGTCCTACCTCCTTTTTCAGGAGCTTCCGGAAGGAAAACTGCCGGTGTGCCCTGGCAAAATCCATCAGTGCGGCGACCCGTTCCCGAAGACTTACGGACTCTCTGCGGATCGTTCCGAACCTGCTGCGCTGGGGGTCGATCCTGTCTTCCCGGTGCCGCATGACTTCCTCGAAGATCTTCCGCAGCTTCAGAAGTGTCACGTCCCCGAACAGCGCGTCCAGGTCCGGAGGCACCTCGTACTGCTGCACCTCCTTCGGCAGTTCTCCTTCCCGGTACAGGACACGGGCGGCGTCAAACTCACGGTCAAGCAGTTCTTCTGCCATCAGCTTGTATTTCTTGTGTTCCAGCAGCCGCTCCACCAGCTCTGCTCTCGGGTCCTCCGGCTCTTCTGTCTCCTCGTCGGGCTCCTTCGGCAGCAGCATCTTTGCCTTGATCTCCAGCAGAGTTGCGGCCATCACAAGAAAAGAAGACACCAGTTCCAGATCCGTGTGGTCCATTGCGGCCATGTAGGCCATGTACTGGTCCGTGATCTCCGCGATCGGGATATCATATATATTGATCTTGTTTTTTTCGATCAGGTGGAGAAGAAGGTCCAGCGGTCCCTCAAATTTCTCCAGCCTGTAGGATAATTCCTCTGCCATCGTTCTCTCCGTCTGCCGGACCGTGTTCAGGCCGGCAGGAGCCGGACCGCCACGATCTGCGGCCGGTTGTTGATCCTCAGGTTGACGCTGTGAGTCCCCAGTCCGGAGCTCACCAGCATGGTACTGTCTCTGAGATCATGCCTTCCCGTGACATCTTTTCTGAAAAACTGGAACTGCGGCGTCATCAGGCCGATGTCTCCGGGAAGCCTGATCGTGCCTCCGTGGAAATGGCCTGCAAGACTTAAGTCTGCTCCCCATTCCTCATAAGTCCGCGGAAACATGGGCGTGTGGACCAGGAGGATCTGGAATCTCTTCCTGTCAGCATCACCCGCATGTTCCCGGATATAGTCCGATGCCATCGTCTCACAGCGGAACTTCATATAAAACTGCTCCTCAACAGTGATGCCGGTCACCCGGATATCTTCCCTGAGAAGAAAGGAGCTGTCCTTCAGATGCTGTGCTCCGGCTTTTTTCAGGCCTTCTTCCAGACTGTCATACATGTCTCCGTATCTTCCACGGTCCCGGTCCATCCTTGTCTCATGGTTCCCGTCTGCATAGCAAAGGGGCCAGCGCTCAGCAAGTTGTTCCACCAGCTGAAGCGTCAGCCCGATTTCCGCAGTCTTTTTTACGGTCATCATATCTCCGCCGATCAGCACCGCATCCGGACGGAAGTCCTCTACGGCACGGATCAGCCTGCAGTTTTTCTCCCCATACTGGTCATCATGCAGGTCGGAAAGAAAAACAAAGCGGTATTCGCCCTGGGTGATCTTTCCGCTCCGGACCGTGTACTCTGCCGTTGTCAGTGTCTTTCGTTCCAGAGCGGAATCCAGAAGCGCGGCAGCAGCTGCCGCCGCTGCCGTACCAAAGATCAGTGCTCCTGTCTTTTTTTTCAATTCTGTTCTCCTCCGGGAGCCGTACCGACCACCACTTCTGCCCCGGCCGGGGCAGTCTCCTGAGGAGCACTGCTCTCCGCAGGCGCGGCGTTCTCCACAGTACTCTCCGCTGCTGCGGGTCCGGAAGGCAGTACCGTCCCTGCAGCTGTTTCCGCAGCTGTCGTTTCCGGTGCTGCCGCCTCCGCTGCGGCAGTTGTCTCCGCTGCGGCAGTTGTCTCCGCTGCGGCATTCGTCTCCCCTGCCGCCGTTTCTGAGGCAGCCGGAGCGGATACAGCAGCTCCTGGTCCCTCTGAAGTTCCCGGTCCCTGTGCAGCGCCCGGTCCCTCTGCCGCTCCCTGGGTCTCAGTACTTCCCTGGACAGCCGCCACCGTTCCGCTGCCGCCGGCAGTTCCGGCGACCTCAAACCCGTAATTCAGCAGTTTTTTCGTATCTGTATAATGTGTTCCCGCGCACTTCATGACCACTGCAACCAGGCGGACGCCGTTCCGCTCTGCGCAGGTGACGAGCGTATTCCCTGCCTTGCTGGTGTAGCCTGTCTTTCCCCCCAGGATACCTTCATAATGCTGACTGCTGGAGGGAGAGATCATCTTATGCCCCATGGTGATGTTCGTTCCGTCGGGGCGGTTCAGCGTCGCCGGGAAATGGTATGTCGTGGATTTTTCGATCTCCCGGAAGGCCGCGTTCTCAAAGCATGCAGCAGTGATAAGCGCCATGTCGTGCGGCGTCGTGAGATGGGAAGCATTGTTCAGGCCATTGGGGTTCACAAAATTGGTGGCTGTGCACCCAAGAGCTTTCGCCTTCTCATTCATTTTGCCTGCAAAGGCAGGAACACTGCCTGCCACGTGTTCCGCCAGTCCGTTCGCCACTTCATTGGCAGACTTTAAAAGCAGTCCGTACAGGCAGTCGCGCACCGGGATCTTGTCCCCCGCGGTCACATCCAGGCTCACCGCACCGGATTCCAGATTCTTCGTGGCGCTGTCAGTAAACGTCACCACGTCATCCAGCCCCGCGTTTTCCAGAACAAGCAGTGCAGTCATGACCTTCGTGATCGACGCGGGATAGAACTGCTGGTTCTCGTTTTTGCCGAAGAGAAACTCTCCGGTCGAGGCATTGTAGAGCGCCGCGCCTTGGGCTGCGATCTCCGGCTTTTCCGCCGCGTACGCACTCAGCGTGAACAATGCCGTGAACACCGTCATGATCACTGCTCCGACGAGTGACACTGCTCTTTTTTTCATTCGATTCCTCATATCCGTCCCGGCCTCCTGGGTCCTTATTCTCAGAGTGTTATTACTTTACCACAAAATCCTGAATAAAACCCTTACGAAGCCCTTACTATAAAGTGAACGTCAGAAGTTCTGTCCGGCAAACAGAGCCCGGATATCCGCTTCTGACAGTGCCGTGCTGCCCTGGACCTGTTCTTTTCCCCCGCCGCATTTAAAGCCGCCGGAGCGGAGAAATGGCAGCAGCTCCTTCAGGTCGATGTTCCGGCTCCCCAGCACAAATCGGTATCCTTCGCCATCCGTTCCGGAGAAAACGCCGGCGATCCCCTCGTAGCGCTCCATCAGAGAGTTGACTTCCCGACGCAGCACGTTCTGGTCCGGACACGCCGTAAACAGAAAGGCGTTTCTGGCTGTCTCCGGGGAAGGAAGCGCCTCTGCCTGCAGATGCAGCAGTTCCGCCTCGATCCGAACCAGTCTGGAAAGATTCTCCTGATCCTTCTTCTTCAGCGCGGAGACCGCGTCAAAGACTTCCTCCTGCTTCGCAGACAGAAGGACCGAGATGCCCTGGACGCTCTCCTTCAGCTTTCCGTAATCCTTCAGTGCCCGTTTTCCGCACACGATGTAAAGACGCGTGCCGCCTTTATAATTCATGGCGCTGACGATCTTCAGAAGTCCCACCTGTCCCGTGGAATCCACATGGGGAGCGCAGCAGGCGCACCGGTCGATCCCCGGAATCTCCACGATCCGGACCCCCTCCGTAAGATCCAGCTTGCTCCGGTACTCCAGATGTCTCAGCACCGCAGGCTCCGGGAATCCGGCGGTCACAGGGATATCCTTCCAGATCGCCTCGTTCACCTCTTCCTCGATCTCTGCAAGCGCTTCCCGGGAGACCGGACCGCTGAAATCCAGCTGGGTCAGCTCTTCGCTGAGACGGAATCCGACGTTGTCGTATCCAAAACGCGCATGCACCCTTCCGGAAAACATGTGCTCTCCCGTATGCTGCTGCATGAAATCAAACCGACGTTCCCAGTCCACGATCCCTGTGACACGGGATCCCTCCGTCAGCGGCCGGTCCAGAACGTGGGTGATGATACCGCCCCGGGTCCTGACATCCAGAACTTTTGCCCCGCCGAGCTCTCCGAGATCCGATCTCTGTCCTCCTTGTTCCGGGAAAAAAGCGGTCCTGTCCAGGACCGCGAGAAACGCGCCTTTCTTTTCCTCCGGTATACAGGAAAGAACGGAGGCGTCAAACTCCGTCCTGTGTGTATCCTGATAATAGATCTCTTCCGTATTCACTTATTTCTTTCCCTTCGCGGCGTTCTTTCTGCTCAGCGCCTCCAGCTGCTGCTGGAGCTGCTTCGTCTTTCCTTCCTTATTGCTTTTCTTCTTTCCAAGCTTGCTCATATCTGCTCCTTTCAGGACTCCGGGAATTCATGTTCTCCGTCCCCGTCCGTGTACAGAAGGACGAGATGGTCCGTCACATTGATTTTCCCTTTTTTGCATTTTCTGATGGCTGAAGACAGCGCTGCCTCCTCCCTGGCCTTCCGGTTAAGATCGCGCAGATCCTCACCGACAGAAAGGATCACCTGTTCCGCTTCAGCTTCCGAAAGATAGTCAAATCTTCCATTCATCTGCGCCCGGATCGTCACTGTGATCTCCCGGTCCGACGTATCCTTTCCTTTATCAAGCGTCTCAATGTTGATCCTGTCGATATATTTTCCGGGATCACGGTAATCCTTCACAGCCTCCAGCTGCAGATAATAACTTGCCAGAGTCGGCGACATGACCCGGTTGTGATAATACCCTGGGGACTGAAGATACCACAGGACAAACGCCGCGATCCCGACCAGGACTGCAGCGAACCATCTCAGTTCTTTTCTCACTTTGAACCATCCTCCATACAGGTGCGGCCCCTGACCGGACCAGTCACAACCACCACTTCAAGTGGTGGTTTGGAATAACGCCCCATAGGGCTATAATACTGTCCGCCTAAAAAGGCGGGCATTGCGAACACTGATACTGGCAACCGCTATAAGCGGCTCGGGGTATCTTCTTTCTTCGACTCTTCTGACTGCTCTTCGATATACTTCTTTATCGCAGCTTCAGTCACGTTGCCGATTGTCGCAACATAGTATCCTCGTGCCCAAAACGCTTTATCCCATTTGCTTTGCAGCTCCGGATGCCTGTCATATATCATCAGTGTGCTTTTCCCCTTCAGATACCCCATAAAGTCAGAGATACTATACTTTGGGGGAACGCTTACGCACAGATGTACATGATCTGTACACACGGCGCCGCTTACTATCTCGACATTTTTGTACTTGCATAACGTTTTGAGTATTTCTCTCACGTCCTGCATAAGCTTCCCATACAGTACTTTCTTTCGGTACTTTGGGATGAACACGATATGGTATTGGCATTTCCATTTCGTGTGTGATAAACTTTTACTGTCCATTTGGACCGCCTCCTATTCCTTGAGTCAGGTTCGCAACACCCAACTCATCGTATCATAGGAGGCTTTTTACTGCTATCCGCTACGCTTCCGCTTACTCCATTCTCCCCAGCATAGCTGGGGGATTAGGATTTTCATTTATGCTCCAACTCAGGAAAGACACGGAGAAATATTGCAGGATGACATTCGTTGAGACTGCAGCAGATTAAGGTTTGGGGAGGATGAATATCGTTTATTCTCTCGGTATAGATGAAAGTGGAAAATACTATTCCATGACAAGCTTCTCCTCCTGCGTGATATGATGAATACAGAGCCTGCAAAACAGCTTGCGACAAAGAGACATGCCTTTCTGGAGTCATTCCTGAAAGAACTGGAGGAGGAAACAAATACCTTTATCGCGCTGGAATAAATCAAAATCAAT
>CACZFV010000014.1 GCA_902780465.1 uncultured Lachnospiraceae bacterium
TTGTCCCTGTCAATGTCCACCAGGACGATCTCGCTGCAGATCCCCTTCTGCGCCAGCGCGTATGCCGCGTGGGAACCCACATGCCCCGCCCCGAGAATGACGACTTTGCTGTTTTTCATGATCCGCCTCCTTAATATGTTTTTCCCTGTGCCATGCCGACAGGCTCCCGGACAAAAAAACGTCCCTGACAAAGCATACTGATGCTTTGTCAAGGACGAATACACTTACTCTATCCGCGGTGCCACCTTGATTCACGGCATGACCCGTGCACTTAGCGGGATACCTTCATATCCCCGGCAGTTTACGCCTGCCTCCGGCGTCGCAGAATACTCTGAGATCTGCTGCCGGGTCCTCCGGCGTCTGATCTGCATTTCCCTGCGCCCTCAGCGGTCCATTTGACAGTTTGTTTCACACCCGGCTCTCAGCATCCCGGATTCTCTGTAGAGGCATCACTGCCGTTATCTCCGCTTCAACGGTTTGGATTCTATGAAGTTGGACAAAGTATAATACTTCAATGGAACGAAGTCAATACTGAAAAACCCCTCCGGCTTTATTCAGTCCCGGAGGGGTCATTGCGGAAGCGTATGTCTTTACTTTGCGCTGAAGTAGTTTGTCACATCCAGGACGGTGTTGTCCGGGTTCAGACCGATCACGTGGCCGTCATCGAAGAACACTAGGCGGATGTCGGCCTCATTGCCTTCCTGGTCCTTGTAACCGTAGTACGCGACGTTCTCTGTCTGATTCAGGGTTCCCTTCGTGACGAAGAACAGGTGATCCGGAGTGGTGCCGATCTGCTTCGCGATCATCTTCATCTGCTCCTGGCTGGAAGCATTCAGATAACCCAGTGCTTCTTTGGTCTTCATCATTTCCTTGTTCTTCATATAGTCTTCCACGACCTTTCCGTCTTCGATCGTCAGGAAGCTGAACTGCTTCGCTTCATCGGCGTACTGAAGGCTCATATGTCCGTCCTTGATGCCGACCTGGTCAAACACAGTATAATAGGCGTTGAACATTTTGATCTTGTCATCCCTGACAGCGTCCCAGTTTTTGACATTTTCGATCGTCTTCTCATTGACGCCGTCATCCCAGATAATGATGTAGATCTTGTTCTCGTCCTCGGTGTAGGAGACGTTTCTGTTTTCGCCCCAGGCAGTCGAAAGACTGTCGTCGATCGCGATTGCTGCCATCTGCAGCGGCGACTCCTTCTGTGCCGCAAAAGCGGTGACGCTCATTGCTCCCATGATAACTGCTGCTGTGATTCCTGCTGCGATATGCTTGATGTTCATTTTTTTGTCCTCTCTTTTCTGTTTTTTCTGTTGTTTTTGTACCGGTCGTACCGGGCTGTTTTTTGATTACGCGCACACTTTAGCAGAGAGGGAATCACAGGAATGTCACAGCGTAAAAAAAGAGACAGAGAAATCGTCCCCTGTCTCCTCTGCCTCATGCAGCCTTATACACCGGCCTCCCCGAACAAAAGGCCCAGGACCTCCTTCGGCTGCATCTTCTGCACACCTGCAGGATCCGAAAGCCTTCCGCCTTCCCCTGTGTTCCAGCGGAACAGACCTGCTTTTTCCCCTTCAAAGTGAAAATAATTCTCCGGTTTTTTCAGTGCCGCGGGATATCGCCCGTACCACTTCGGGAAATATTCCGACATATAGTGATCCGCGAGTATATAGGCCTCACAGCTTTCATCCTGTCCGACCGCTCCGATCTGTACGCCGCCTCCGGGCTGACCTGTCCGGCTGTAACTCGGCGTGCTGTGAAGGATCACGACGCTTCCGTCATCGCAGGTTCCCAGAGATATCCATACATGACCGTTGAGACTCATGATGTCCCCCGGAAGGAAGACGGCCGCCGGTCCTGCCACATCCTGCGTCCATGTCCCGAGGCCCAGATCGGCAAGCCGCTTCGCAAATCCCGTGGCGCCTCCGACATAGCCTTCTTTCCCGTTTTCTGTCTCAAAGGTGTTGTAGATCACCCATCCGACATAGCCGGAGCAGTCAAGACCTGCGTAATAATATTCGTTGTAGCCTCCAAAGGGATAATAACTCGCTGAAGCGTCCACATTTTCCTCGTCGCCGTCTTTGCCCTTGTAGGTAAAGTTTTCATCCTGCCCTTCAAAGAAACGGATCCAGTCCGGGGAAACGCCGATGGTCCGGGTCTGGACCGCGGAGCCGTCGTCCTGCCAGTTCCAGCCGCCCCCGTAGATATAGAGGGTCGTCCCAACCGGCATCATGGCTGTTCTCAGGAAATTCTCCAGCGTCATCTCCCCCGGTGTTCCGCTCACTGCGGGAGTATACGAAGTGTATTCCGTTTTTCCGTCTTCGATCTCTTCCGCCGCTGTGACCGTCTCCCCCTGAAACGTGACGTTGTATGTGTATCCCTCTTTCAGCACATTCTGGACCGGATAATCGTAAGCACCCGCGGCGTTCGTTTTCCCGTTATCAATCGAAAACACCACTTCGCTGCCATCATCGGAAAACCGATAGCGGAAGTGATCCTTATTATCCTTATTTGTCTCTTCCGCGCCGTAATTCTCCACACCAAGGTAGATCATCTTCTTTGTCTCCGGGTGAACGGCTTCCGCCTTTTCCTCCGGGGTCTTATTATTTGTACAACCGGAAAACATACTGGCTGCCAGGATCAAAGCTGATGCACAAAGTATTGATTTTACTGTTTTCTGCATATTCGGTCTCCTTCGTGAACATCTGTTGCTTCCGCCTCCTTGCTCAGGAACCGGAGCTTTCCATTCATCTTACCACAGTCGTTTACCTGGTATTAACAAAGAAGTAGCGGAATACATTAAAAGCACGAATGCAAGCGCGAATGTAAACCTTTTTCTGCAGTTTCGGTTGACATTTGTTCCGCAGTGCGGTATCTTGAACAGGCAGCAAACGATCAGAGGGGATCACATTATGAAGCAGAATAACAGGCTTTCCACACAGGATATTACACAGATCGGTCTTATGACCGCCGCGATCGCCGTCCTGGCACAGATCAGTATTCCCATGCCGGCAGGCGTCCCCATGACGATGCAGACCTTCGCTGTCCCGCTGGCAGGGATCCTGCTCGGAGCGCGGAAGGGAACTTTTGCAGTCCTGGCGTATCTTCTTCTCGGGGCAGCAGGTGTTCCGGTCTATGCCGGTTTCGCGGCCGGAGTAGGCAAACTCTTCGGAATCACCGGCGGCTTTCTGCTCTCCTTCCCCATCATGTCCTGGCTCGCGGGAAAAGGAGAAGAAAAGAAGAGCATGCCCTGGCTCATTGCAAGCCTCGTTCTCGGAGCGGTGCTCAACTACATCATCGGTATGTGCTGGTTCGTCTTCGTGGCAGAAAGCAGCTTTGCGGCGGCATTCACTGCCTGTGTTCTGCCTTTCATCCCAACAGCCATCATCAAAGTCCTGATGGCAGCTTTTCTTGGGAAAGAGCTTCGCAGCGCTCTTGTGAAAGCACAGGTTCTGACGGCGGCATGATGACGCTTGACCTTCATCAAAAGAATGATGGAAGCCAGGACGGAGGATCTGTCATGGTCATGCGTCCGCACCATCTTCTCTGTACCCAGGGGTACAGCGGGAAAGGCTACAGCCCGGAATTCGTCCGCAATATGGACCATTGGGTGGAAAGACTCCGGAACCGGGAAGGTTTCCGGGTCAGGATCACCTTTTCCACGGACAGTCTTTGCAGCTCCTGCCCTCATAAACAGGGCGAGGGACTCTGCGATGATGACGACAAGGTTCTCGTTTACGACCGGAAGATCACGGAGTACTTTCATCTGGAAGAAAAAGAATATGTCTATCAGGATCTGATTCGTCAGATCGACGCTCAGATGACCCCGGAAATGCTGCAGGATATCTGCGGGAACTGCTCCTGGTATCCCGTCAGCGCCTGCAGGAAAAACATCCTGGGGAAATAACGCATAGAATACTAAAGAAGCCTCGCGCCGCAGATGCGGCACGGGGCTTTTGTATCAAAGCAATGTCAGGAATTCAGTATCAGGAATTCAGTATCAGCAATTCAGTCAGAGCTGTTTGCCTGACGGCCACGGAAAAATTCCGTTCCTGCGAAACAGTCCTTGAGCGCAAAGTCTGTACCCATCAGACCCCAGTGCGCACCTGCCGCACCCTCGGCTGACGCTTCCATGGGCGGCAGCGAAAACGCCAGCAGGAATACAGCAAGCAGCAGACAGAAGATCATCTTTTTCATGGTATTTCCTCCCTTCCGATCGTCCAACTGTTTTCTTTTGACTGTTGACTGTTATCTGTTATCTGTTTTCCTTTATCATCATTACAGCAACAACCGTAAGCAAAAACGTGGATACCCATATTGTCCTGACATAGAACACATTCGATAAAATACCGCCTGTCCCGGCCCCAATGGCAAAAAACAGAATAATACTGAAGAAATGAAGTGCTTTACGCAGGGAGGCCTGGTCCCTGTTTCTGAGAAAGTGTGATAAACTCTCCGTTCCGCTTCTCAGATTTCCAATGCACATTGTGCTGGCATACCCGTAACCATGTACTTTTCTGAATGCCTGGACCTGCATGGCACACGTAAAGGAAACCAGCATGTTGGCAGCTATATTGATATCGACCGGCATAAGTCCGACAATACAAAGCAGCACGATTTCAATCAGCAATATGATCTGTCTCCAGTGAATTCCTTTGCTGCTTTTATATCTGTACTCGATTTGTTCCGTTATAAAAACTCCTGTCGCGAATGAAAGCAACGGAAGCATGTATTTGATTCCGCTGTTCCAGTTTCCCATCATCAAATTCTGACTCATAAGAACAACATTGCCAGTTTGTGCATTTGCAAATACATTTCCTCTTACATTGTATGTATATGCATCCTGCAAACCACCAGAAAAAGACAATACTGCACTCAATCTAAAGCTTTCCGATGTCTGCATTTCAGACTTCTCTCCCCTTACAGATCTCGATCTTTCTTTCCTTCCACCTCTGCCCCCGATCTCTGATCGGGGGAGCCCGCCCCGGCTTTGAGGGGTGTAAAAGCGGACATTCGCAATCCGCTTCGCTCCTTGCTACTTATGAACCGGACTCCGGGATAACTCATAACAATAATAGCAGACACTTTGAAGAATGTCTGCTATCCGTGATTCAGTTAATGCCATATTGATTCAGTTGGTGAAACTCATATTTAGATTTTACAAACTCGACTGTGTCTCAAGCGGATTAGAATCTTTTTTTCCGTTATAGTACAAAATATACTGGCAATCATTCTGCTCTTCGCCGCTGATTACAGCCTCAACACAAGTGTCCTGCCAGGTAACCTGCCATGAATCAGAGTGAACATTGGCACCATCATTTGCCACATCAAAAGAATATTTTGCAATTGTCCCTGACTCATCTTTCAGAATCAGCCTTGCATGAGTATGTCCAAATGGCCAGTCCGGATCCCCCACCTGCTGAAACAATAAGACATACTTTCCATCCTGGGATGTTGAATACGCTACGTCATGTATTTTGTATCTCGTGACATATGTAAAGCTTCCAGCTAAAACAACGATCATAATGTTAATTACAACCAGACAACCCAGGATTCCTCTGACTGCAGGTTTCTTTATCTTTATGCATCCGATTATAGAGATTATTGTTACAACCAATACTATGCCTGTAATCATTCTCCTAGCCTTCTCACAAATCTTTCACCACATTATTTTGAATTTGTTGCTCTTTCAGCCTTTGGAGTGCATCCGCATTGTTTCCTGTGATCATCGAAAGCTTTTCACAGGTATTCATTTCCAGACACCTGCCACACGTCTCCATCTGTTTCCCCATGGCGCACTGCCGGATTGGGCACAAGGAATCGCAGTACGGTGTTTTCACTCCCGGAACCCTGCATCCGGAACAGTTGATCATCTCAGCCGTAATCTCCGCACCGTTCAACTCTGACCACTCTTTAGCGACTCGCTGGCGGAGCGCATTATCATTATTCAAAGTTGCGAGACGGGCCTCACACGACTCACAATCCAGACCACAATAAGCAATATATTCATTCATATCCGATATCTCCTCAGTGCGTAAGTTGTTTACCAGTGAGTTCTCCTGTCCTGATCAGATGGCCTTCCTGAATTACGGCGAACGTTGCTGCAGCGCAGACGACGATCGCAAAGTATTTCAGCGGGAGAGCGGGAATCGTCAACGGCAATAGAAACAACAGAACGCCTGTTGCTTTGTTCATCGCCGAATGGACGGCCATAAACGTTTTCTGCACGGCAAATCCTGAAATGACATTTACAACCTTTATAAGGGCAATGCTTCCGGTCCATACATACAGCAAGATCGGAATACGTATCACCGGCAGCAGCTTGATAAGGCACACGATCACAAACACATAATCAGCTATCGTATCTAACTTTGCCCCAAACCCGCTGTCCGTATTTGTTTTCCTTGCCACGAATCCGTCAAGCATATCAGACAATCCGGCAGCTATGTAGAACACATAAAAGGCGGGCGAAAACACCGGCCAGAACAGCAAGACTACACTGGCTGCCATTCTGAAGATAGTTATTGCGTTTGCCATCAATGTCCCCGTTTCTTTTCCTTTTTCTTCACCTGTTTCATTTCAAATCGGCGCTGAGCTTCTGCATCCCGTTCTTCCCGGCTGATCTGTCTGCGTTCCGTTTTCATCTCTTCCCGCTGTCTTTGAAGAGCCTGTTGGGCTTTCGTACCTACACCGGTGTTCTCCAAATGCTTTCTTGCATTTCGGAGCCTTCGTTTGGGATTATCCGCCGCCTGCCTGGTTTCTATTTCGACAGACGGGCTGAAAACCAGTTCATAATAGTGGTACAGGACGAAAACCAGGATATCATAATCTTTCGGCTCCGCTCCGAAGGTCACTTTACAGACAGACAACTTTCCATCTTTGATCCGTTCAAAGACACCAACCCAGAATGGTTCTTCAAAGAACACGGTCAGACTCGCTTTCATTTGTCCAAATTACACGCCGCCGTTTACGATGGCAGCGTACTGATCTTCGGGGATCATGGGAGAAGTGATCTCCGCTGACAGAGAAGGCTCAATCTCTCCCTTTTCGGCGTACTGCCGCCCGGCCTGTTTGATCAGCTCCAGTCTTGGCACAGTCACAACTGCCGCTTCCGGCGCATTGAACATCGGGCTTTCCGGAACAGTCAGGATCGTGTGATCACAGGGGAAGCACAGCTTGAACTGCATGATCGCCGGTTCAAAGTTCTGCCTGCTGTTGGGAAAACCGCAGCCGCAGATCATGAGGTATTTCAGGTGGCTGAAATCAGTCTGCCCCACATGCTCGTATCGATCACCGACCTTCTGCATAGCCATGTTGGAAAGGGGAAGTGTGCGGTCCATCAGAGCCTTCAGGGATGCAGGCATTCCATAGCAGTACAGCGGGAAATTGAACAGCAGCAGATCGCTGTCCAGGATCTCCTCCAGAATGGCTTTCATATCGTCGTTATGGATGCAGGTGCCGCCGTTCCGCATACAGGAAAAGCAGCCTGTGCAGTATTCAATGTGCTGCTCAACGGTGTGTATGATGTGGATATCCTGCGGCGCCGCTTCCTTCATTCCATCCAGAAATGCACGTGTGATGTGCATGGTATCGCTTTTCTCCCGCTTGGGACTTCCGTTCAAAACCAGTATCTTCATCGTATGCTCCTTTCTCACCAGTTATCTCATAACTGATCCCTCAAATCATTTATTTCTTTCTGCAGGTTTTCCAGAAACCTGCCTGCATGGGCTCCATCCATCTGGGTGTGATGGAACTGAAAGGATACCGGCAGGTAATACCTGAAAAACTTTTTTCTGTATTTTCCCCAGACCAAAAAAGGATTATTGAAACCGCTGTACATATTGACCGCTCCGTCAATCTCTGTATCAACGATCGCTGACGTACCGATCACCATGCTGTCAGCAGACAGATCTCTGTCCGTACAGGTTTCAGCGGCTTCGCTTGTGTATGTGAGATATTCTTTATTGAATGCAGCCAAGTCTTCCGAAATAACAAGATCGCAGGAATTCAGCTGGCTGTTTATATTTTTTATAATGGTATTGACAGCAAGGCTGTCGTACCGGATCAGTTTTTCTCCGACAGGAAGTGTATAAAACTCTTCTACATCCGACGCGGCTTTTCCTATGCAATAATCCATCAGCATATTGTATTTCAGATTTCTTTTCCTGCTCAGCCTTACCAGGTTTGTTACATCAAGGGTCTTCAAAAACGTCACCATCGGGTTCGGAGCCTGCATCCAAAGCTTATAGGCTGAAGCCCGTCCTGTTTCGTTGGGATCAACTTCTGCTGTCATAGTTCTCCTCTTTGATATTCATTGCGGCGCACCCCCTCTATTCTTTTTCCTGGTCGTTCTTCTTATCGGAATCAAACATGCCAAATACGATTCCCATCATCAGACCCATGCAGATTCCCAGTGCGAGGCTATGCATGGCTGTTGTAAATACAGTTCCCCACAAAACAGCCATTGATATCGGGAATACCTTCTTTCTCATCACCATTCCTCCTTTACATCCTACCGTTCGTTAGTCATGTGTCGGTAAGAAAACTGGCCGCCCGTTTCCGGACTGACCAGCTTTTCGTAGTTCAAGTCCCGCTTGGACCCGGATCATTTCCGATAGATCTCAAAAAACTGCATCACATGTTTCCTGACCAGTTCCATTACTTCGTCTTCCCGCTCCGGTTCCCGGTCGCACAGGTTGATCCAGACGGTGATCGGGAACGAAAACTGCGCGGCCATGATCTCATTGTCTGCATTTTTCAAGGTTCCTTCACGGATCAGGAATTCCATCATGCCCTTAAAATAATTCAGCACATCTTCATAATTCTGCTTTGTCTGCAGCCCGGCCAGCTCTTCATTGCGGAACTGCTCGATCATAAGAAGCTTCCTTCCCTTGCTGATGTGCGGGTCATGCAGGATGTAGCGCATCTGTCCCTGAACGAGCTTAGCCACATCTTCTGCAGTCATGCCAGTCTTATCTTTTGTGAATTCCGGATCGTCCCAGTCAGCACGTACAAAAATCGAATGGTCAGCATATCCTTTCAGAACGGTTTCAACGACAGTATCCAGAATATCCTGCTTGTTGGCAAAGTGGCTGTATAGGGATGCCTTACGGATACCTACCGCATCGGCGAGCTGCGAGATACTGGTTGCTTCATATCCGTTTACAGCAAACAGATCCAGCGCTGCCTCCAGTATTTCTTCCCGTGTGCTGCCCTTTTCCATGCTCATCGACCTCTTTCCAAAAAAGTAGTACTGCTGATTTACACCGTCCATTTTACCTAACGTTCGTTCGTTAGTCAACAGATGTTTTACTCCTCGACTTTTATCTCATTCACCAGATCCTGCATCCACATGCCGCTGAGAACCAGCAGGATGCCGACGACTGCCTTGATGCCCTCGAGCCCATTGACCACGAAATAAATATCCACCACGTCCATGGCGGTTTTCGTCACCAGAATGCGCAGGACGCTGACCTTGACCGCCCAGGTAAAAACGCAGTCGAACAGGAAGATCACGATCACCCGGCCGCCGGAGCGGACGGTGAAGTAGGCGATGTTGGCAAGGGCCCAGACCGGGAGCCAGAATGCCATCACGCGGATGCACCGGACCGCCATCACCCGCACAGATTCCTCAGTCTGGTAGATCTGCGGAATCATCGGCGCGATCGCCCGGAGCATCAGTCCGGTAAAAATGCAGAACACCACGCTGACCACCATGATCCGGAGGGAAGTCTCCTTCGCCTCCTCAAATTTCCCTGCGCCGAGGCACTGGCCCGCGAGGATGCCGGTGGCGTTCCCCAGAGAGAGGGAAAACTCCTCGAACACCAGGAAGACAACGCCGGCGATGTTCATTGCCGCCACCACACCGATGCCGCGCTTCGAATATCCCTGCAGAAATGCGGCTTCCGCCGTGCTCCAGAGGAATTCGTTTACAAGCAGCGGCGCTGCCTTGATGGTGATCCGCCGCGCCAGGTCCCCGGAGATCCGGAAGCCCCGGTAAAGGCCGCGGAGATACCCGTAGTTTTCTGTGTCCCGCATTCCGCCGATCAGAATGATCAGGCCCTCCACGAAGCGGGAAAGGACCGTCGCGACTGCAGCGCCAAGAACGCCGAGCTTCGGGAATCCGAGAAGGCCGAAGATCAGAAGCGCGTTGAACACAAAGTTCACGAGCATCGCCACGATGCTGGCGTACATGGGAAGGGTCGTTTTCCCCGACTCCCGCATGGCGGAAGCGTAGGCCTGGGTCGCCGCGAACGGCGCGAGCCCGATGAGCATCGTCCGCAGGTACTGCTGTCCCAGAAGGAGCGTCTCCGCCCGGACTTCCGGAGCCGTGCCGGGGGCGATGTACAGGCCGATGAGTTCGTCACCGAAGTTGAGGAAGATTCCCCAGGCAGCCAGCGTAAACAGAACCATCATCAGCAGCTTGACGCGGGTGGTCTGCCGCAGGCCTTCCATGTCGCCGCAGCCGAAAAACTGCGCGCCGAAGATCCCTGCGCCGGCCAGGCCTCCCCAGACGCAGAGATAAAAGACCAGGATCAGCTGGTTCACGACCGCCACGGCGGACATCGGGATCGTCCCGACCTGCCCCACCATAACGTTGTCCAGAAGGCTGATAATGTTGGTCAACGTATTCTGTATGATGATCGGCACCGCTACCGCGGCGACGTGCATGTAAAAGCTGCGGTCTCCGATGAGCCGCAGCCTTCTGTTTTTTTCATTCATAGTTTCTGTCGATTCCCCAGATGCGCCATGACTGCCGGCTTTCAAATGTATCGTTTCACATCATCTCGTCGAAATTATTCCAGCTCTATCGTGCCCGGCGGTTTGCTGGTGATGTCGTACATGACGCGGTTCACGTGCCGCACCTCGTTGATAATGCGGCTGGTGACCTTCTGGAGCAGCGGCCACGGGATCTCCGCGCTCTCCGCGGTCATGAAGTCGATGGTCTTCACGGCGCGCAGGCAGATCGCGTAATCATAGGTGCGCTCATCGCCCATGACGCCCACAGACCGCATGTTGGTCAGGGCCGCAAAATACTGGTTCAGCTCCCTGTCCAGACCGGCTGCTGCCACTTCCTCCCGGAAGATCGCGTCCGCGTCCTGGACCATCTTCACCTTCTCCTCCGTCACCTCTCCGATGATGCGGATGCCGAGGCCCGGGCCCGGGAAGGGCTGGCGGAACACCAGCTTTTCGGGGATGCCGAGCTCCAGGCCCACCTTGCGGACTTCGTCCTTGAAGAGGGCGCGCAAGGGTTCGATGATCTCCTTGAAATCCACATGCTCCGGCAGACCGCCCACGTTGTGGTGGGACTTGATCACCGCGCTCTCGCCTCCGAGTCCGCTCTCCACCACGTCGGGATAGATGGTTCCCTGGGCCAGGAACTCCACGGTGCCGATCTTCTTCGCCTCCGCCTCAAAGACGCGGATGAATTCCTCACCGATAATGTGGCGCTTCGCCTCGGGTTCACTGACGCCTGCCAGCTTCTCGTAGAAATGCTTCCTCGCGTCCACGTGGACATAGTTCAGCTTGTAGGGGCCGGAGGGACCGAAGACCGCGTCTACCTCGTCCGCCTCATTTTTCCGGAGCAGGCCATGGTCCACAAACACGCAGGTCAGCTGTTCCCCGATGGCCTTTGCCAGGAGGACCGCCGCCACGGAAGAGTCCACGCCGCCCGAAAGGCCGAGCAGCACTCTTCCGCTGCCGACCTTCTCCCGGATCTTTTCGATCGTGTGGCGGGCAAAGGCGTCCATCTTCCAGCTGCCGCTGCAGCCGCAGATATCCCGCACGAAGTTGCCCAGGATCCGGAAGCCTTCCTCCGTGTGCAGCACCTCCGGATGGAACTGGATCGCGTACAGACTCTTCTCCCGGTTTTCACAGACCGCCACGGGGCAGTTCAGCGAATGCGCCGCTACGGTAAAGTCCGGCGCCATGCGGGAGATGTAGTCAAAATGGCTCATCCAGACGATGGTGCGTTCCGGTACCCCCTTCAGCAGGGGGGAATCCGGTGCGTCCACCTGGATCTCCGTTCTTCCGTACTCCCGGTTCGCCGCCCGGGAGACGTTTCCGCCGAGAAGCCACTGCATGAGCTGCGCGCCGTAGCAGAGTCCCAGCACCGGGATCCCCAGAGAGAACAGCGCCGGATCACAGGCCGCGGCCCCTTCCTCATAACAGCTGGCCGGGCCGCCGGTCAGGATGATGCCCTTCGGCGCCATCTCCCGGATCTTCTCCAGCGGCGTCCTGTAGGAATAGATCTCGCAGTAGACATTGTTTTCCCTGACTCTCCGCGCCACCAGCTGGTTGTACTGTCCGCCGAAGTCAATGACGATGATTTTTTCCTGGTTCTGTACCTCCACGCCTGTACTCCTTTCTCTATCCGCCTCATTCTCTCATTTTAAAGGAACGGATCATCATTTGCGAAGCACACATAAGCCGAAAGTTCTTAGTGCAGAGTTCCCCGACCGGACCGCTTCGTTGTGCAGTATGCGGAGCAAATAATGATCTCCTTTTCTTCCAGTATCAAATTACTTCAGAGGAATCTCCTCAGATACTGTCCCGTCCAGGAATGCGGAATCGCCGCGACCTGTTCCGGTGTCCCTTCGGCGATCACGGTGCCTCCGCCGTCGCCGCCTTCCGGTCCCATGTCGATAATATAGTCGGCAGTTTTGATGACGTCAAGATTATGTTCGATCACGACCACGGAATTCCCGTTGTCGGAGAGGCGCCGCAGGATGTCCACCAGCTTGTGGACGTCCGCGAAATGAAGGCCTGTGGTGGGCTCGTCCAGGATGTACATGGTCTTTCCTGTGCCTCTCCTGGAGAGCTCCGACGCCAGCTTGATGCGCTGGGCTTCACCGCCGGAAAGCTCCGTGCTGGGCTGGCCGAGCCGGATATAGGACAGTCCTACGTCGTAGAGGGTCTGGATCTTCCTCTGGATCGTGGGCACGTTCTTAAAGAATTCCACCGCTTCCTCAACTGTCATGTTCAGGACGTCGTAGATGGATTTTCCTTTATACTTCACCTCCAGCGTCTCGCGGTTGTAGCGTTTCCCGCGGCACACCTCGCAGGGCACATAGACATCCGGGAGGAAATGCATCTCGATCTTGATGATGCCGTCTCCGGAGCATGCTTCGCAGCGGCCGCCCTTGACATTGAAGCTGAATCTGCCCTTGGAATAGCCCCGGGCTTTGGCATCCGCCGTGGCCGCGAACAGGTCGCGGATCATGTCAAAAACTCCGGTGTAGGTAGCCGGGTTGGAGCGGGGCGTCCTTCCGATGGGGGACTGGTCGATGGCGATGACCTTGTCCAGCTTCTCCAGGCCTTCGATCTCCCGGAAGGCGCCGGGGATGGTATGGGCCCGGTTCAGCTTCTTCGCGAGATATTTGTAGAGGATCTCATTCACCAGGGAGGATTTTCCCGATCCGGACACCCCGGTGACGCAGGTCATGACCCCCAGCGGGAACCTCACGTCGATCCCCTTCAGGTTGTGTTCCGCCGCGCCCCGGACCGTAAGCCATCCCGAGGGCTCCCGCCGGGTCTCCGGCACCGGGATCTTCAGCTCGCCCGCCAGATATTTTCCGGTGATGCTGGCGGGATTCTTCATGAGATCCTCCGCTGTGCCTTCCGCCACGATCTCACCGCCGTGTTCCCCGGCCTGGGGCCCCAGGTCCACGATCCAGTCGGCGCTCCGCATGGTATCCTCGTCGTGCTCGACAACAATGACGGAGTTTCCCAGATCCCGGAGATGCTTCAGCGTCCCCAGGAGTTTATCATTGTCCCTCTGGTGCAGCCCGATGCTCGGCTCGTCGAGAATGTAGGCGACGCCCACCAGTCCTGAGCCGATCTGCGTCGCGAGTCGGATACGCTGGGCTTCGCCGCCGGAAAGAGTCCCTGTGGCGCGGCTCAGGGACAGATAGTCCAGGCCAACGTTGATCAGGAAGCTGACCCGGTTCCGGATCTCCTTCAGGATCTGTTCGCCGATGAGGCGCTGGGTCTCCGTGAGCTCCAGGCGGTCCATCCAGGTCCGGAAATTCGTGATGGACATATCCGTCGCGTCGTAAATATTCAGATCTCCCACCGTCACCGCCAGGCTGGACTGCTTCAGGCGTTTTCCGCCGCATTTCTTGCAGGGTGTGATGCGCATGTAGGATTCATACTCCGCCTTCTGGTTCTCGGAGAAGGTCTCCTTGTAGCGGCGGTTCTCATTTTCGATCAGTCCCTCAAAGGGTACATCGTAAACGCCCTCTCCGCGCTGGCTCTTGTAGCGGACCTTGATCACTTCTCCGCCGGTGCCGTGTACCAGGATGTCCTGGATCTTTTTCGGATAATCCTGGAAAGGCGTGTCCAGGCTGAAGCCGTAATGCTCCGACAGGGCATTGAGCACGGCGTTCGTAAAGCTGCCCTTCTGGCTGCAGGATGCCCAGCCCGGGGCGATGATAGCCCCTTCATTAATAGACAGTGACATGTCCGGGATCATGAGATCAAGGTCGAACTCCATTTTGTAGCCGAGACCCAGACAGTCCGGGCAGGCGCCGAAGGGGTTGTTGAAGGAGAAGCTGCGGGGCTCCACCTCGTCCACTGAGATACCGCAGTCCGGGCAGGCGTAGCTCTGGGAGAAGTGGATCTCTTCCCCGCCGATCACATCCACCGAGGCGATACCCCCCGCCAGCGCCAGGGCGCTTTCCAGGGAATCCGTGAGGCGTTTCTGGATGCCTTCCCGCACCACAAGACGGTCCACCACGATCTCGATGGTATGCTTCAGGTTCTTGTCCAGGGTGATCTCCTCCGACAGCTCGTAGAGACTGCCGTCCACCCGGGCCCTGACGTAGCCGCTCTTCTTTGCCTGGGCCAGGACCTTTTCATGGCGTCCCTTCTTTCCCCGCACCACCGGCGCCAGCACCTGGAACCGCGTTTTTTCCGGCAGAGTCAGGATCTGGTCCACCATCTGGTCGATGGACTGCCGCGTGATGGGCTTGCCGCAGTTCGGGCAGTGGGGGATCCCGATCCTGGCGTACAGAAGTCGCATGTAGTCGTAGATCTCCGTCACCGTCCCGACAGTGGACCTCGGGTTCCGGTTCGTGCTTTTCTGGTCGATGGAGATCGCGGGCGAAAGTCCGTCGATACTCTCCACGTCCGGCTTCTCCATGCGCCCCAGGAACATGCGGGCATAAGAAGACAGGGACTCCATGTAGCGCCGCTGTCCTTCCGCATAGATCGTATCAAAAGCGAGGCTCGACTTGCCCGAGCCCGAAAGACCGGTGAGCACCACCAGTTCGTTTCTTGGTATGTTCAGGGAGACGTGTTTCAGGTTGTGCTCTGACGCTCCCCGGATCTTGATATACTGTTTCGGCATGCAGTACCTCCGCATCTCCGCATTCATTTCATATGTATTTCGGTATTTCCGAACTTTCGTTCGAATGTCTCTCCAGTATAACACAAACGGACCCCGCGCACAATGCGGGATCCGGTGTAAATACAGTATCTTTCTTACAGCACCTTGGACAGGAAGGATTTCAGCCTCTCGTCCTTCGGATGGGCGAAGAATTCCTTGGGCTCGTTCTCCTCCAGGAAGATGCCTCCGTCCAGGAACATGATCCGGTTGGCCACCTCTCTGGCGAAGCCCATCTCGTGGGTCACCACCACCATGGTCATCTTCTGCTGCGCCAGGCTGCGCATAACGTTCAGAACCTCGCCGACCATCTCCGGGTCCAGGGCGGAGGTCGGCTCATCGAAGAGCATCACCTCCGGCTGCATGCAGAGAGCGCGGGCAATGGCGATACGCTGCTGCTGTCCGCCGGACAGCTGGCTGGGATAGGACTCGGCGCGGTCCGCAAGTCCGACCTTTCCGAGCAGGTCCATGGCAAGCTTCTGCGCTTCCTCTTCGGTCTTCCCCTGCAGCTTTACCGGCGCCAGGGTCAGGTTCTTCATGATATTCATGTGCGGGAACAGATTGAACTGCTGGAACACCATTCCCATCCGCTGGCGGTGCATGTCGATATCCGTCTTCGGATCGCAGATATCCACGCCGTCAAAAATGATGTGTCCGCCGGTGGGCTCCTCCAGCCGGTTCAGGCAGCGGAGAAACGTGGATTTTCCGGAGCCGGAAGGACCGATGACGCAGACCACGTCGCCTTCGTTGATGTCCACGCTGATGTTTTTCAGGACCTCGTGGTCCCCGAACGCCTTGCAGAGATTCTGCACGCGGATCAGAACTTTTTTATCGCTCACTCTTCTTCAGCCTCCTCTCCAGATACTTGACGCCCTGCGAGAACAGCATGACCAGCGCCAGGTAGATGATCGCCACCGCCATCAGCGGCATGAAAGCTGAATAAGTGCGGCTGCGGATGATGTCTCCGCCCTTGGTCAGGTCTTCCAGCGCGATGTAGCCGGCGATGGACGTCTCCTTCAGGAGAACGATAAACTCGTTCGCCAGGGTCGGGATCACGTTCTTGAACGCCTGGGGCATGATGATGTTCGTCATGGTCTGACTGTAGTTGAAGCCCAGGCTCCGTCCGGCTTCGAACTGTCCCTTGGGGATCGACTGGATGCCGGAGCGGAAGATCTCCGCCTGATACGCGCCGGAATTGATCCCGAAAGCCATGATGGCAACGAGACTTTTGTCAATGCGGACAGAACCGAAGATGACGAAGTAGATGATCAGGAGCTGCACGACCACCGGCGTACCGCGGATGACTGTGAGATACAAACCGCAGATCGCGTTCAGGATCTTCAGCTTGCCGGTATTCTCATAGGTGCTTCTGACCATAGCGATGAAAAAACCGATCACAAGCCCAAGAAGCACGGCGAAAAAGGTCAGCTTCAGCGTGACGGCGAGGCCGTTCGTCAGGTATTTCCACCTGTCATCCTTGATGAAATTCAGAACAAATGAATCATAAAAGTCCTGCCACATTGAAAAACCTCCTGCAGAAAAAGCCCCGGAGTCCGGTATACGGACGCCGGGACTTTGTGATGCGCAGCCCGCTTCCGCGGGCTGCTCTTATGTTTTGTTACTCTTCCGCCTGGATATACTTGGCAACGATCTCATCCAGCTTGCCTTCGCTCTTCAGCTCAGCCAGTGCTGCGTTGACCGCTTCCACCATTGCGGTGTTGCCCTTCTTGATGGCGATGGCGTAATCCTCGTCGGTGTAGGACTCGTCGATGATCTTCAGGCCTTCCACCTCTTTGATGTACTGCTTTGCGGGTTCTCCGTCAATGACGACCGCGTCGACCTTGCCCTGTGCCAGAGCCTGGACAGCTTCCATGCCCTTCGCGTAGCGCTCGACAGCCGCATCGCCGTAATCGCCGCTCACATAGATGTCGCCGGTGGTTCCCTGCTGGACGCCCATGATCTTGCCTTCCAGATCCGCAACACCCTTGATCTCGGAATCTTCCTTGACGATGATGACCTGGGTCGCATGCGCATAGGTGTCGGAGAAATCGACGTTCTGCTTTCTGTCCTCAGTGACGGTCATTCCTGCCGCGCCGATGTCCGCCTTGCCGGAGACGATCTCGGGGATGATGGAATCGAACGCGATGTCCTCGATCTCCAGCTCCAGGCCGAGCTGCTCTGCGATGGCGCCCGCGATCTCGACGTCGATGCCGACGATGGCGTTCTGATCGTGGAACTCATAGGGCGGGAATTCAGCGTTGGTCACCATGACCAGCTTGCCCTTCTGCACAGTCTCAAGCTCTGCTGCCGGAGCCTCCTCAGCTTTGGATTCCTCTGCTTTGGTCTCCTCTGCCTTGGTCTCTTCGGCCTTGGTCTCTTCGGCCTTGGTCTCTGCCGGAGCTGCAGTTGTAGCGGTGCTGCTTCCGCCGCAGGCAGCGAGCATTGCAGTCATTGCAGCCGCGAGAACGGCACTCAGAATTTTCTTGCTCATAAATATACTCCTCCCATGATTAAAGTTACAACGTTGAACTATTATAGCGCAATCCGCTTCATCCTACAAGCAAAAGACTCACTGTTTTTTGAGCAGCTCCATCGCTTTTTCCAGCTGTGCGTCATGCTCCCCGTTCAGGGTGTCCCCTTCCTCCGCCTTGATCTCCACGTCCGGAGCGATGCCGGTTCCGTGAAGATCGAAACCGTTCGGGGTGTAATAGTGCTGTGTGGTGACCTTAACTGCGGAACCGTCTCCCAGCGGGATTACAAACTGGACGATCCCTTTTCCGAAGGTCTGCGTCCCAATCAGCTGGGCGCGCCCGAAATCCTTATAGGCGCCTGCGAAGATCTCGGAGCAGGAGGCGGAATTGCCGTTCACCAGGAGGACCGTCGGGACGTTCACCTCGTGCCCGTCATCCGAATAGTACTTTTCGCCGACACCGTTTCTTCCTGCCGTATAGACCAGCAGGCCGTCCGGGAGCATATAATCCAGCATCTCCACACAGGTCTGTACGATACCGCCGGGGTTGTTCCTCAGATCGATGATGAGCCGCTTCATACCCTGGGCCTGAAGTGCCTCCACCGCTTCCTTGAACTGATCCTCCGTAACAAGCTCGAATTCGGAGATCTGGATATAACCGGTATCGTTCTCCTTCATCTCGTATTCCACGGTCGGTACGTCGATATGGCGGCGGGTCACCTTCATGGTGATCTCCTCCAGCTTTTCTCCCCGGAGCACCGTGACATCTATGTCTGTACCTTCCTCGCCGCGGATGTAGGTCGTAACGAAGTAGTCCAGGTCCTGACCGGTGATCTCATTCCCATCCACCTTATAGAGGATATCGTCGTTCTTCAGGCCCGCCTCTTCCGCGGGAGAGCCCTTGAACACCTTGATGATGGTGCAGATGCCGGTCTCTGGATTCTGCTGGAGCAGCGCCCCGATGCCGGAGTAGGTCCCGCTGGAGTCCTCTGTCAGTTTTTTGTACTCCTCTTCCGTGTAATAGATGGAATAGGGATCGCCGAGGCCTTCCATCATGCCGGCATAAATACTGTTTTCCACCGCTTCGGCATCCTCGTCGAACAGATAGTTCTTGTTGATGACTTTCTGGAGCAGCCGGATCTTCGAGTCGATCCTGTCATAATCCAGATCGGCAGGATTCGGCGCGGCATTCACGTTCTCCACCGTGATCTGGCCTTGTGTCCCGGCGGCGTTGTAATCCAGCGTCCCGTAATCCCTCAGCAGGGAAAACACAACAAAACACGAGATCGCTGCGCCAAGCAGCAGCATCACAAAAAGACCTGCCGCGAAGCCAAGCCAGAACCCCAGCTTCCTTTTTCCCTGAGGTACATTCTGCATTCCGTTGTTCATTTCTTCCATAGTCTTTTCCTCTGCAGCCTTGTCACGGGCTCACATATTTCAGCGGATTCAGGTAAGACCCGCCGGAGCGGATCCCGAAATGCAGGTGCGGCCCGGTGGAGACTCCCGTGGAGCCGACCTTACCGATGGTCTGTCCTGCTTTCACAGACTGTCCTTCACTGCAGGTGATCTTCGAGCAGTGCATGTACAGCGTATAGATGCCCCCGCCGTGGCTGATCATGATCATGTTGCCCGCGGCGCCGCTGTAGCCGGCGGACACCACCTCTCCCGCTGCGGCGGCGACAATATTCGCTCCTGACGCGGCGCCGATATCGACACCGTTGTGATACGTGCTGGCGCCTTTGGTGGGCGAGCTTCTCTTGCCAAAAGGAGACGTGATCCTTCCGCTGGCGGGACAGGGCCAGGTGAAATGAATACTTCCCAGGTCCTTTGCCGCTGCCGTCTTTCTGGCGGCGGCCTCCGCCTCGCGTTTTTTCCTTGCCTCTTCCTCGGCTCTCCGCCGTTCCTCTTCCTCGCGCTTTTTGATCGCTGCCTCGATAGAACGGATCTGCTCCTCCTGGGCTGCCAGCTGTGTATCATAGGCGCTGAGCTCGCCCTGGGCGTCGGAGATCTGCGATTTGTACTTTGCAAGCTCCGTGCGCTTCTCCGCCATCAGAGCTTTCACGGACTCCTGCTTGGCAGTCTCATCCTGCTGAAGTCCCTCGAGTTCCGTTTTCTCCTCTTCCAGTTGTCCGCGCTTAAGCTCGATGGTATGCACCGCTTCTTCATAGACGTCCAGCTGCGCGCGGTCATAGCTGGAGATCTTGTCCACATACTCCGCCCGGTTGAAGAAATCAGCCAGGTTCCCGGAAGTAAGCAGGAGATCCAGGAATCCCGTCTCTCCCTTTTCATACATGTATTTGATCCGGAGCTTCATGTCCGCGAACTGCCTGTCTGCAGTGTCCTCCGCCTCCTGAAGCTCTCCTCTGGTCACTTCCAGCTGCTGTTCCTTGTCGCTGATCTCTCCGTTCAGCCGTTCGATCTCACCTTCGATCGTCTCCAGGTTCTTATCCAGCTTTTCCAGATAGACGTTGACGTCGTTCTTCAGGGTGTTCAGCTCCGAGATCATGTTCTGCGTGCGCTTCTTTTCTTCCTGCAGTTTTTTCTTTGCCTCTGCAGCGGCATCCAGCTTCTGCTTTTCTTCCTTTGTGGCAGCTCCGAAAGCGGTCTCCGCAAACGGCGCGTGAAACGAAGTCATTCCCAGAAACAGGGCCAGGGCAAAGCAGGCTCCGCGAATTCTTTTCATAGAACCTCCTCAGACCTTCAGCTGTTTCCGGATCGTGAAAAAGCTGACAAAAAAGCCGATCCCGATCCCAAGCCCCAGGGACACCGCAGCCATGGAGGGGAACAGTTCTTCCAGAGGAAGAAATCTGAAAATATCAGAGAGCATATTGAAGCGTTCCATCAGGTAAACCGCCACCCTCCGGTACAGAAGCGAGACCGCCGCCAGCGGGAGCAGTGCTCCCACAAGACCGATCACTGTTCCCTCGATCACGAAAGGCGCCCTGATCATGCCGTTGGTCGCGCCGATCAGCCGCATGATGCGGTTCTCCGTCTTCCGGAAAGCAGCTGCCACCGTGATCGTGTTGCTGATCAGGAACACCGCCACCATCAGAAGGATCAGGATGATCCCGCCCGAAAGAAGCGTGATGACACGGTTGACGCGCATCAGACTGGTCACGGCGCTTCTGGAATAATTCACCTGCCGGACGCCGTCCACGGTATTCAGCCACTGGACAAACCCGTCCTGCTGGCTGATCTCGTTCAGGAGAATATTGTAGGACGCGCTTCCCGCCAGGGGATTGTCCTGTTCAAAGCCTGCTGCCAGTTCTTCCTTCCCGGCAAAGTATTCGCTCTTGAACGTCTCCCAGGCTTCATCCGCCGAAATAAAAGTGATCTCCCTGATCTCAGGCCGGGCGGCGATCTCTTCGCCGATCTTCCGGATCTCTTCCTCGGAAAGGGTCTCCCTGAACAGGACGGTGATGCCGACGTTGGACTCTGCGTTCTTCACCACATAGTCCAGGTTTTTCACGATGCAGAAGAACATGCAGAGGAGAAAGATACATGCGGACACCGTCGCCATGCTGGCGAGGGAAAACCGGAGGTTGCGTGTGATGTTTTTCAGGCCCTGCTTCAGACAGTAGCCGATCGTACTGAAATTCATAACTGCACCTGCTCCCTGTCGCTCTTCAGCATTCCTCTGTCAAGGACGATCACGCGTTTTCCCATCTTCTGGACGATCTCCCTGGAATGGGTGATGACCAGGACCGTCGTCCCGCCGCGGTTGATCTCTTCCAGCAGCTGCATGATCTCATCCGCCGTCCTCGCATCCAGGTTCCCGGTCGGTTCATCCGCGAGAAGCAGCTTCGGGCGGTTCACCAGCGCTCTGGCAATAGCGACTCTCTGCTGTTCGCCGCCGGACAGTTCGCTCACGTTCGCCTTGTACTTGGAGGAAAGGCCCACCATTGTCAGCATTTCCGGTACCGATTCGCGGATCTCCCTGCCCGTCTTTCCGATGACTCTCTGGGCAAAGGCAACATTCTCATAGACATTCAAATGGCGCAGCAGCCGGAAATCCTGAAACACCACGCCGATGGTCCGGCGGAATTTCGGGATCTGGCTCCTGCGCATATCATTCAGGGAAATATCGTTTACGATGATGGATCCGGAAGTGGGCTCCGTCTCTTTCATCAGGAGTCTCACAAGAGTGGACTTTCCTGCGCCGGAGCGGCCCATGATAAAAACAAATTCCCCGTCCTCAATGCGAAGGCTCACGTTCTTCAGCGCCCGTGAGCCCCTCTCATATACTTTACTGACGTCATTCAACTCAATCATCAGTAATCGATCGTCTCCATATATTTCATATATTTTACGACCATCAGGGCGATCTTGAAGGTGATGGCATCTTCAAATACCCTGAGGTCCAGCCCCGTAGTCTTCTGCAGCTTGTCGAGGCGGTACACCAGCGTGTTCCTGTGGATATACAGCTGGCGCGATGTCTCGGAAACATTCAGGCTGTTTTCAAAGAACTTGTTGATGGTCTGCAGTGTTTCCTCATCGAAATCGTCCGGGTTCTTTCCTTCGAAGATCTCCCGGATGAACATTCTGCAGAGCGGGATGGGAAGCTGGTAGATCAGTCTTCCGATGCCCAGACGGTTGTACGCAACGATCTCCTGTCCGCTGTAGAAGATTTTTCCGACATCCAGCGCCATCTTCGCTTCCTTGTAGGAACGGGATACTTCCTTGATCTCGTTGATGATGGTGCCGTAGGCGATATTCACGTTTGCGATCTCCGCGGCATGCAGGCTGTTCAGGATCTCCGCGGCCGTCCGGTCCAGATCCTCATAACCTTCTCCGTCCCGGAGCTCTCTCACAAAGATAATGTTCCTGCCGTCCACAGCGGTGACGAAATCGCGGCTCTTTCCTGTGAAGAATCCCCGCACCGTCTCCAGGACGTTGACGTCCCTGTCATTCTTCGTTTCAATAATGAAGACGACCCGGCGGACATCGGTCTCAATGTGGAGCTTCTTGGCGCGGTTGTAGATATCCACCAGAAGGAGGTTGTCCAGCAGAAGGTTCTTGACAAAGTTGTCCTTGTCGAACCGCTCCTTATAGGCAGTCAGAAGATTCTGCACCTGGAACGCAGCCAGCTTGCCGACCATGTAGACGTCCTCGCTGGCTCCCTGCGCCAGGAGAACAAACTCCAGCTGACCTTCGTCAAAGATCTTGAAGAACTGGCATCCGTTGACCACCTGGGAATCAGCCGGGGACTCCGTAAACGCAAACGCGGCCCCTTCATAGGCCTCCGCCCCCTGAAATGTCGTCGCCAGTACCTTTCCATCCGTATCGGTAATACAGAACTCAATGCGTGTGATGCCTTTCAGGCCATCCAGTGTCGTCTGCAGTATCTGGTTTGAGATCATTCTGTTCTCCTTTGCCTGCTGATAAACGCATATGATGCGGTTACCATAACATCATAAGGCAATATCACGGCGAAGGCAAGCAAATTGTTGAAAATGCCGTATTTTTTCTGTGCATTTTTCACATTTCTAAATCGAAAAATTGTGAATTTTATCTCAGCAGGAGGAGACCGGTGCAAATCACTTTTTACGGATCTCCCGTTCCTCCACCGTGATCTTCCCTTCCTTAAGCAGACGGCCGGCCGCGCGTTTAAACGCGTTCTTGGAAAGGCCGAAAGCCTTTTTCAGTTCCTCGGGACTGCTGCTGTCCCCGTAGGGGAGCACGCCCCCGGCTTTTTCCAGGCGTTCCATGATCAGGGCAGCATCGTCCCCCATCTGCTGGAAGGCTTTCCTCCGCGGGCTGAGATCCAGTTTGCCGTCCTCCCGGACTCTCATCACTCTCGCAATGATCTCCTGGCCGATCCGGTATTCTTCATACACCTCTGAGGCGGGGATCAGTCCGAAGTAACAGTCCTCCACCGCGACGAAGACGCCCATCTCCCGGATCTCATAGACCGTTCCCCGGACCTCCTGGTCCTTTCCGATGCCTACCGCCGCCTTCAGCCAGCGGTAGACATGCATCGTAGCGGCGAGTCGTCCGCTTCTGTCCACATAGAGGGCAGCCAGGACCTCCTGCCCCGGCGCCACTTCTCCTTCCATCTCGCGGAAGGGCATAAGGACGTCCCGCTCCAGGCCCAGATCCAGGAAGGCTCCGATCTTTGTCATCTGCCGGACCTTCAGTCTGCCTGTCTCTCCCACCGTAAGCTTCGGCTTCCGCGTAGTCGCGATCGGCCGGTCGTCGCTGTCCTTATAAAGGAATACTTCCACGGCATCCCCTTCCGCAGCGCCTTCCGGCATCTGCTTCCGCGGAAGCAGAACGGTATCCTTTCCGTCTGTGTCCTCCGGTGCCGCGAGAAACGCGCCAAAATCTCGGATACGTACGATATGAAGTGTCGTTATTCTGCCGATCTCCATCTGTATTCTCCCTTCTGAACCTTCTGAACCAAAAAGAAACCGGAATCCCGACTGGGATTCCGGTCAAGCGCTGGGCTAGAAGGATTCGAACCTTCACAATGACGGAGTCAGAGTCCGTTGCCTTACCATTTGGCGATAGCCCAATCACAACAACGAGTGCATTATATCCTTTCGAAAGGAGAATGTCAACCGCAAAATCGATTTTTCTTTTCTTCTTTGTGAGGACATTTATCTCAGTGGGAAATTGACCCCCTGCTGAGGTAAAACAGGGCTGACCGGATTCGAACCGGTGGGATGAAGGAGTCAAAGTCCTTTGCCTTACCGCTTGGCGACAGCCCTTTCCCGTGCAAAGCATACTATAAAGGACTCAGGGAAAAAACGCAAGACTGTCGTTTTTTGAATTTTCCGTAACGGTCTTTCATTTATCTTGTATTTTATGCACAAACAATGTACTCTTAAATTGTTGCAGAGCGTCTGTTTTCCTAAATATAACCTGACGTTCCAGTATTTTTTAGAGGAGGGATTGCTTATGGAAATGTATTTTGCTGTCGGCTTTATCGGAGCCCTGGTCGCCCTCGGCTTTGCCCAGAGCAGGAGAAGCGCGGTCATGGCCTGCTCCGAAGGCAATGACCGTATGCAGAAGATCGCCCAGGCGATCAGAAACGGCGCTGACGCATACCTGAAGGCTCAGTACACCACTGTCGCAAAGATCTTCGCGATCGTCTTCGTGATCCTGCTTGCCATGGCATTTGGCACCGGCGGGAACATGCTTTCCAGATTCACGCCCTTCGCATTCCTGACCGGCGGCATCTTCTCCATGCTCGCAGGCTACATCGGCATGAAGATCTCCACCAATGCCAACGCCCGCACCGCCAACGCGGCTTCGGAATCTCTGAACAACGGTCTGCGGGTCGCTTTCTCCTCCGGCTCCGTCATGGGCTTCACCGTCGTGGGCCTGGGCATGCTGGACATCTCCATCTGGTTCTTCCTGCTCCGCTTCGTGTTCGGCATCACGGATCCTCTGGAGCTTGGCAACATCATGGTCATGAACGGCATGGGCGCTTCCTTTATGGCGCTGTTCGCCCGTGTAGGCGGCGGTATCTATACCAAGGCGGCCGATGTCGGCGCTGACCTGGTCGGAAAGGTCGAGGCAGGCATTCCCGAGGACGATCCCAGAAACCCCGCCACCATCGCGGACAATGTCGGCGACAACGTCGGCGACGTGGCAGGCATGGGTGCCGACCTCTATGAATCCTATGTCGGCTCCATTCTGGCGACCTTCGCCCTGGGCCCGCTGGCCGGCTACGGCTACAACGGCATGCTTCTTCCCATCGCCATCGCAGTGACCGGCATTCTGTGTTCCGTTCTCGGCACCTTCCTTGTCAAGACGGAAGAGAATACGGACCAGATGGCGCTGCTCGGCTCCCTGAGAAAGGGCACCTACTCTGCCGCCATCCTGGCTGCGGTCATCGCAGCTCCTCTGACCATGATGCTCATCGGGAACATCGGCGTGTACATCGCCATCGTCTGCGGCCTGCTCGGCGGAACACTGATCGGCTATTTCACAGAGTACTACACTTCCGATTCCTACAAACCCACCCAGGAGCTCTCCGCATCCTCCCAGAGCGGCGCGGCTCCGCTGATCATCGGCGGTATCTCCCTGGGTCTGAAGTCCACCATGGCCTCCATCCTGATCGTGGCTGCCGCGGTCATCGTCTCCTTCGGCGCCTCCGGCGGATTCCAGTCTTATGACAAGGGACTCTACGGCATCGGCATCGCGGCCGTCGGCATGCTGTCCACCCTGGGCATCACCCTCGCCACCGACGCTTACGGCCCCGTGGCTGACAACGCAGGCGGCATCGCGGAGATGTCCGGACTTCCCGAGATGGTCCGTGAGCGCACGGATGCTCTGGATTCCCTGGGCAATACCACCGCAGCAACCGGAAAAGGCTTCGCCATCGGTTCTGCTTCCCTGACTGCTCTCGCTCTTCTGGTCTCCTACGTCTCCATCGCGGACGCAAAGCTCGCCGCTGCAGGCAAGCAGGCCATGGACCTTTCTCTCACGAACC
>CACZFV010000015.1:0-25769 GCA_902780465.1 uncultured Lachnospiraceae bacterium
TCCTGCAGTTCGTCGGAGTAGCCGATCAGCGTATCGTCGATGTGCCTCTGCAGCTTCGCCTGGATCTCGGGATCCAGAGTGGTGTAGATCTTGTAGCCGCCGCCGCGGATCAGTTCGCTCTTTTCCCCGTAAGCTTCATTGTAGGCCGCTTTGTATTCTTCATACTCCGCTTTTGTGTCGAAGGTATAGCGGAAGGGGAAATGGTCGTTTTTCATGAGCTGCAGTGCGCCGCAGTGGATCGCGTAGCTGGCCATGTAGTCCTGGGCGCCGTTGCTCTCCTCATGCTCCTGGTTGATCTCCAGGGGCTTCGCGCAGTATTCCTTCAGCTCCTTTTCCGTCAGATCCCCGCACTCATACATGCTTTTCAGGATCTCGTTCCGCTTTCTCTTCGCGTTCTCCGGGTGCCCCACAGGCTCGTAGCTGGCGGGACGGTTGGAGATGCCGACCAGCACTGCCGCCTCCCAGGGCTCCAGCTCCGAGGCTTTCTTGTTGAAGTAATACCGGCTTGCCGCGCCGACGCCATAGCAGCCGTGGGCGTAGAAGTTGCCGTTGCAGTAGAATTCCAGGATCCGGTCCTTGCCGAACTGGGCCTCAAGCTGAGGAGCGATGAGAACTTCAGTGATCTTCCGCTCAATGGTGCGCTCCTGTGTGAGATACGTGTTTTTGATCACCTGCTGGGTGATGGTGGAGCCGCCCTGGGTGACACGCCGGTTCTTTGCGTAGGAAATGGCGGCGCGGATCATGGCGATCACATCCACTCCGTTGTGGGAATAAAACCGCCGGTCCTCCTGGTCGATGTAAGCTTTTTTCAGCCAGGGGCTGATATCATCAAAAGCGACATACTGGTAATGACCGGTGTTGATGACCCCGATCTTCCGGCCGTCTTTGTCGTAGATCTCGGTGTCCGTGAGCATACGGAAGTCGTTTTCCTCCATATGACTGTAGGTCTGCACCGCGTTTTCACGGATCTTTTCAAATTCGGGGAAGATGCGCGAGAACGCGTATCCGCCTGTGCACAGCACAGCGATCATCAGCAGGAGGAGAAGGACCTTGAAGAACCGGAGTACAGGCCGGCGCTTCCTGCGTTTTTTTCTGTTTGCTGGTGTATTTGCCATTTGTTTACCTCCCGGCGTGGCCGCACTCCCGAATAAAGCGGACATGCAACTTTGCCTTATCCGTACTATATCACAAGCGCGGAAATTATGGTATACTTCTCGTATTGGCGTTTGACAACAAACAGTTCAGGAGAATTCGATGAAAGAGGAGAAGAAGACCCAGAAACTTCTCAAGTCATATCTTCGATGGCCGCTGGTCCCCGCTGTTCTGTTCATCCTGGCAGCCTGCTGCGCGTTTTTCTTTGACCGCAGCGCCGGGATCGCAGTTACCGTATTCGCGGCTGTCGCGGCCGTGTTCTGCCTTCGTCTTTATATCTCCGCGCGGAAGAACGTGATGAAGGCTGTGGTGAGTTTTGCGGTCGCCACAGACGAGCTTCAGAAACGTCTGTCGGACGATATGGATGTGCCCTATGCCTTCGTGGACCGGGGCGGGGAGATCCTGTGGCAGAACCGGGCGATGAAGTCGCTTCTGAAGGACCAGAAAAAGAATCTGAAGAATGTTGAGGAGCTGTTTCCGGAGCTTTCCCTGGCGGAACTTATGAAAATAGGGGAATCAGAGGACTACCATCTCTCCATGGGAGGTCTCCGGTACCGCGTCCGCTTCACCCGGACGGGAGAAGCGACGGACCGCATCTTCGCCATGTATCTCTATGACGAGACGGAGCTCATCACGCTCCGGGATCAGATCAGCAGCGACCGCCTGGTGGCCGGAATCATCTACCTCGATAACTACGAGGAAGCCATGGAGTCAGTGGAAGAGGTGCGGCGTTCCCTGCTGACGGCCATGATCGACCGGAAGATCGTGCGGTACTTTGACGGCATGCGGGCCATCATCCGCAAGCTGGAGAAGGACAAATATTTTATCGCCCTGCAGAAAAAGCACCTGCAGACCCTGGAGGAGCGGCAGTTTGACATCCTTGAGCAGGTGAAGATGGTAAATATCGGCAATGAGATGCGCGTCACCCTGTCCATCGGAATCGGAGACGGGGGAGATGATTACGCAGAGTGCGCCGAACTGGCGCGGCAGGCCATGGATATGGCCCTTGGACGCGGCGGTGACCAGGCTGTGGTGAAGAAGCCCGACAGTGTGCAGTACTACGGAGGAAAGAGCAACTCCAAGGAGAAGACTACCCGCGTCAAAGCCCGTGTCAAAGCCCATGCCTTCCGCGAACTGATCGAGAATAAGGACCGTCTTTTCATCATGGGCCATAAGCGCATGGATATCGACTGTCTGGGCGCCGCGATCGGCATCTGGCGCATTGCCGTGACGCTGGACAAGAAAGCCCACATCGTGGTCTCGGACCAGGTGGCGGCGGTGAAACCTATGCTGAAGCGCTTCCAGGGGGGAGAATACCCGCCGGATCTTTTTATCAGCGAGGACACAGCACTGGAGCTTCTGGACGAGAACTCCGTGCTGGTGGTGGTGGATACCAACAATCCCATGATCGTGGAATCTCCGAACCTTCTGGAAGCTGCGAAGACCATCGTGGTCCTGGATCATCACAGGCAGAGCGAGCGCTCCATCCGGAACGCGGCCCTGTCTTATGTAGAGACCTATGCTTCCAGTGCTTCTGAAATGGTCGCGGAGATCGTCCAGTATATCTCGGATGACGTGAAGATCCGCGTGGCAGAGGCGGACGCGATGTATGCAGGAATCGTCATCGACACCCATGACTTCAAGAATCAGACCGGCGTCAGGACCTTTGAGGCTGCCGCCTTCCTGAGAAGGAATGGTGTGGATGTCACCCGGGTACGGAAAATGTTCCGGGAGAAGATCGAGGACTACCGTGCAAAGGCGGAAGCAGTGCATAACGCTGTCATCTACCGCGACCACTACGCCATGAGCACCTGTCCGTCGGAGGGCCTGGAGAGTCCCACCATTATCGGTGCCCAGGCATCCAATGATCTTCTGGACATCGTGGGCGTCAAGGCCAGCATCGTGCTGACGGAGTTTGCGGGAAAGATCTATGTAAGCGCGCGTTCCATCGACGAAGTGAACGTGCAGGTAATGATGGAGAAACTGGGCGGCGGAGGTCACAGGACCATGGCAGGAGCCCAGCTTGTGGGCGTGACGACGGAAGAAGCGGCGGAGCGCGTAAAAGAAGTGATCGATGATATGATCGGGAAAGGTGAGATCGCATGAAAATCGTACTTTTGGAAGATGTAAAGGCACTTGGGAAAAAGGGTACTGTTGTGGAGGCTTCCGAGGGCTATGCCCGGAACTTCCTTCTGCCGAAGAAGCTGGGTGTCCCCGCGACCGCGGAGAACCTGAACACCCTGAAACTGAAAAAAGCGAATGAGGACCGCATTGCCGCGGCGCAGCTTGCTGCGGCGAAGGAACTGGCCGCGAAGGTGGAAGCCGCTTCAGTCACCGTAAAGATCAAGGGAGGAGAGAACGGAAAGACCTACGGATCCGTCTCCACAAAGGAGATCGCGGAGGCTGTGAAGGAGCAGCTCGGCCTGGAGATCGACAAAAAGAAGATCGTCCTGCCTGAGCCGATCAAAGCGTTCGGCACATACGAAGCAGCGGTGAAGCTTCACCGTGATGTGCAGGCGAAGCTCTCCGTCAAAGTCACGGAGGCCTGATCCATGGCGGAGGAGAACCTCTTAAAGCGGGTCCTGCCTCACAGTCTGGAGGCAGAGCAGTCTGTCCTGGGCGCCATGCTGATGGACAAGGAAGCTGTGGCTGCGGCGCTGGATATCTGCAGCCCTGACGACTTTTATTCAAGACAGTACGGGGTCATTTTCGAAAGTATCGCGGAGCTGTTCGACGAAGGAAAGCCCGTGGACATGATCACGGTGCAGGCAAAGCTGAAAGAGAAGGATGTTCCTCCGGAAGTCGCCGGGATCGATTTTATCCGCAGTATCTTTGACTACAGTCCGACTTCCGCGAATGTAAAGAGTTATGCCGGGATCGTCCACGAAAAGGCAGTGAAACGCCGCCTGATCAAGGTGAATGAGGAGATCGAGAACCGCTGTTACGCGGATGCGGACGGGATGGACGAGCTCCTTTCGGAGACCGAGGAGAAGATCTTCCGTATTCTGGAGGCCCGGGGCGCTTCCGAGATCCGGTCCATAGAAGAAGTGACTGTGAATGTCATGGAGAGGATCCATGCAGCCTTCATGAACGGCGGGTCAGTCGCCGGCATTCCCACAGGCTTTATCGACCTGGACCAGAAGACTGCGGGACTGCAGCCGTCGGACCTGGTCCTGATCGCGGCCCGTCCCTCCATGGGCAAGACGGCTTTCGTCCTTAATATCGTGGAGCACGCCGCCCTGAAAAAAGGCCTGAAGTGTATGGTCTTTTCGCTGGAGATGAGTTCCGAACAGCTGGTGAACCGTCTTTTGTCCATGGAATCCGGCATTGACGCCCAGAAGATGAGGAACGGCCAGCTTACCAGTACAGATTTCGACCAGCTCCTGGAAGCCGCTGTCCGCGTTTCCAGCGCTTCGAACCTGGTGATCGACGACACACCCGGCATCAGCGTAGCGGAAGTCCGCTCCCGCTGCAGGAAGCAGAAACTGGAACACGGCCTGGATCTGGTGATCATCGACTATCTTCAGCTGATGAGCGGAAGCAGCAAAAAGAGTGACAACCGCCAGCAGGAGATCTCCGAGATCTCCCGCAACCTGAAAGCCCTGGCAAGAGAGATGAAAGCTCCCGTTGTGGCGCTGTCCCAGTTGTCCCGCGCATGCGAACAGCGCCCGGACCACCGCCCCATGCTTTCCGACCTCCGCGAATCCGGAGCCATCGAGCAGGACGCCGACGTCGTCATGTTCCTGTACCGCGACGACTATTACAACAAAGATACAGAGCATCCGAACGAGGCAGAAGTCATCATCGCCAAACAGCGAAACGGCCCCATCGGCACCGTCACCCTCGTCTGGAAACCCGACATCACAAGATTCGTAAACATGGCCCACTAGCGTTACCCAAAGCAGGACCATAACGCAGGCAAGGACAAAATAAAACAGTTCCGTACATGCTCGCATGTTAACGGAACTGTTTTATTTTGGACGGTAATTATTATTCTGCGAATGGCCTGCGTTAATAAAAAACAAAAACGGATGTCCGCGGACATCCGTTTTTTGAATCATATCGGATCTGATTAAGCCTCAATGATAGCGCCGGTGGGACATGCACCCTCGCATGCGCCGCAGTCGATGCAAGCAGCCTCATCGATCTCGTACTGGGAATCTCCCTGAGAGATAGCGCTGACCGGGCACTCACCTGCACAGCTTCCGCACATAACACACGCATCAGTAATCTTGCGAGCCATCGGGTAACCTCCTTATAATAAAAATTGATAAATGTTATTATTTGTATCAAAGTCATTGTATCCCAGCACTATTGAAAATTCAAGCGCAAGACCTTTGGTTTTTGCATTTTTTTCTAAACATTACTTGCATAATGAGTTAGTTTATGCTAATATAAACAGTCAATTAGTTGAAACAAACCGCGCCAGAGAAAAACAGCCCGGACGAATATTTCGCCGGACTGTTTTTTTCTCAGATCTTTGCCAGTCTTTCCAGTGCGCGCTCCTTCAGAATGAGTTCGTAATGCTCCTCATAGAAGGATGAGCTGGAGTAAGTCTCTTTCACACGGCTTCCGTATTCCGAAAGCTGGTTGCACACTGCGGAAAATGCCTCCGCGCTGCCGGAGCTGTCTGTCAGGACCAGGTAATAGCTTCCGTCCTCCGGGTTTTTGTAAAGAGTATCGGAGATGTTTTCCGTGCCTCCGACTACACCTGCAGCTTCAATGACCTTGTCGAGGCAGGAGAACAGGTAGACGCGGGTCCGGGGCCTTCTGGGGGTTTCGGTATCGGCATCCCTCAGGGCGGTGAAAACTTCTCCGCCTTCCAGGCCTGGATCAGCAGGCTCGCCGCGGAGCTCCGGAAAATCGCCTTCCGGCGCAGGAGCAAACTTGGAGAAGCGGGTATCCACTTCCTCCGGGTCATCCACTTTTGTGATGACCAGCATGATGCTTTCGTTGGACAGCGGGATCGCCTCCACCATCAGCGGAATATCTTCCGCGTCAAATCCTACCTCGTCATATGCCTTCTGGACCATTTCCCGGAACAGACGCCGGGCTTTTTCGGTCCCGTAGGCCAGTTCACTGAGGTTCAGGTTCCGTTCGCTGAGATCAAAATTGGAAAGAGTGCAGCGGATCTGAGAGTCGTTGATGCGTTCAATTTTCATTTCTCTCCTCCTTTCCACAAACACATGATACAACGGAATCCCTTGTTTGGCAATGAGTTACTGCGGCAGCCGGGAGCGCAGAACCATGGGACGATATATCGCACTGAAAATACGTTCGAATTTGCGGAACGCCGGCATAGGGGATTAGAATGAATGTGAGATGGAGAAAGAGAGGTGCGGAGCAGCTACAGTTCACTGATTTAAAGAGACACATTTTATTATCATATCTTACAGCCCGGAGTGTGCGGGCTCGTTCTTTGGTCCGGTTCGGACCATGATCCGGAAAAACAAAAAAAGACAGAAAAGAGATCAGCTGGAAACACATTCAGATCATTCAACAAGCGGGCAGTCCGGTATTCGCCATCTCAGGCTGTCCGCGGCAGCAGAGAAAACGGAACAGAACACGGCAGACGGGCGGGAGGCACCCTGAAAACGCCGGAACCGGAACATACGGCGGGTATCTGCCGGCAGGAGATCAGAGAAACTGCCGGAGAACCGGAAAGAATACACGGATGGTCCGGCGGAGACGGAGCGCACCCTGCATTCAGGACGGCTGCCGGTGCAAAGCTGCGAAACAAGAGAGCGCGGAGCGCCGCGCAGTATGCCGCGGGGTTCGTGTGTCACGGCAGGAACTGTCCTCAGGGTCAGAGAGATCTGCGGCATACCGGCAGAAAATGTTCAGCAACAACGCAGGAAGGCAGCCGGGCCTGCAATCCGACTTCCTTATTTCAGCACCTTTATGATATACTACAGGGGACTCTCATAAACGGGAGTCCCCTTTTGGCGTGCTTTTTTCTATAATTAAGGCGGAACAGAATGACAAAAAGCAGAAAGAAAAAGAAGACAGGCCCGGGCGGAGGGCGCCTTGTGCTGCTGTTCCTGGTGCTCCTGCTCATTGCGGGAGTGACTGTTTACCGGAAATACGGGCCAGTAAAGGAATATATGGAAGAGGAGGACCTCTTTTCCGTAAACGGCAGCCGGGTGGCGATCATGTACGGGTATGAACTTCAGCAGGCCACGGGGCTTCTGGAAGACGGGGAGGTGTACCTTCCCTGCGCCTTTGTCCAGACGATCCTGAACCGGCGCTTCTACTGGGATCAGAAAGAAGAGATCCTCTCCTATGTACTGCCGGAAGGCGTGCGCAGGATCCGGCTGGGGGACGAGGGAAGCGGCGGAAAGAAGCTGTTCGTGTTTTCAGACGGAAAACCCTTTCTTTCAGCGGACCTGGTCCTGGAATATACCGACGTGCGGCTGGAGCGCTTCACGGACGGAGAGGTAAAAAGAGTCTTCATCATGGCCCCCCCGGAAGAGGACACCGTGGCGGACACGAAAGGAAAAACGGCGCTTCGGGCAGGAAAAAGCTGGCGGAGGCTCATTACCGCCGAGGTCCCGAAGGGAGCCCGGCTCCGCCTGATCCCGGATCATCCCGGCGCGGGCGAGGGGACAAAAGAGGACCAGAAATGGCAGCGGGTGATGGCGGACAGCGGCGTCACCGGTTATGTTCTGAAAAGCCGCCTGAAAAATGAACGTCAGGAAGCATATGAAGACACCTTTGTACCCTTGGAATATCCGTCCTTCAGTCTCGGAAAACCGGTGGTGCTTGGATGGCACCAGGTAAGCGTGCCCCAGGCCAACAAGTACCTGGGAGAAGCGATCGGCAGCGCGGAATGCCTGAACGTGGTCTCCCCCACCTGGTTCACCCTGAAAGGAAACGAAGGAGAGTTCGAGAGCCGGACCAGCAGTCAATACGTGGAGGAAGCCCATAAAGCCGGTCTCCAGGTCTGGGCACTGGTGGACAATCTGGACGATACCGTCACTCTGGGGACGCTTCTGGAAAGGACTTCCGTGCGTCAGAAGCTGATCGACGGCCTGATGGAAGAAGCGGAAAAATGCGGCTGCGACGGCATCAATCTGGATTTTGAACTGCTCCGGAAGGACGCGGTGGACCAGTATCTGGAGTTTGTGCGGGAGATGTACGCGGCCTGCCGCGAAAAAAATCTGATCCTGAGTGTTGACGTACCGAACTATGCCTCTTATAACTGGCATTATACGAGGGAAGAGCTGGCAGTGTTCTGCGACTATGTCGTCAACATGGGATACGACGAACATACGTCAGGGGACAGCGCAGGAAGCACGGCTTCCATCGGTTTCTTCCGGGAGGGGCTGGAAGACACGCTGGAAGAAGTCCCGGCGGAAAAACTGGTGGGCGGTGTTCCCTTTTATACCCGCGTGTGGCGGATCAGCGGCGGAAAGACCACCAGTGAAGCAATGACCATGAAGGGCGCGGCGGAATGGGTGAAGAAGAACCAGGTCGAACTTGCATGGGACGAGGACCTGGGGCAGTACTTCGGAGCCCAGGGGGACGGTGAAGGCGGCGAGCGGCGCATCTGGATGGAGGAAGCGCGCTCCATGAAACTGAAAGTCAGCGCGCTGAAGGAATACGGTACCGCCGGCATCGCCTGCTGGCGGCTGGGACAGGAAACAGAGGATATCTGGGAAGTGATCGGAGGGTTTCTGAAATGAACGATCTTGGAAGCAAAGTAGCGGACAACATGCTGTTTGTGGCTGAATTCGCAGGCCTGGTATTTGTGATCTTTCTGATCGCCTATCTGGTGGAGAAGAGGATCCATTTGAAGAATCATGATACGGAGCGCATCCTTTCCACCAGGAAGATCGCTCTGGTAGGACTGTTTGCCGCAGTCAGCGCAGTGCTGATGGTGCTGGAGGTCCCGGTCCCCTTTGCTCCTCCGTTCTATAAGATCGACCTCTCGGAGCTGCCCATCCTGATCATCACCTTTGCCTTCGGGCCTGTGGCAGGCGTCATGACCGAGTTCATCAAGATCCTTCTGAAGCTGATCATGAAATCCACCTCCACTGCTTTTGTCGGGGAGCTGGCAAACTTTTCCGTCGGCTGCACACTGATCCTGCCAGCAGGGATCATCTACCTGAGCAGAAAGACGAAGAGAATGGCGCTGATCGCCTGCGTCACCGGGACCCTCTGCATGACGCTGTTCGGCTCGGCCTTCAACGCGGTGTACCTGCTGCCGAAGTTCGCGCAGCTGTTCGGCATGCCTCTGGAGGCGATCGTCGGCATGGGAACGAAGATCAATCCGTCTATCACCAGCGTGGAGACAATGGCGCTCTTTGCTGTGGCGCCGCTGAATCTCCTGAAGGGAAGCATCGACACGGTGCTGACCATGCTTCTGTATAAGCGCCTCAGTCCCATCCTGAAGAGCAGCGGAAGGAGATAAGACCCTGGGATAAAGCCCTGAGATCCGGGGCGGCCTGTAAAATCAGAAAGAAAGCAGTTGCAGGGAATGCAGACAAAAATAGTACGTATTGAAGACAAGACACCGGTCCGGGAGGAGCTTCTCGCGGATGCGGCGCGCATTTTGAGAGAGGGAGGCCTGGTGGCCTTCCCCACGGAAACAGTCTATGGTCTCGGCGGCAACGCGCTGGACGCGGACGCCTCCAGAAAGATCTATGCAGCCAAAGGAAGGCCCAGCGACAATCCGCTGATCGTTCACATCGCCCGCATGGAGGAACTGGAACCTCTGGTCACGGAGATCCCGGAGAGCGCGAAACGCCTGGCGGAAGCCTACTGGCCGGGCCCTTTGACGATGATCCTGAAAAAGAGCGGCAGGATCCCGGCAGAGACCAGCGGAGGACTTGACACCGTGGCGGTCCGCATGCCCGCGGACCCGGTGGCAAACGCCCTGATCCGGCTCGCAGGTGTCCCGGTGGCGGCTCCTTCCGCCAACACTTCCGGGAAGCCGAGCCCGACCACGGCGGAACATGTGATCGAAGACATGAACGGGCGCATCGATGTGATCCTGGACGGAGGAGCTGTCCAGGTGGGAGTGGAGTCCACCATCGTGGACCTCAGCGGAGACCATCCGGTACTGCTGAGACCCGGCGCGGTGACTGTACCCATGCTGGAAAAGATCCTGGGACCGGTGGAGCTGGATCCGGTCCTTACGAAACCGCTGGGACCGGACGTGCATCCGAAGGCGCCGGGCATGAAGTACCGCCATTACGCCCCGAAAGCGGAGATGATCCTGGTGGAAGCGGGTGATGAAGGAGAAACGGAAACAGACTGTAACGGTCCGGAGGAGAACTGCGGCAGCATGCGCGTCGTGAAGGAGATCAGCCGCCTCGCAGAGGAGGCTGTCCGCGCAGGAAAACGCCCGGGGATCCTGGCGACGGACGAGACAGCGCCGCTTTACCGTACCGGGGAGGTCCGGAGCATTGGCCGGAGATCCGACGAAGCTTCGGTGGCGCACAATCTGTTTGCCGTGCTTCGCGAATTTGACAGCATTGGAGTGGACATCATATACTCGGAAGTATTTCCGGAGGATGATCTGGGACTTGCGATCATGAACCGGATGAACAAGGCAGCCGGACATCATCATATCGTGGTGGGAAAGGACGGCAGTGCCTCAGAGACTCTCGGAGGATAAAGATGACGGAGAAACGGAAGGATTATATCAGCTGGGATGAGTATTTCATGGGTGTGGCGCAGCTTGCAGCCCGCCGCAGCAAAGACCCGAACACGCAGGTAGGCGCCTGCATCGTCAGCGAGGACAACAAGATCCTTTCCATGGGCTACAACGGGTTCCCCCGGGGATGCTCCGACGACGAGTTCCCCTGGGGCAAGGAGCACCAGGATGACGACCCCTACAACGCGAAGTATTTCTACTCCACCCACAGCGAACTGAACGCCATTCTGAACTACCGGGGCGGCAGCCTGGAAGGCAGCAAGCTGTACGTGACGCTGTTCCCGTGCAACGAGTGCGCCAAGGCCATCATCCAGGCGGGGATCAGGACGCTGATCTACGCCGACGACAAGTACAGCGGTACGCCCGCTGTGCGTGCGTCGAAGCGGATGCTGAACGCTGCCGGGGTGAGGTATTACCAGTATGAAAAAAGCGGGAGAGAGATCCGCATCCAGGTATAGAAGCGCTGTTGCGGTTTCCGTCCGGACGTGGTAGGATATGTATTTGAAGCAGGCACCGGAAACGTCCGGCGTTCCGGCATGGTTTAAGGAAAGAAAGGTAAAGAGGATCATGTTTAATAAAAACGACAAAAAGATGAGAACGGTCTCCATTGTGATTGTTGTGCTGATCTGCGCTTCTATGGTCATCGGCACGGCAGCGGCAGGCCTGAGCGCGTTCCTGCACTGATACCGGCGGCCGCATTCGTGGAAGAACTGGATATAGTTGCTGCGGGCTATGCCGGAGAAGCCGGCGCCGCCTGTATCGCAAGAGAAAAATTCAACGAAATGCTCCGCAGGTTCCGGAAGGACTATGCGGAGCATTTGTGTGAAGAAAGTGACGTTCCGGAAGAGTCTCCGCAGGAGACCGGAGAGCTGCCGTCGGACAGGGGAAGCCTCTGTGTCCTCATTCCCGCCGGGGAAGGCGGCATCCTTGCGGCGCTGTACCGGGCGGCGAAGGAACGGAAATGCGGACTCCGCATCGCTCTGAAGAGCATCCCTGTGCGTCAGGATACCATTGAGCTGTGCGAACTGTTCGGCCTGAATCCGTACCGCCTTTATTCCCGCTGCGTTATATTTCTGTGCGGGAACGGAGGACGCCTGGCGGAACAGCTTCGGGAGAGGGGCATTCCCGCGGAGCACATCGGCCGCATGACCCGCGGCCTGGACAAGATCATCACTGACAAGACAGAAACGGAGTACCTGAACCGTCCGGAGCCGGACGAGCTTCTGAAGGTGCTTCCGGAAATGAAAATAAGGCAAATAACGGAGGAAGACAGGAATGCGTGACAAAATTCTCGCAGTGATTGAAAAGAACGCAAGGATCGATCTTCATGATCTGGCAACACTGCTCGGTGAATCCGACGCTGCAGTGGCGAACGAGATCGCGGACATGGAAGCGGAGAAAGTGATCTGCGGGTATCACACCCTGATCAACTGGGAGAACACCGACAATGAGAAGGTGGAAGCACTGATCGAAGTAAAGGTGACACCGCAGCGCGGCATGGGCTATGACAAGATCGCCGAGCGCATCTATCAGTTCAACGAAGTGGAGTCCATCTATCTCATGAGCGGCGCTTTTGATTTTACCGTGTTTATTACGGGCAAGACCATGCGTGAGGTCGCCCTCTTTGTGGCGGACAAGCTGGCGCCCATCGACCAGGTCATCAGCACCGCGACGCATTTTGTCCTGAAGAAGTACAAGGATCACGGCACCGTGATCGGCGAGACCAGAGAAGATGAAAGGCAGATGATCACCCCATGAGAAACAGAGACAAACTGCTTTCCGAAAAGGTCGTAGGGCTGAAGCCCTCGGGCATCCGGAAATTCTTTGATATCGTGACGACCATGGAAGGCGCCATCTCCCTCGGCGTGGGCGAGCCGGACTTTGACACGCCCTGGCCCATCCGGGAAGAGGGCATCTACTCCCTAGAGCACGGACGCACTTTCTACACCAGCAACTCCGGCCTTGCGGAACTGAAGACTGAGGTGACAAAGTATCTGCAGCGCAGATTCGGCGTCAGCTATAATCCTTCCTCCGAGGTCATGATCACGGTAGGCGGCTCCGAGGGCATCGACCTCGCTTTCCGCGCCCTTCTGAATGAGGGGGACGAGGTCATTATCCCGCAGCCCTGCTATGTGTCCTACGAACCCTGCGTCATCCTGGCGGACGGTATTCCGGTGCCGCTGGAACTGAAGGAAAAGGACCTGTTCAAGCTGACTCCGGAAGATCTGGAAGCAAAGATCACACCGGCGACGAAGATCCTGGTGCTGCCCTTCCCGAACAATCCTACCGGTTCCATCATGACGTATGAAGAACTGGAAAAGATCGCCGAAGTCGTGATCCGGCACGATCTCCTGGTCCTGTCGGATGAGATCTACACGGAGCTCACCTACAACGACCGGAAGCCTGCCTCCATCACCCAGATCCCCGGGATGAAGGAGCGCACGATCCTGATCAACGGTTTCTCCAAGGCCTATGCCATGACCGGCTGGCGCCTGGGCTATGCCTGCGCGCCTGCGGAGATCATGAAACAGATGATCAAGATCCACCAGTTTGCAATCATGTGCGCCCCCACGACCAGCCAGTACGCCGCCATCGCGGCGCTCCGGGACGGTGACCAGGCTGTGGCCGAAATGAGGGAATCCTACAACCAGCGCCGCCGCTTCGTGCTGAAGCGCCTGGAGGAGATCGGCATTCCGTGTTTTGAGCCGGAGGGAGCGTTCTATCTGTTCCCGAACATCAGCCGCTTTGGTATGGACAGCGAGACCTTCTGCACCGAGCTCCTGAAGAGCCAGAAAGTCGCAGTCGTGCCTGGCAACGCCTTTGGAGACTGCGGAGAGGGCTTTGTCCGGATCTCCTACGCCTATTCGCTGAAACAGCTGAAAGAGGCCCTGAGGCGGATCGAAAACTACGTGCGTGAGCTGGACGGTAAGGAAGCTTCTCCTGCCGGAGAAGCTTTGAAGCCCCTCAAAGCCGGGGCGGGCTCCCCCGATCAGAGATCGGGGGCAGAAAAGGAACGGGGCTGATGCTGAATATCGTGCTCCTGGAGCCGGAGCTTCCCCTGAATACCGGAAATATAGGAAGGACGTGTGCCGCAACCGGCACACGTCTTCATTTGATCGAACCACTGGGCTTTCACCTGAGCGACAAATGGGTGAAACGGGCGGGACTGGACTACTGGGACAAAGTGGATCTGGAAGTCTATGTGGACCTGGAGGATTTCTTCCTTCGGAATCCGGGACTGTCTGGGGCAGGTTCCCCCGATCGGAGACCGGGGACAGATCCCCGCCTCTGGTTTGCCACCACGAAGGCGCGCCGCGTCTACACAGACGTACGGTACGGCCCCGGAGACTATATCATGTTCGGCAAGGAAAGTGCGGGCATCCCGGAGGAGATCCTGAAGCAGCATGAGGAGCAGTGCGTCCGCATTCCCATGTGGGGCAGTATCCGGAGCCTGAACCTGGCGAACTCAGCTGCGATCGTACTGTACGAGGCCCTGCGGCAGAACGATTTCTTCGATCTGGAGAGGACCGGGGAGCTGCACCGGCTGAAGTGGTAAAAGAGACAGAGAACCGTCCCCCTGTCTCTTCTGAAAAAGGACCCGGCGTCTGCCGGGTCCTTTCATATTATCCTTCTGCTGCCTCAGTGTGTCTGGCCGTCCCAGATACCATCCGCGTTCACATAGTACTTTCCGTTGTCGACCCACTGGTTCGTCAGCATTCTGCCGAGCACATCCGGGCTGCCGGACGGATTCAGGTAGTACCACTTGTTGGAGAAGGGGCTCTTCAGCCAGCCGGTCTTCAGGTAGCCGTACTCGTCGAAGAAGTACCAGTAACCGTTGATCTGCTGCCAGTTGTTGGTGGTGTAGGAACGGTTCGCGTTGCAGTACCACCAGCCGTTGGTATCACGGAGCCATGCGCCGCCGTCGGAACCGCCGGAAGTGGGGTTGCTGGAACTGGAGGAGCCGCCGCTGTAGCTGGAGGAGCCGCTGGATTTGCCGCCGAGATCGGACAGCATGTCGGAATCGACCTCAAAATCGTCGGACTCATACCAGTCGCCCTTGTAGGTGCCTGCCACAGCTCTGACCTTGACACGGTAGGTACCAGTGCCGTTGGCGCGGATCGCGCTGCGGAAGTTGTAGCTGGTGCTGGTGGTGGTGATGTTCTCCTTCGTGGAAGAACCGCGGAGCAGCTTCACTTCGTACTTTTCAGCATCGTCTGCCTGTTCCCATTCCACGACGCCGTCGTCGTTGTCGCCCCAGTTGACGTCGGAGATCTCAAGCGCAGCGGAGTCGCTGCCGATCTTCGGAAGGGTGACGGTGATGGTCGCGGTGGAAGCGGTGCAGCTGACCTTGCTGACGGTTCCGTCGTCGCCGCTGATGGTCACGTCGCTCTTCTGAAGAGAAGTTCCGGAGACCTTGAACGCGTAATCGTTGTCTTCTCTTTTCAGTTTGATGATGACCTTCGGCTTTTTGCCGTAGCTGTTGTTGGAGATGGAGGAGACGGTGCAGTCTCCGACACCTTCGCTGTCACAGTTGACATCCACATCAGACTTGCCCATTCCGTTGGAAAGTTCGTAGGACAGAGAAATGTTTACGCTGTCGATCAGCTCGGCTGTTGCCGCATAACCGGTGACAGACATTCCAAACATCATAGCCGCAGTCATTCCTGCTGTCGCGAGGGCCGGTGCCAGCCGTCTCAGAAAATTGAAGTTTGCCATTTCATTACCTCCCTGCTTTCTCATTCACCGGCCGCTGCCGGGTGATCATTATTCTTTATGGCCTTATCTTACATGAAAGACCCGGAAAATCAAAGCGGTTTTGCTTTACAGTTCTCTTACAAATCCAAAAAATCCAAAAGGAATGATTACAGAACTTTTAGGAAAAACAGCAGATGCTTACTCGTGCCATTTTCCTTCGGCGTCGACCTGATAGCCGTCGGGGGTCGTGCAGGAGACAAGCATGGCGCCGTCGCTGCCGACACAGAACCACACGCCTGCTTCCGAGGCGCTGTGGATCCACCTGTTTGCCCACATGACGCCGTCTTCTCCGGAATAGTACCACTTGCCGTTCATCTCATACCAGCCGGTAAGGCGCGTTCCGTCTGCCCTGACAGCAGCCCAGTTTCCGCCGCCGAGATCCTGCCACTGGGCACTGCCGCTGTCAGCAGTGGGGTTCGAAGAACCGCCCGCGGAGGCACCGGGACCTCCCGCAATGCCGGTGGGGCCGCCGGCCGTGGGATTCTGCCTGGCCTGTTCTTCAGCGGCTTTTTTCTCTGCGTTGTAATTCTTTTTGATCTCGGAGAGTTCATCAGAGGTAATGGTCTCGGAGCCGATGGCATATTCGTATTCTTCTTCGCCCTTCGCTTTTTTCTTGCAGGTGACGCGGGCGTAATAAGTGCCGGAGCCTTTGTTGATGATACGCTGGGTCACGTCGACCTTTGCGGCGCTGTAGCTCGCGGTCATGACGTCGCCCACACGGTTCTTTGTGGTCATGTTCGAAGATTTGTAAAGCTCTACTTTATAGGAGCATTTGCTGTCACCGGTCTCCCAGTAGACATAGATCCTGTCGTTCGAGACGTCGAAACCCACGTCATAGACACCGTAGTCTTCGTCGTCATCCTTCGCCGCGTAGGAAGTCATGGCGAACGAGGAACAGAACAGCACGAAACAAAGGAACAACGCTGCCAGCTGCCTGGTCTTTTTCATTTCTTTTTCCTCCGATCAGAAAATGGAAATCCGGGTGAATGACATCATATTATGTCAAATGGCCGTTTCTATCAGTTTACCCTGTAAAGGGGCTGAATTCAAGGTCGGGAATCTTATGATTCCCTGTCAGATTTCTTCCGGAATCTTTCGGGCATTAAACCTCATCCTGCGCCGCCGCAGGAAGCGAGAAAATAAACTCTGACCCCACTCCTTCCGTGCTCACCAGGTCGATGTTCTCTCCGTGTGCCTGGATGATCTCCTTTACGATGGCAAGGCCGAGACCGGTCCCTTTCTTGTCTTTGCCGCGGGACTGGTCGGACTTGTAAAAACGGTCGAAGACCCTGGCGGCGTCTTTCTTCGGGATGCCGCAGCCCCGGTCCTTGACAGAGACGAAGATCTTTCCGCGCAGCTTACCGCTCTGGATGTCGATGGAGCTGTCATTGGGAGAAAACTTGACGGCGTTGTCGATCAGGTTGTACAGCACCTGCTGGATGCGGCCCAGATCCGCGTAGACCATCTCCTGCTCCACGTCAAAGCGGAGATCCAGCCGGATGTTTTTCTCCATGCACTGGCCTTCGAAGCTGGCTGCCGTATCCCGGATCACGCGGTTGATGTCAAAGTTGGTGCGGTTCAGCGCCTGCTCAGCGCCCAGGGAATTGATGGTCAGCATATCCTGGGTGAGCTTGTTGAGCCGTTCCGTTTCACCGATGACTCTGCGCAGGTATTTCTCCTGCATCTCCGGGGGGATCGTCCCGTCCAGGATCGCTTCCAGATATCCCTTGATGGAAGTGAGCGGGGAGCGGAAGTCATGGGACACGTTCTGGATGAAGCGCTTTTCGGTCTCTTCCGAGGCGTTCAGTTTCTCTGCCATGTAGTTCATGGTGTTGGCGAGATATCCCATTTCGTCTGCAGACTGTGTGCGGATGCGGTAGGAGAGATTGCCCTCCGCGAAGGCCCTGGCCCCCTCTGTGATGCGCCGAAGCGGGCGGTATACCACCACGGCGAAAACGATCAGGATGGAAAGAGAAAGCAGGAACACGATCAAAAAGGTCACATAGACGATGTTCAGGATCTCGTTGGCGCTGTCCTGGACCCGCTCCATCGGCAGATGGATGACCACGTAGCCGTAGGTACGGTAGTTTCCCGTGATCGGTGCGGACACACTCAGCACAGGCTCCTGGAAAGAGCCGAAATAAGACCCGGTCATATAAGAGCGGTTCCCCGTCGCAGTGGGGTCGAAGTTCGGGATCCGGTCGCCGTCCCGCTGCCCCTCCGAATCCACGATGATAGATCCGCGCCGGTCCATGACCCAGATCTGCGCCTGCAGGAATGTTGCCACGGCCTGCAGCTGCGGATAGGCGTTGGCCAGCTCTATGTCGTTGCCCTGATACACGGTGGAATAGGTGGAAGCGATCAGGCTGGCCTCCGCGTACAGCGTCCGGCTGCGGGAACGCGTCAGATAACTGTAAGTGAGACGCGAAGAAAGCGTCGCAACGGCGATGAAACCGGCGACGCCGAAGAAAAGATATCCGAGGAAGAATTTCAGAAACAGAGGAAACTTGATCTTCATAACCCTTTGTTTTACATAGTTCTGCTGCCTTGCATATAGTAAGTCGCAGCCATCCGCGCGCCGGCTTCAGATAGTTCTGCTGCCTTGCGCTATTACGTCAAATTTATATCCGACGCCCCAGACGGTGGTGAGGGACCAGTTGGCGCGGTCCTTGATCTTTTCGCGCAGGCGCTTGATGTGTACGTCCACGGTGCGGGTGTCGCCAACGTATTCATAGCCCCAGATATTGTCGAGCAGCTGCTCCCGGGTGAATACCTGGTTCGGATGGGAAGCCAGAAAATAGAGAAGTTCCAGCTCCTTCGGGGGCATTTCGATGTTCCGGCCCATGTAGGTAACGGAATAGTTTGTGAGGTTGATGCTCAGGTCCGGATAGTCCACGCGGTTCCCGGAAGAGTCCGCAGCGGAGGGGGCTGCCTGCTGGCTCTGGTGATAGCGGCGCAGCACAGCCTTGACTCTGGCGACCAGCTCCTTTGAATCAAAAGGCTTGATCATGTAGTCGTCCGCGCCCAGTTCCAGCCCCAGGACCTTGTCGAAGACCTCGCCTTTGGCGGAGAGCATGATGACGGGCACCTGGGAGCGGGTCCGGATCTCGCGGCACACCTGGTATCCATCGATGCCCGGCAGCATCAGGTCCAGAAGGATCAGGTTCGGCCGGAACTCCGCAAAGGCCTTCAGCGCCGCTTCACCGTCAGTCACGATCAGCGTTTCGTAGCACTCCTTGATCAGATAGAGGGAGATGAGCTCCGCGATATTCTCATCGTCATCGACGATCATGATTTTCTGTTTATCTGCCATAGATCAGACTCCTGTTTGAAGGTTCTATTTAAAGGTAACGACTGTCACGGCCTCGCCGCCGTCGTCATATTCTGCCTGCTTGAAGGATTTGACGTAGCTCTGTTTCCTGAGCCACGCATGGATCCCCTTCTTCAGGGCGCCGGTCCCCCGTCCGTGGATCACGCGGACGGAATTCAGGTGCGCAAGCAGCGCGTCGTCAAGATATTTGTCGAGCTCCGCCGTAGCTTCGTCCACGTTTTTCCCGATGAGATTGATCTCGGGGGAGATGCTGGCGGACTTTCCGAAACTGGGGGTGAAGCCGGTGCCGCCGGCCTGGCGCCCCTTGCGGGTCCCGTCGGAGCGGTCTTCCCCGATGGGGATGATATCGTCCACGCTGACCTGGGTGCGCAGGATGCCCATGCGCACGTACAGCTTGCCGTTCTTGTCCGGAAGGGAGGAGACGATGGCGTTGTGGTTCATGCTCAGGACGCGGACATCATCCCCGACCTTCAGCTTCAGGGGCTTGTCGCGCTTCACCGGCGCCTGGGCGCCCTGGATGCCGCCCTTCGACTCCACGGACTTCAGGCTTTCGCGAAGTTTTGTCCGCTCTTTTTCCAGCTGCCGCATCAGTCCGGCGTCGCTGGTCAGTCTGTTGATCTGGCGGATCGAGGAATCCGCAGTCTCCTTGGCTTCCGCAAGGATGCGCTCCGCTTCCTCCCTGGCTTTTTTCAGGATCTTTTCCTTCCGCTCGTCCAGGTGCTCGTCCTGCTTTTCAAAACGGGACTTGAGGGTCTCGATCTCTCTCCGGTACGTGTCGATCTCCGCACGCTCTTTCTCGATGGTGGTGCGGTCGTTCTCCAGCTTGGTGAGGAGGTCCTCGAAGGCAGCGTCGTTCCGCTCGATATGTGTCTTTGCGTCTTCAATGATGTAGTCCGGAAGACCGAGTTTCTTTGAAATGGCGAAGGCGTTGCTCTTCCCGGGGATCCCGATCAGGATCCGGTACGTCGGTCGGAGCGTATCCACATCGAACTCGCAGCACGCGTTCTCTACGCCGGGCGTGGAGAGGGCGTATACCTTCAGCTCGGAATAGTGGGTGGTGGCTACAGTCCGGGTCTTCATACCGTGCAGGAAGGAGAGGATGGAGATCGCCAGCGCGGCGCCCTCAGTGGGATCCGTGCCCGCACCCAGTTCGTCGAACAGGCAGAGAGAGCGCGCGTCCGCACGGTCCAGGATCTCCACCACGTTCTTCATGTGTCCTGAGAAGGTGGAGAGAGACTGTTCGATGGACTGCTCGTCCCCGATGTCGGCGAATACATCCTCAAACACTGCCAGCCGGCTGCCCTGGAACGCGGGAATATGCAGTCCGGCCTGCCCCATCAGTGTGAAAAGACCTACCGTCTTCAGGGAGACTGTCTTGCCGCCGGTGTTCGGTCCTGTGATGATCAGCAGGTCAAAACCGTCGCCGAGACGAATGGTGATGGGCACAACGATGTGCTTCGGGATCAGCGGATGCCGCCCGTCCTTGATCTCCAGGATGCCGTCCGTGTTGAACTGCGGCTCGCTTCCCGACATCTGTCCCGACAGCTTTGCTTTCGCAAACACGAAATCCAGGTGCGTCAGGATCCGCATGTTCTCCCGGATCACATCGACCCCGGGGGCAAGGAGCCTGGAGAGCTGCGCCAGGATCTCCGCGATCTCACGCTGCTCCTTCATCTCCAGCTCTTTCCGCTCGTTGTTCATGCGGATCGCTGCCATGGGCTCGATGAAAACGGTGGAGCCGCTGGACGACTGGTCGTGGATCACGCCGGGGACCTTCGTCTTGAACTCCGCCTTGACAGGAAGGCAGTAGCTGCCGTCCCTGATGGTGATCACGCTGTCCATCAGACAGCTCTTATACTGGGAAAGAGCGCTGTTCAGCTCTCCGCGCATGCGCTCGTCCACGGTCTTCAGCTGCCGGCGGATGCGGTTCAGCTCCGGGGAGGCTGTATCTGCCACCATGTCCTCGGAGAGGATACAGCGGTTCACCTCCCGTTCCTCGGAAGGCATAGGATCCAGACCGCGGAAGCAGACTTCCAGGGAGTCCGGTTCCGTCTCTGCGTCTTCCTCGGCCGCGTGGGCGCCCCAGGAACGGATCTTCGCGGCACTGGAAAGAAGCTGCCCGATATGCAGCAGCTCCGCGATGGAAAGGACCGCGCCGATCTCCAGGCGCTTCAGCGCGGCGGAAACGTCTCTTGTCCCGCCGAAAGAAATATTGCCGCGCATGCGGATCCGGGAACAGGCGTCCGTCGTTTCCCGCTGCGCGTCGCGGATCTCCGATATGTCTGCGGAAGGCCGGAGCGAAACGCACAGCTCCCGCCCCGGCGCGCTGGTCGCGCAGTCCGCAAGCATTTCGATGATCTTATAATATTCAAGGGTTTTCAGGGCTTTTTCATTCATGATTCAGTACACCTCGCAATTCCAAGTATACCATAAGCTTGTTGCTTTCGGCTGTATCTGTTAAACTATTAAGGCACCAGATGGAAGAAGTTGGCTGACGGCAGCCCGCACGCGGCGCACAAGTCCCGCGAGCGGGACTTGAAATACAGGAGAGATCATGGCTGAGGAACGAAAGGATGAAGAAAATCCGAAAGAGTCCAGGCAGTTTATGACCCAGACGATCACCGGGCGCAGAGGCGGCGGGGAGCGTTTTCTTAAATTCGTCGGAAAAGCAGTTCTTGCGGGAGTGATTTTCGCCGCGGCGGCAGTCGCGACGGCGGCGTTTCTTGCTCCGCGCTTTGGCCTGCAGACAGGACCGGCGGAGACGACCGCCCAGGTCCGGATCGGACAGGGCGGAGAAACGGAAGAAGAAAGTATCTCCGGCGGGACGTCCGGATCCGGCTCAGAGAGCGCCGCGGCGGAGAGCGCGTCTGCCGTGTCAGAAAGCACTGCGGCGTCAGAAAGCGCGTCAGCGGCCGCGGAAACGCCGGCAGCCGCGGAGAGCTCCCCGGCGCGGGAGAGCAGCGCGGCGGACGAAAACAGAGGGAAAGACAGCCTGGAAGCTTTCTCTGAAGCAATGGAACAGTATCCCTACAGCATGGAAGATTTCCTGAAGATCACCGGAAATCTGAAAAGTGCCGCGGAAAAGACGGACAAGTCTGTAGTCTCTGTGAACCATGTACGGGAAGGGACGGACTGGTTTGAGAATGGCGTCACGACATCAGGCACTTATTCCGGGATCGTGGTCGCGAAAACAGCCTCCGAGCTCCTGATCCTGACAACGGAGGAAGCGGCTCACGGAGCGGATTCCCTGACGGTCTCCCTGCCCCGGGGGATCAATGCGGAAGCAATGGTGAAGCGGCTCGATTCCATGACGGGCCTTGCGGTGCTGACCGTGCCGGTGACGGAAGAGGATCAGGAAGCGCTCCGGGATCTGGAACCCGTTTCCGTCGGCAGTTCCTCCAAAGTCCAGCGCGGCGATTTCCTGATCACCGCAGGTGCCCCCGCGGGGATCCTGCATTCGCTGGAGTACGGCATCGTCTCCGTTCTCCGGCAAGGGGTCAGCGATGTCGACCGCTCCGTGACAGTGATCTATACCGATGCCGGAGGAAACGCCTCCGCAGGCACCTGGGTGCTGAACACGGACGGCGAACTGATAGGTTGGGTGACAGACCGCATGGGTGATCCCGGCAGCAGGAACTCTGCGGTGCTCGGGTTCTCGGATTACGGGATGCTGCTGGAGCGGATGACGAACGGACAGGCGTCCCCCTGTTTCGGGATCCGCGGAACTGCGGTCATCCCCTCTGTCCAGGAGCAGGGGGTGCCGGCGGGTGTCTACGTCTCGGAGGTCATCGGCGACAGTCCGGCCTTTGAAGCAGGCATTCAGCCGGGAGATATCATCACCCGCGTCGGAGATTCCAGGATCTCGACCATGCGGGATCTCAGCGCCAGGCTGGACACGCTGCACGCCCAGGACAACGTCGCTGTGACGGTGATGCGGAACGGAAGGGAAGAGTATACGGGAATCGAATTTCAGGTGACCGTAGGCGCAAGATGAAAGAACAGAGGAAAAGCAAATGAAATATATAGAGAGTCTCCGGGAGGGGACCAGGGTCTCCACAGTCTATCTCTGCCGCACGAAGCAGACGCTTCTCACCAAGACGGGAAAAGAGTATTTCAGCCTGCTTCTGCAGGATAAGACCGGGACTGTGGACGGCAAGATCTGGGACCCGGGCAATCCGGGCATCGGAGAGTTTGACGCACCGGATTATGTGGCGGTGGATGCCGATGTGACAATGTTCAGCGGGAAGATCCAGCTGAATGTGCGGCGTATCCGGAAGGCGGATCCGGGGGAGTACAGTCCCGCGGATTATCTGCCTGCCTCCGAGCGGAGCAATGACGCTATGGTCATGGAGCTGAAGACAGCCATCGAGACCGTAAAAGATCCGAACTACAGGCAGCTACTGAGGGCAGTCTTCATCGAGGACCAGGAATTCCTGGAGCAGTTCCGCAGCCGGTCCGCTGCGAAGACCGTGCACCACAGCTTTATCGGCGGCCTGTTGGAACACACCCTGAGCGTGACCAGACTCTGCGAGTACTACTGCAGGAGTTATCCTTACCTGAAGCACGACCTCCTGATCACGGCAGCCCTCTGCCACGATATCGGCAAGGTGAAGGAACTGTCCGCATTCCCGGAGAACGACTACACCGACGAAGGCCAGCTCCTGGGACATATCGTGATGGGCTGCGAAATGCTGGGAGAGAAGATCCGGAAGATCCCCGGCTTCCCCGAAAAGAAGGCTGCGGAGCTCAGGCACTGCATCCTGGCGCACCACGGCGAGCTGGAGTACGGCTCTCCGAAGAAGCCTGCCCTTGTCGAGGCAGCGGCCCTGAATCTTGCGGACAATACAGACGCAAAACTCGAGACCTTCCGGGAAGCTCTCTGCGCCCCGGGCGCAGGAAACGGCTGGCTCGGCTTTAACCGCTACCTGGACAGCAATATCCGGAAAAGCACGGAATAAGAGAATACAGAGATGGAATACAGAAAAAACGAAGTTCTTGAGATGGAGATCACCGATCTCGGCTCGGAGGGGGAAGGCATCGGACGCACCGGTGCCTTTCTCTGGTTTGTGAAGGACGCCCTTCCGGGAGACCGGATCCGCGCGTCCGTGATGAAGGTGAAGAAAAACTACGGTTACGCCCGGCTTCAGGAGATCCTGGCGCCCGGGCCGGACCGTACCGCACCGGCGTGCCCCGTGGCGAGACAGTGCGGCGGATGCACCCTGCAGGCCATGGATTACACGGCGCAGCTCCGCTTTAAAGAGAATAAGGTCCGGAACAACCTGCTGCGCATCGGCGGCATCCCGGAGGAGACACTGCAGGAGGTCTTCCACCCCGTCATTGGAATGAAAGACCCGTTCCGCTACAGAAACAAAGCGCAGTTTCCTGTAGGAAATACAAAGACAGGCGTCGCGGCGGGCTTTTATGCCGGCAGGACTCACAGCATCATCCCCTGTGAGGACTGCCTTCTTGGCGTGGAAGAAAACAAGGCGATCACGAAAGAGGTGCTCTCCTGGATGAGGGAAAACCGGATCCCGGCCTATGACGAGGAGAGCGGCAGCGGATTCGTGCGGCACATCCTGATCCGGAAAGGTTTTCAGAGCGGGCAGGTCATGGTATGCTTCGTGACGAACGGGGAGAAGCCGCAGGGTACCGGAAAGAGTTATGGTAAGGATTCCGGGAAGAGTTCCGGTAAGGATCCTGATGTCATGACCGGGGCGGCGGAGCGCCTCATGAAACTGCCGGGCGTCGTCACCGTGGTCCAGAACATCAACCGCGAAAGGACCAATGTGATCCTGGGCCGGGAAAGCCGGACTCTTGCGGGGCCGGGCTTCATCACGGACAGTATCGGCGGCACAGTGTTCGAGATCTCCGCCCAGTCCTTCTACCAGGTGAATCCCGTGCAGACGGAGAAGCTCTACGGCACTGCGCTGGAATACGCGCATCTTACGGGGAATGAAACAGTCTGGGACCTGTACTGCGGCATCGGGACAATCTCCCTCTTCCTCGCGAAGAAGGCCGGGAAAGTCAGGGGCGTGGAGATCGTGCCCCAGGCTATTGAGGACGCGAAAAGGAACGCGGCCCGGAACGGCATAAGCAACGCGGAGTTTTTCGTGGGGAGAGCGGAAGAGGTACTGCCGGCCTGGTACGCAGAGCAGCAGCGGAAGCCGGAAGGCACGCGGGAAAAGATCGACGTGATCGTGGTGGATCCGCCGCGGAAGGGCTGCGACGAGCAGTGCTTAAAGACCATGCTGGCCATGGCGCCGGACCGGATCGTCTATGTGAGCTGCGACTCCGCCACCCTCGCGAGGGATCTGAAATATCTCCTGGCGGACGGGCGATACACGCTGAGGGAAGTGCAGCCCGTGGACATGTTCCCCCAGACCGTGCACGTTGAGACTATAGTGTTGCTACAAAAGTTGAACTCGTAGAAATCCTTTATTTTAACACATATCAGCAAGAATTCCCCCATCCTCTTCAGGTGGTGGGATGAATTGCCGCCTTCTGGTATTGAGAAAAACAAGGTTTTCGACTGGGAACGCTTGTTCGATTCGTCCGGGCGTGGTATAATTATATCAGCAGCTGTTACAATTCAGTCGAAATGAGAAAGATGCTGATATGATAAATGATTATGACCATAACGCACATTCAGTTTTTCTCTTGTATTATCATCTGATCCTGGTCGTGAAGTACAGAAGAAAAGTGTTTTCGGATGACATCTCAGATCGCGCGAAAGAGATCTTCTGTTATATTGCACCCCGTTACGGGCTGACTCTGGAGGAATGGAACCATGATGAAGACCATGTGCACATCATGTTCCGTGGACAGCCGAAAAGCGAACTGAGCCGGTTCATAAATGCGTATAAGAGCGCA
>CACZFV010000015.1:25810-26800 GCA_902780465.1 uncultured Lachnospiraceae bacterium
CTGTACCCGGACCGGGAACAGGCCGAACTGTTTCAGAAGACATTTGGCTGCTGCCGTTTCCTGTATAACCACATGCTGGCGGACAAAACAGAAATGTATGAGAAGACGGGGAAGATGAAGCGCCTTACCCCGGCAGGATACAAGAAGGACCATCCATGGCTGAAGGAAGTGGATTCACTGGCGCTTGCGAATGTACAGCTCCACCTGGAATCGGCGTATAAAAAGTACTTCAGCCAGGAGAAAGCCGGCCATCCGAAGTTCAAGTCGAAGCACAGGAGCAGGAAGAGCTATACGACGAACGTAGTGAACGGGAACATCCGCATTGAAGGAGGAAAACTGCGCCTTCCCAAGGCAGGATATGTAAAGATCCGGTGTCACAGGGAGATCCCGGAGGACTATGTTCTGAAGTCAGTTACAGTCAGTATGGAGCCCTCCGGGAAGTACTACGCGGCCCTGCTGTATGAATATCCGGTCAGTGAAAACCAAGCTGGCGGGAAAAACATGGCAGCCAGGGAGCGTGCAGGTACTGGGGGGACACCGGATGTTCTCGGGATAGATTTCGCCATGCAGGGAATGGCGGTCTTTTCGGACGGCAGCCGCGCAGGATACCCGATGTATTACCGGAAAGCGCAGGAGCGTATCTCCAGGGAACAGCGGAAGCTTTCGCACTGCAGAAAGGGAAGCCGGAATTACGGGAAACAGAAAAGGATCCTTGCGAAGTGCTATGAAAAGGTCCGGAACCAGAGGAAGGACTATCTGCATAAGCTGAGCCGGAAGATCGCAGACGGTCATGACGCCGCGGCGGTAGAGGACATCGACATGAAAGGGATGAGCCGGTGTCTGAAGTTTGGAAAGAGCGTGATGGACGACAGCTACGGAGCCTTCCGGAACATGCTGGGCTACAAACTGAAGGACCAGGGAAAAGAACTTGTCGTAGTAGGGCGGTTTTTCCCATCAAGCAGGATGTGCAGCAGATGCGGGCATGTGAAG
>CACZFV010000016.1 GCA_902780465.1 uncultured Lachnospiraceae bacterium
ATGGACCGGAATCTCCTGGTGGCAAGCTACGACCTGGGTGCGAACAAGATCCAGACCTTCCTGAAGGTCACGCTCCCCTTAAGCGTCCCGGGCATCATCTCCGGCATCACCCTCGTGTTCCTGCCGGCGGTGTCCAGCTTCGTCATCCCGAAGCTCCTCGGCGGCGGAGATTATGTGCTGATCGGAAATCTCATTGAGATCTACTTCCTGACAGCAGGCGACTGGAACTTCGGCAGCGCCATCTCCCTTATCATGGCGCTGATCATCATCGCGTCCATGTGGCTCACCCGGAAACTTGACAGAAATCCCGATGAAAACTGAGGAGGCGGGCGATGAAAAAAAAGAAAACGCTGTTCTCCCGGCTGACGGACTGCTACCTTCTCCTGCTGCTCCTGTTTATTTACCTGCCGATCCTGTACGTGGTGGTCTTCTCCTTCAATGAGAGCAAGTCCCTGACGAACTTCACGGGCTTCTCACTCCGCTGGTACAGAAGCATGATGGAAGACAAGACGATGCAGTCGGCCATCTACTACACGGTCCTGGTCGCTGTCATCGCCACCGTGGTCTCCACCATCGTGGGCACGATCGCAGCCATCGGTCTCTCGAAATCCAGAAAGCTGCTGAAGAGCATCGTGCTGGAGATCAACAACCTGCCTGTGATGAATCCGGATATCGTCACGGCCATCGGGCTGATGCTCCTCTTCATTTCCATGAAGATCGAGCTGAGCCTCCTGACCCTGGTCCTGTCCCACATCAGCTTCTGCATTCCCTATGTGATCCTGTCGATCATGCCGAAGCTGCGGCAGCTGGACGACAACGTGGCGGAGGCGGCCCTGGACCTTGGCGCAACGCCCTGGCAGGCGCTGACGAAAGTCATCATCCCGCAGATCCTCCCCGCGATCATCTCGGGAGCGCTCATCGCCTTCAGTATGTCCTTTGACGACTTCGTCATCTCGTTCTTCACAGCAGGCGTCGGGATCAACAACATCTCCATGTACGTCTACTCCATGAAGCGCTATAACCCCGGCATCAACGCCCTGTCCACCCTGATCGTTGTCGTTGTGACCGTCATCCTGATCCTGGTAAACGTCCTCCCGGTCCTCCGGGAAAAGCGCAGGAAACAGGCTCTGGCCACTTCACAGCGCAGCTGACAGCATCACCCGCGTTACAACAAAGGAGGAAACCATTATGATGAAAAAGTATCTCTGCCTGGCCGCCATGGCTGCCTGTGTCCTTTCTCTCGCTTCCTGCGGCGGAAAGAGCGGCGGCTCCCAGCCCGCTTCCGGCACAACTGCTGCTTCCGGCAATGCCGGCGCTGAGGCTGCAGACAAAAAGGAAGTCGATATCGGAAACGGCGTCCTGAATGTCTACAACTGGGGCGAGTACATCGATCCCCAGGTCCTTGACAACTTCGAGAAGGAGTACGGCGTCACCGTCAACTACTCCCTGTTCGCTTCCAACGAAGAGATGTACACGAAGCTCCTCTCCGGCGCGTCCTACGATGTCCTGGTCCCCAGCGACTACATGGTCGAGCGCCTCATCAAGGAAAAGATGATCCAGCCCATCGACAAATCCATCGTCACCAATCTGGACGTTCTGACAGATGGCGCGAAGAACCTGGACTGCGATCCGGACAACACCTACATGGTCCCCTATCTCTGGCAGACCGTCGGCATCCTCTATGACACCACCAAGATCGATCCGGCTGAGGTGGAGGAGAAAGGCTTCAGCATCTACCACGATCCGAAGTACGCAGGCCACGCCTACATGTACGACTCCGAGCGCGATTCCTTCATGATGGCGTTCAAGGCTCTCGGCTACTCCGCGAACACGGAGAATGAGGCTGAGATCCAGGAGGCTTTCCAGTGGCTCCGGGAAGCGGACAAGGCTGTCCAGCCCGCTTACGTGACGGACGAAGTGATCGACGCCATGGCGAACGGCGAAAAGTGGATGGCCATCGTCTACAGCGGCGACGGCTGCTACATCTCTGATATGAACGACAAGCTGGCTTACTCCGAGCCGAAGGAAGGCACCAACATCTGCGTCGACGGCATGGTGATCCCGGCCAATGCGAAGAACCCGGCTCTGGCAAATCTCTTCATGAACTACATTCTGGAGTATGAGAACAGCAAGATGATCTCCGAGGAGGTCGGCTACACTTCCGTGAACGACCAGGTCATGAAGGATCTCTCCGGCCCCGGCGGCGCCTACGAAGGAAACACCGCCTATATTCCGCGCTCCGGCTACGAAAAGGATGAGTTCTTCCACGACAACGAGACTCTGAAGAAGGAGCTGTCCGAGCTCTGGATCAAGGTGAAGCTGCACGAGTGATGCGTGCGTTCCGGCTGCTCTGAAAAAAGCGTACCTCTGCTGAATAAACAGAGGTACGCTTTTTCATTTACCGTATCCGCGCCGTGTAAAAGTCATTTACATATGTGGTGCCGTTTTCTTTCGCGTCGTCAAAGTCGAACTCCATCAGATCAGAGACCTTCAGGGAAAACTCCCGGATCTCCGGAAGCGGCAGAGCGTCCTCTGCCTCCGGGATCTGGTACGCCCCGTTCCGGGCGGCCAGATCCTGACACTCCGCGCTCTGCACGAAAAGCATCCAGAGCTCCGCGGCCTTCGGGTGGGCCGCACCCCGGAAGACCGCAGCCGCGTTCCGCTCAAAGGGCGTCCCTTCCTCCGGGATCACGGGGATCAGGAATTCGTTCCCGTTCCTCAGCTGCTGCACCGCATCCGAAAACAGGCAGACCGCGATGCCGCATTCTCCCAGCGCCGCGAGCTCCGCGGGCTCCGCAGCCCTGGCGCCGTAGGATCCCACGTTCCTGTGGATGGCACGGAGCATGTCGAGCCCCTGTTCTTTCCCGAACAGCTGCTGCAGCGCCGTGACAAGACGCCTGCCTGCGCCGGTGATGTTCGGGTCCGGCATGGAGAGCATCAGCCGGTACTGCTCTCCCGTCAGGTCCTGCCAGCTGTCCGGCGTCAGCGCGTGATTGCTCTGCAGAACTTCACTGTTCACCAGGAAGCAGTAGGGGTCGATGCTGATCCCGGACCAGTCCCCCTCCAGAAGATCCTCCGACGCAGCCTCCGTCACCGGGTCCCAGGCCGCCTCGAACCATGCGTCCGCCGGGGGATCCCCCCGGGAGGACTTGACCCTGGTGTAGACCTCGGAATTGGGAAGCCGCGTGTAGCTCACCCGGATCCCGTAAAGTTCCTCGAAATATGCTGCAGCCGCCGCGAGATAGGCTTCGCTCCCCGAGCCATAGACCGTGAGCCGCCCTTCCTTCTGCGCCTCCTGAAGGAGCTCCGGAGGAACGGCCGGCGCTGTCTCCTCAGGCGCTGCAGTCGTTTCCGGCGGCGCCGCCGTTGTTTCCACAGGCGCAGCCGTTGATTCCGGCACCGGTTCCACTGTCTGCAAAACACCGATGCTTTCCGACGCAGGCGGGGCCGCCGTGGAAGGCTCCTGGCCGCCGTTCTGCCTTCCGCACCAGGCGAGGAGCCCGACGCAGACGATCACCACCAGAAGCGAAAGGCCATACCCCCGGATCGCCGGATGCATGCTGCCGGCGATGCCTCCGGCTGCCGCGCCCCTTTGCCTCCGCCGGCTTCTTGCCCTGTCTCCGGATGTCTTTTTTCCCGGGTCTTTTTCTTTCTTATTTTCTTCCTGCATCCTGCATCTTCTCCATCTCTTCCACAGCTTCCTCAAACACCTTCAGGGCCGCTTCCACCGGCTCCTCTGTGGAAAGATCCACGCCGGCGATCTTCAGAAGGCTCACCGGGTCGTCCGTGCAGCCGCTCTTCAGGAACTCCTTGTAGCGCTCCACCGCCGGAGCCCCTTCCTTCAGGATCCGGCGGGAGATGTCCACCGCCGCAGCGAAACTGGTGGCGTACTGATAGACATAGAAATTGTAGTAGAAATGGGGAATGCGGCTCCACTCGTAAGCGATCTGAGGATCAGAGACCATATCGGGCCCGAAATACGCCCGGTTCAGTTCCAGGTACAGCTCCGACAGTGCCTCTGCTGTCAGCGGCTCTCCCTGCTCCGACATCTCGTTGGTCTTCCGCTCAAATTCTTCAAACATCGTCTGGCGGTACAGTGTCCCCTTAAAGCTCTCCAGAAGGTGGTTCACCAGGTAAGCACGTTCTGCCGGAAGCGATACATTCCCTTCTCCCGAAGCCTCCTGTTTTCTCCGGTTCTCCTCCAGCATGTACTCCAGCAGCAGCATCTCGTTGGTGGTGGACGCCACCTCCGCCACGAAGATCCTGTACTCGGAATCCAGGAAGCTCAGGGCTCCCGAGGAATACCAAGAGTGCATGGAATGCCCCATCTCATGCACCAGCGTGAACACATCGTCCAGGGTCCCGTTGAAGTTCAGGAGCACATAAGGGTGTACGCCGTAAACATTGGAGGAGTACGCGCCGCCGCGTTTTCCTTCGTTCTCCACGACGTCCACCCACCGGTTCTCATAGGCTTCCTTCAGGACGTTCACATAGTCCTCTCCCAGGGGCGCCAGAGCCTTAAGGGAAAGTTCCTTCGCCTCCTCGAAAGTCACTTTCCATTCCACGTCCTGCACCATCGGCGTGTAGACATCGTACATGTGCAGCTCCTCTACGCCGAGGAGACGTTTCCGAAGGCGCACATACCGGTGCATTTTATCCAGGTTCCGGCGCACGCAGCTGATCAGCCTGTCGCAGACCGCGGGATCCACGTTATTCGCTGTGACCGCCGCTTCAAAGGCGGAGCCGTAGTTCCGGGTCCTGGCGTAGAACCCCTGCTGCTTCACCTGGCCTTCGTACAGCGCGGCAAAGGTGTGGATGAACTCCTGGTACCTGCCGTAGAATTTCTCAAAGACCTCCTTCCGGAGCGCGCGGTCCGGGGACATCTGCAGCGGGACAAAGCGGCCGTTGGTGATCTGGATCTCCTCCTCCGCTTCCTCATCTTCCGCCGGCACGCCGTCCGCTGTCCGTGTCTTTTTTACCGACGGGAACTTCAGATCCGCGTTCTGCAGCATGCCGAAACCGTTCCGCGGTGTCTGGGCCATCTCCCCCGAAGCGGCGAGCAGCTGCTCCGTCTTCGTGTCCAGCGTGTGGGCTTTCTGCCGGACGATCTCCTTCAGCGTCACTTCAAAGTATCCTAAGTCCGGAAGCTCCCTGCAGTAACGCTCCGTTGTCCCCTCCGGGAGCGCCAGGATCTCCGGCTCCAGGAAAGCGATCTTCTCGCTGACCTTCACCTCCGCCGCCTGCGCCCTGCTGAAGCGCGCCTGGTTTCCTGCTTCCGCGGTGTCCTCGTCATGTTTCATAAAGGCGTAGCCGTGCACCCGATACAGTGTCTTAATGCACGCCTCGTAGATTTTCATCGTCTCCAGCAGCTCCGCTGCCGACCCGGCGGCATGTCCCGCCCTGCCGGCCAGCTGTTCCGCCAGCTCCTGGCTCTTCTTCAGGTCTGCCTCCCAGGCATCCTCCGTCTCGTAAATATCCTCCAGACGCCAGGTAAGCTGCTCCGGCACCTCGCTTCTCTTCGGAAGTCTCTGTTCCATCTCTTGTTTCCTTTCCGGAAGACAGAAAACTGCTTCCTCTCACCTCTCTTTTACACGCGGATCTTCGCCGCCTGCTCCGCAAAGCGTTTTCCATAGATCCGGAAGAGATCCCGGAACCCCTCCTTGTCCGGGCTGATCGCCACCGGCCCGAGATGGATCACCGGCTTTCCGCAGGCAGCTCCTCCGGAATAAGTCATCATCCCCTTGACCATAAGGTGGATGAGGATCGTGTTGATGGCGATATCCTCGCCTCCGTGAATGTACTGGCCTGTCGCGAAAGCGCCGCCCAGTTTTCCCGCGAGTCCCAGCTCCTTTGAATCCTTCTCGAACCAGCTGTAGAAATCCGCAGTGGGTCCCGCCACGTAAGTCGGCGTTCCGAAGACCACCCCGGTGCTCTCCCTCACAAACGCCGTATCTACTTCTTTCATGTGAAAGGTCCTGACTTCTGTACCTTCCACCTCCCGCATCCCTTCCGCGATCGCCTCTGCCGCAGCTTCTGTATTTCCTGTCCGTGAATCATAGATCACTGAAAGCTTCATCTGTTATCTCCTTTTGCGTCATGTCTGTAACGCACCGGGTCCTTCCCCGCGCTCTATTCATTATATCGGAAACCGGCCCTTCTATCCACTGTCCGCATGTACCGGGCCTTTTGCAGCAGAAGATCCGGCCCTTTCCGTCTCTTCCGGTTCGTTTTCGCTTACTTTCACTCTCAGGGTTCCTGCTGAAACACTCCGGCATCTGCGCTACAATAGATTCCAGAACGCGGAGATACATACGCGGGACTTGAATTCAGCAGTGAAACCGGTTCATGAGCAGGGAGCGAAGCGGATCGCGGATATCCGTTTTCTTCCAAAGAAAGGACAGCGAAGATGAAGAAAAAAGGATACTTCGGCAGTAATTTCAAAATGTACAAGAACGCCGCGGCCACAGAGGAATACCTGCAGGCCATCACGGCGGCCACGGCGGATATCAGCCGCGAAGATTACCAGTTCTTTTTCATTCCTTCCTATACGGCGCTGGAGCGCGCGTCGAAAAGCCCAGTCCGCAGCGAATTTATGCTGGGGGCCCAGAACATGTGCTGGGAATCCGAGGGACAGTTCACAGGAGAGATCTCCCCTGAAATGCTGAAGGAGTTCGGCGTGGAGCTGGCGCTGATCGGCCACTCCGAGCGCCGTCATACCTTCGGCGAGACAGATGCCACAGAGAATAAAAAAGTACTGAAAGCCCTGGAGTACGGCTTCACAGTACTGCTTGCCATCGGCGAAACCAGCGAAGAGAAGGATTTCGGCATCTGCCCGGAAGTGATCCGCACCCAGCTGAAGGTGGGCCTTCACGGAGTGACCCCGGAGCAGGCCGCAGAGAAGCTCTGGATCGCCTATGAGCCGGTCTGGTCCATCGGCGTCTCCGGAACCCCCGCCACCCCGGAATATGCCCAGGAAGTCCATCATGAGATCCGGAAGTGCCTGGTGGAGCTCTTCGGGGAAGCCGGAAACGAAGTGCCGCTCCTCTACGGCGGCAGCGTGAATCCCCAGAACGGCACCGCTCTCCTGACCCAGCCGGACATCAACGGCCTCTTCACCACCCGCACCGCTTTCCAGGTGGAGAAGTTCGCGGCTTTGATCAAAGAAGGCATCGCGGCCACTGCCGGCTGAAGTCCCGGCGCAGTCTTGTAACTTAGCTGTTTCACAGACAGCGGCGCCCCCACGCCGCTGCCTCCTCCCCTCCCCGTATACCGCCTCTGGGTATACGGGGTTTTTTAAGGAGACAGAGAACCGTCCCCCTGTCTGCTCCATCTCTTACAGCACAGCGCCGGCTGCTTTCAGAAGCGTCTCCACATCCTTCACCGGCACGATCTCCAGAGTGTCTTTCACTTCTTCAGCCACTTCCTTCAGGTCATATTCATTGTCCTCCGGAATAAAGACTTTTCTGACCCCGGCGCGCTGGGCAGCCATCAGCTTCTCCGGCAGTCCGCCGATGGGGGTCACGGCTCCCCGGAGAGAAACTTCACCTGTCATCGCAATGTGCGGGTCGACGGTGCGCCCCGTCACCAAAGAAGCGAGAGCAGTAGTCAGGGTGACGCCTGCGGAGGGTCCGTCCTTCGGCACGGCGCCGGCAGGCACATGGATGTGCAGGTCGTTCTGTTCGAACAGCTCCGCCTTTTCCGGGAGCAGGGATTTCACAAGGCTCACTGCGATCCTGACAGATTCCTTCATCACATCTCCCAGCTGCCCGGTGATGATGAGGTCGCCCTTTCCCTTCGTAAACATGGTCTCGATATACAGGATCTCGCCGCCCGCCGGCGTCCAGGCAAGGCCTGTCACCACGCCGGCCTTCGGCTGCGGAAGAACAGAGGCGTGACGGATCGGGCGGGCGTCCATCTCCCGGCGCACGGTATCCGCCGTTACCGTGATCCCGGGCGCTGCCTCTCCTGCTTCTGCAGCCCCGGCCTGAGGCACTGCCTCTCCCGTCGTCTGCTCCGCCACCTTCACCGCCATCACCCGGCACATGGTTTCGATATGCTGCCGGAGGCCCCGGACGCCGGCTTCCATCGTGTACTCTGAGATCAGGGTCTCCAGGGCATCGTCCGCGAAGGAAAGCTCCTCCGGACGGATCCCCATCCGCTCCATGGACTGGGGCACCAGGTGCTCCTTCGCGATCCGGAGCTTCTCCAGCGGGGAATATCCGCTGAAGGGGATCACCTCCATCCTGTTTAAAAGCGGTTCCGGAATGGTGTCCGTCGTGTTTGCCGTGCAGATAAACAGCACGTCCGACAGATCATAGGGAACGTTCATGTAGTGATCCGTAAACGTGCTGTTCTGCTCCGGGTCCAGCACCTCCAGCAGCGCGCTGGCCGGACTTCCGTGGAAGGATGCCGACAGCTTGTCCACCTCGTCCAGGACCATCACCGGATTGGAGACGCCGCTCTTATGGATGCCGTCCATGATCCGGCCCGGCATGGCGCCGATGTAGGTGCGGCGGTGGCCGCGGATATCCGACTCGTCATGCACTCCGCCGAGGCTCACCCGCACATATTCGCGTCCCAGGGCGCGGGCGATGCTCTTCCCGATGCTGGTCTTTCCGGTGCCGGGCGCTCCCACGAACAGGAGGATGGACCCGGACTGCTGTTTTTTCAGGTTCATCACCGCGATCTGCTGGATCACCCGCTCCTTCACCTTTTTCAGTCCGTAATGGTCCTCGTCCAGGATGCGCCGCGCCGCTCCGAGGTCGATGTGCCGCGCCTCCTCTTTTTCCCAGGAGAGGGAAGTCACGAAATCCAGGTAGTCATAGAGCATTCCCGATTCCGCGCTCTGCTTTCCCTCCTGCCTGAGTCTGCGGAGCACCTTCTCCGCTTCTCTCCGCGCAGTCTCATTCATTCCGGACTCCCGGATCTTCTGCTCGAACTTCTGCACATCCGTCACATTCTCCGGGTGCATTTCGTCCAGCTCCTTCTGCAGATGCTCCATCTGCTTCCGGATGGCGGACTCCCGGTACATCTGCTGATACTCCTTCTGCTGGGAGCTGACCGCCTCGTTGGTGATCCGGCCCACCTCCAGGAATTCGTAGAGGATCTTTTCGATCATCTCCGCCCTCCTGGCCCTGCTGTCCTCCGCAAGAATGGCGTAGCGTTCCTCGTTGCTGATCTTCAGCCACGGGGACAGGACGCAGACCGCCGTGCCGATGGAATCCACCTGCTCGATATAATACTCGGCGGCTTCTCCCCACTTGAACCCTCTGGAAAAATCCTTCATCTCCTGCAGAAGGTTCTTCAGCTTCTCCTGCTCCACTTCCCGGTCCAGATCGTCGATCTCGTTCCGCCGGTGAATATTCAGCTTGACGGTGCGGTCGGGGTTGATGCTCACGCTCTCCAGGTCCACCCGGTACTGGATGCGGATCACCGCGTACCCCTGGCTGCTGATCTCCGTCACAGTCCCTGCGGCGCCGACAGGATAAAAACTGTCTTCCGCAGGCTCCTCCCCCTGCTCCTTTGTTTTCGCAACGATCAGGATCACCTTTTCATTCACAGCGATCCCCTTCGCGCCGGCATTTTTCTTCAGTTCCTCTGTCTGGAACCAGATCGTCGCGTCCGGTGCCAGGACCACATTGTACACAGGTACTACCAGCATGTTCTTCCTCCTTACTCACAGACCGCTGCTGTCTTCAGCGGCTTCGCAATGGTTTAAATGAATGTTCATTTATATTGGGATCTTAGTATCGGGACTTCCCCTCTCTGAGGTTCCGTCCCGTTGTTTCTCCGGCTGTCAACCGTTCCTTTTGTACAGGCTGGAAACAGTTTCTGTATTCTCAGACCGCAAGCAGCTCCTGCAGCATTTTCACCAGTTCCCTGAGTTCCGCTTCGGCTTCCGCTTCTCCGCAGGCATCCCCGCCGCAGAACAGGCCTGCGCGGTTCATCGCCAGGAACCGCACCGGTGAAAACAGCACAGCCCCGATGTTTCTGTCGCTGATGCGTCTGAACTCTCCGCGCTTCTGGTACGCGTGGATCAGGTCAAACACGTCGCAGCAGCACTCTGCTTCCTTTACGCTCCCGGAAAGGGTGGGACAGCGGGAGCACTGCTCCACAAAGCTGAACTCTTCTTCGTGCTCCACAGTGTAGCGGTAATACCCGCGGACAATCGCTTCGATCAGTTCCGCGCTGCTCATCTCCGGGCGCACCCGCCGCATCAGGTACCGGTAGGAATCGTGGGAATACTCCCGGAACACCTCCGCCATCATCTCTTCTTTGTTCTCGTAGTAGATGTAGATCGTAGCAGGAGACACGCCGGCTTCCCGGGCGATCTTTGCGACCGAAGTCCCGCTGATCCCGTCCCTGAGGATCAGACGTATCATCGCTTCCTTGATCCTCTGCTGTTTTTCACTGTCACGAAGTCGCATACTGTTCTTCCTTTGGAATTCTTCCCTGAAATATTCCTCAGGGTGATTTCTATAATAAACGTTCATTCATTTATTGTCAATTCTTTCTTCTCCCATATATGATTCAGGCGATCTGGATCTGGCAGGAGCGCATGGTCTCCAGCGCTGCCGCGTGTTTTTCCGGCGTGACCCCGGCGCAGCAGGAGGCATCCACAGAGATCTTTACCTCCGGCATCGCCGCCTTCAGGAGCAGCGCGTTGGAAGCAACGCAGATGTCCGTGCAGAGGCCGATCAGCTCCAGCTCGATCTCCTCCTTGTCCGACAGCGCTTTCAGGTCCTCCGCCATCTTCATGCTTCCGAAGGTCGGCTTTTCGTAGATCTTTGCTCCGGTCAGAAGCTCTTCAATATCCGGGCGGATCTTCCAGCCCTCCGTTCCCCGGATGCAGTGCGGGACAGGAAGATATTTTCCCTCCTGGGTATCCATGTAGTTTTCCCCATGGGTATCCATCGTCGCGATCACATCAGCGGCGGGATATGACCGTATCTTTTCCTTCACCGCCTCCACGATGGAAACGGCCTCCTTTGTGCCGAGCGCCGCGTCGATAAAGTCGTTCTGCATGTCGATCACGATCAGCAGTTTTCTCATACTCCGGTTCCTCCTTTTTTCTCTCCGCGGATCATTTCCGCGCTGATGCCTTTCAGGTCAGCATTTTCCCAAGCTCTTTCCTGTCGATCTTTCCGTTGGCATTCCGGGGAAGCTCCTCCATATGGATCATGCGGTTTGGAAGCATGTACTTCCGAAGCTTCTCTGAAAGCGCGCCCAGCATCTCTTTTCTGTCCATCTTTTTTCCGGAATAGACAAGCAGGATCTGCTTTCTGCCGTTGTCATAGATGCAGGCGCATTCGTCGATATTTTCCATCGCACCGGCAGCTGTCTCGATCTCTCCCAGCTCGATCCGGTATCCGAGATGCTTGATCTGGAAATCCTTCCGGCTGAGAAAGACAAGCTCACCGCGGTCATTGTAGGAGACCAGGTCCCCGGTGCGGCAGACCGTTTCCGGCCACGCGTTCTGGAGCGGATTCTGTACAAAACGTTCCGCGGTCTTCTCCGGGCTGTTATAATATCCCAGCGCAAGTGTGCATCCCCTGACGCAGAGCTCTCCGGATCTTCCGTCTCCCGGGACGACTGGCCTGTTGTTTTCGTCCAGGACCAACACGTCCGCGTAACTGACCGGATACCCGATCGGCAGAGCTTCATCGTCCGCGAACTCCCGGTCCAGGTTGTAATACGTACAAACGTAGGTCTCCGTAGGCCCGTACATGTTGGAATATACCGCCTGCGGGAGATGTTTCCGCCAGTAATTCAGCTGCTTTACCGGCATAACTTCCCCGGCAAAGAAAATAAACCGGAGATACTGCGGCTTTTCCTTGCGGAAGGCATCCAGATTCGCAGCCATGGAAAGAGCAAACGGGACCCAGAAAACAGCCGTTATTCTGCGCTCGTTCAGGAACTGCACCAGGCGGGCGGGGAAGGCAAAATATTCCGGAGGAATGATCTCCATGCTGCAGCCGAACTTCAGGACACAGTAAACATCATGATCGGAGACATCAAAGTAAAACGGGACCTGGTTGCCCAGCACATCGTTTTCATTAAAATGATACTCCCTTTCCAGCCATTCCATGTTGCTGATCATGACCCTGTGCGGGACCAGCACTCCCTTCGGGACTCCTGTGGAACCGCTGGTAAACAGCACATACAGAGGATCCGAGTCCACGGAAGCCCTGCGGATCCCCTGCAGAACAGCCGGATCTTCCGGAGTCCTGAGTGCATCCTCCAGGAGGACCAGCTTCACCTCAGTCCCCTGCTCCAGTCCCTCCAGCAGACGCTCCGCTTTTTCCCGTTCTTTTTCCCGCGTGAGCAGCACTGCCGGCCGGAGCACGGAAAAAATGGTGAGGATCCGGCTCTCCGGCATGGAGATATCCACCGGACAGTAAAACCCTCCTGCGTACACCGTTCCCATGAAACCGGTGATCATATCCACCGATTTTTCCATAAATACCGCCGCCGGACGTCCCTTCAGTCCATATTGTGCGAGGTGTGTCCCGAGTCGTCTTGCGGAAACTGCAAAAGACCGGAACGTAATACTTCCGTTCCGGTCTGAGTACGCCGCCTTTTCAGGAAAACGTTCTTCTGAATGTTCCAGATATTCAAGGATATTCTTCATGGCTGTTATTTTACGATGACCAGATACTCGATCTCATCCACAACTCCTGCCGTGGTATAGATGCTGAGTTCCGCGTTCCCTTTCTGATAGCGGTAAATGCCGAATTCCGGCGTCGTGTTTCCGTAAAGCTTTACGATCTCCGCTTCCTTTGATCCGATCTTCAGACCCTCCGGAGTAGCGAGGCCGTTTCCGCGCACCAGAAGAGAGGCGATCCGCTCCTTTCCTTTTACCTGGTTCGTGGACACCTCTATGCCATCGTAAGTATAAAGTCTGTCCTTGCCCTGATATGCGCAGCTGTCCACCTCGCAGACCGGCTTTGTGACAGTGCCGAGCCCTGCAATCACCGGAGCTGCCTCTGCATCCATCTCGATCTTCACATCTCCTGACTGGAAATAAAAACTGTCTTCCGTATTCTGAGCTTCGCTGACTTTTTTCAGTCCAAAAGCCTGGGCTGAACATGGCACAGCTGCCATGCACACTGCGGCGAGAACCGCTGCCAACTTGATCCGGAAACCTTTTTTCATGTTCTGCACATCCCTTCTGCTGTATCTCTGTTTGATCCGTCTTTGAAATGATCCGGTTTCTGAAGCTGTCGACGTCATATCATTTACATTTCCATTTTAACAAATAACGATTACTCCGTAAACTGCGCAAGATATCCCTTTGCGGCGAATTCCGCTTCCTGGGCTGCTTTTTCACTCTCGTAGAGCTGTATCTTCTCCTCCCAGACTGCGGAAAGTGTCCGGTCCTCCCGATGGTCCGGCAGATCTGCCGCTTCCCTGAGCAGCGGCCCGAGATAAGCCGCCATTTTCTCCGCCCCGTATACGTTCATGTGCAGCCCGCCGTCGTAGGTGTCACAGCTGAAATCGATCCCTGTCCGCGCGATATCCTCCAGCGCATTGATGTAAAGGAGGCCGTGGGAAGCTGCGTACTCCTCGATCTGCCCGTTCCATTCCGCATGCCAGTGGGGATAAAGAGACGGCGCTTTGAACAGGATCAGCCGGATCCCGGATGCCTCACAGCTCTCCCTGATACGGTCCAGGTATTCATAGCCCTTCTCTTCAAACCGTGGATTCCGCGGACGCCGCTCCTCCGGAAATTCCCCTGCAGGGCGTACATCCGCCCGGAGATAGTACCCATTATGTGTCGCCAGCGGTTTTTTCAGAAAATACCTGAAGTCGTCCCCGTTCAGATCGCTCCAGCGGCTGTGGAACCGGAGCAGTGGAAACACGTACTCCGTCAGGTGTTCTCCCTCCATCTTTGTGTCAAGAACAGCGCCGAGCTTACAGTCGGACCAGCGCATGCCGTCCAGCGTCATTCGGTTGTATGTCTCATTTACCTGTTCGATCTGCTGCATGGCGGAAACACTCAGGACGACCGCCCGGGGTCTCTCATATTTCAGCGTTTCTTTTAAGAAATACCAGGACTGGGGGATCGTCTGCTGGGCGCTTCCTCTGATCCAGCTTGTGATCCCGTAAAGCTCCCAGAGTCTGACCGGAGAAATGTTTTCATACACTTCGCAGTCCCCGAGAAACAATACGTCATGATTTTCCGGTTCCCGGTAGTATTCTTCAATGAAGCGTCCTTCCACGACCCTGCCCGTGTATTTCGGCAGGAAGAGCCGGTTCAGGCACAGAAGAGAGAGCAGAAGAACAGCTGTCAGCGCCAGTACTGGCAAAAGTGATCCTTTTTTCACTGGTCCGCCTCCGATCAGTACTGATTGTAGATAAAGCTTCTTGCGTCATACCCCTGGCCGTAAACTCCCAGGATGAGCACTGCCAGAAACAGACCGTACAATATCAGGATACGTACGGGAACAGGGAAAGAAAAATATCGTGATCTGATGCCTTTCTCCTGCTCTTTTTCATCTGCACGGGCCTCCGCGCGCACTCCCAGGATCCCGATCAGTATCATGAAGACAGCCGCGATCCCTGTTACAGCAGCATCTGCCGCTGTCAGTCCCAGTTCCTCCAGCATTCCTGCGGAAAGCGCGAGAGGGCGGAATTCCGTAAACATACTGAGAAACAGTTCCGGAATGCGCCGCAGCGGATAGTATTCAAACATTTCCAGCATGCAGAAAAGAAGGAATGTCCGGATGATCCGGATCGTATCCGGGACCTTTCCGTCCTTGAAGCCCGTCTTTTCGTTCCACTTCTTAAACACAGGCGACAGTTCCTGCGAAAGAAGCAGTACGATGCAGTTCGCCATTCCCCAGCATACAAAATGCCAGGACGCCCCGTGCCAGAGTCCTGCCGCAAGCCAGACAGTGACGCTCGCAATATACAGCGGCACGCGGCGCGCCGCCCCGTTCCCGAAACGTTTTCTTGCCGCTCCGGAGAGCTTACTGACAAAGCCGCTCATGGATACAGGGAAAAACACATATTCCCGGAGCCAGCGCATCAGGGTCATGTGCCACCTGCGCCAGAATTCCGCCATACTCCTGGAAAAGAACGGATGGTTAAAATTCTCGGGAAGAGCTATTCCGAAAGCCTCTGAGATCCCGAGGATGAGATCGATCCCTCCTGTAAAATCGCTGTACATCCAGATGGTATAGACAAACATCCCGATCAGGACATAGATGCCCCGGAAGCTGTCCGGAGCTTCCGCAATGGCAAGCGCAGCAGGGGCGATCCTGTCCGCCACGACCAGTTTCTTGAACAGTCCCCAGAGCGCACGAAGAAGACCCTTCTCGAGATTCCGTGCCCGAAAGGAATGAGGCCGGCAAAGCTCCGCTCCGGTCTCGTCAAAACGGCAGACAGGCCCCTGGGTGATCTGCGGAAAATAGCTCACAAACAGCGCATACCGTGCCAGATTCTTTTCCGGCTGATATTTCCGGTTGGAAAGATCGATGAGGTATCCGCAGACCTGAAGAGTGTAATAGGAAATGCCCAGCGGCAGAAGCCATCTGACAGGCTCGAACTCATAACCTGAGGGCCGGATCAGCACATTCAGGTTTTCCAGAATGAAATTTGTATATTTCAGAACCAGCAGCAGAGCAAAATTCAAAAAGAGACCGGCATGCATCCACCGTTTCTCACGCCGCTTCATCCTTTGAATGTACTGCCGCTTCTCCTGCCCTGCCAGACCGCGTTCCCTGACTTCTTTTCTGCTTTCCTCCGTTATGGCGCCGATCTTCCTGCCGACAGCCCAGGTAGAAAGAATGGAGACGCCAAAGAAACAGAACCCTGTCACACCGGCGCCGGCACCGGCATAAAACAGGATGCTCCCGAGAAGAAGGAAGATCCACTGAAATCTTCCCGGAACCACGTAATAAAGGAACAGCAGCAGAACTGTCAGGAGCAGGAATTCATAGGAAATGAGCTGCACTGCCTTCAGTCCTCTTCACACCGGCAGATCAGGTCATAGATCGTCTGCACCGTCTGGAAATTCTCCGGTACGATCTCCTCCGGCGGCAGTCTGACTCCCATGCGGGAATTGATCTCCGAAACCAGCATCACCATCTCCAGAGATGTAAGGATCCCTTCCTCCACCAGATTCTCACAGTGTTCAAAGTCCGCGTCCGCGTTCAGATCGCGCAGGATCTCCAGCAGTTCTTCCATGATGTTTGCCCCCTTGTTTTTTGTTATTGATATATTCAGGTCCCTCCGCCGAGCCTCATGGAGTCGGAGGATATAAACTCTGATCAAACATAAAGCAGTTCCCGTGCCGGGCAGAAAGAGAAAGCATCTGCGCATCTGTCAGAAGACAGTATGTGCCTCCCCAGCTTCTGGGAGTCGTGTCAAAATGATACCAGTTCCCGTCCACCATTGTCAGGTTCCAGAAATGATCATTGTCCGTGCTGCGGATCACTTCAATACTCGGAAGACCGGCCCGTGTGAGCAGCGCCTGTGCCACTGCAAAATATGTGTAGCAGTCCCCGTGATGCCGCCGCAGTCCTTCATAGGCTTCCGTGACCCAGTCGCGGGTGGCGGAGTGCCCCGCATATCTGAAGTTCCCGCGCACCCAGCGGTAGATCGCCTCCGCCTTCTGTCTCTCCCCCATCTCCGGAGAGATGATGGCGCCCAGCACAGAATCGCAGATCGCGTCCATGGCTTTCCAGATGTCGGTCTTCTGATCCTCCGGAGGGATCACGACCGGTCTTTTTGCGTAATCTGCCCCCGTCATGGCTCCGGAAGCATCGAACTGATATCGGACCCCGCCGATCTCAAGCTCTGTATCTGCTGCCATGGCACCGCTTGCCGGATCCAGGTAATAGTGCTGACCGTTTTCTCCGAACCAGCCAGTCTGCATATAACCTTCGTCATCGAAATGATACCAGATCCCCTTCAGACGAAGCCATTCCGCCCTGGCGTAGCCGCCCCCGGCCTTTTCGAACCACCAGCCGCGCTCATCCAGTCTCCAGTTTCCCTGTTCCTGAAGATGCGCAGCCGCATTTCTCTTTACAATATTCGCAGCCATAGCCGGAGTTGTTGATAAAACCGTAATTCCAAGGATCAGAATACTCTCGGTCAGACATTTTTTCAGTTTCATCATAGCAGCCTCCTGTTTGCATCAGTTTTGTCATTATTATATTTTATACTATTTTTAATAGTTTGAGACCTTTTTTACATGCGCCGTACCTGTAAATATCTTTGGCATAAAAAAGAACGGCCCCGGAAGGCCGTCTTTCTTCTTTATATCTGATCCTGTATGTTTCAGCGGGTGATGTACCCGATACCGCTGCCGGTGGTCAGGCGGAGATTGTCGCAGTCATACACATCCAGGACCGCACCGGATTCCGCCATATACTGATTTGTGCCGGATCTGCGGTTGAACTCATAGATATGCGTCCCATCGTCGTCATGAACTTCCACCCGGGCGCTGTTGGTATCCAGATCCACGTCCACAGGATAATCATCATCATCCCATGCGCTCACGCTGCCTGCGCCGTCATCCGTCACCGCCAGGTAGAATCCGCCGTCATACCCTCCCGCGAACGCTGTACAGGTAAGCATCATGGCTGCCACTCCTGCCAGAAATGTACCTGCTGCTGCTTTTATCATTCTTTCCATGATATCTTTCCTTCTCTGCATCATTAAAGTGTAACTTGATGATAACAGAAGGGCTATCACAGCTATGTCACAGCATACGGTACACTTCCTCCGGAATACCGATATCGCACACATGGATCTTTCCTGCCGCTGCCGCGCCGGCACCGGCGGTGAGGCCGGTCTTGTTTTTCCCGAAGGTAAAGGTCTCGTCCGCCCGGATATGCGCCCCCATCTCCTCTCCCGTGTCCGCGTTGATCCCGGAAGGAACGTCCACGGCGATCCGGTAAGCGTCCAGGCAGTCCGCATCCGAAAGCACCTGCTTCCATATCCCCTCCAGGGGCCGCTTCAGGCCGATCCCGAAAGCGGCGTCCACCAGCAGTTCCGCTTTACGCACGGTATTCCGGAAGGCTTCCGCTTCGTGGAGATATTCAGGAACGCCCCCTGCAGCTTTGAACTCCGACAGCTGCCGGAGGAACTCCCAGCTCGCCCTTTCAAGATTCCCGCAGATCAGGACCCTCGGCTCCAGTCCCGCTTCCCGGAGCATTTTCCCGGCACAGACGCCGTCCGCCCCGTTGTTGCCGACGCCGCAGAGGATCACGGTCCCGGCCGCCCGGTCCGAAGAAAGCACTGCATCCGCCACAAAGCGGGAGGCCCGCTCCATCAGTGTAAGAGAAGGGATCTTCAGCACGTCAATGGCGTACCGGTCCGCTGCCTTTGCCTGTGTACCTGTAATGATCATTTTCATCCTTTCTTCAGCTCCATGTCAAAGATCCCGGAAAGGGGGATCCTGGTTTCATCTGTCAGGAGCATCGTCCCGGAATACGGGTCGACCTTCTTTACTGCGCCCTCTCTCACAATATACGCACCGCCGGATTTCTTCTCGTCCGGCCGGAAATACGTGACGGTGATCTGCGGCTGCCGGCCCTCCTGCAGATCCGTCTGCAGCAGCGCCATCTTTTCATTCAGCTCAACCTGAAGATCCTCGGAGAGATCCGCCTCCTCCTCCGTCAGTCTGGCGCTCTCCCGGATCTCCGCGTCATATCCGGTGAGCGCCGCAAAAGGCATGAACTGGGCCGCCCGGTCCCGGAGCGGCATCGGCGGATGGTTCTTCGAAACAGGACGCGGGAGATGGATGATGTCTTCGTAATGGTCTCTTCCCATCAGGACCTGTGCCCTCCGATCTGATTGTTTCTTTCCTTCCCTGTGGCGCCTTCCTTCAGGTTGATCCCCTTCAGGATCGCGTTGCTGCCGAACTTGCGGCGGATGGACAGCATGGCTTCCTGCAGGGAGCGTTCTTTCTGAAGCTCCCGCTCTTCCCGCTCTTTTTTCTGCTCCTCCGCTTCGTAGTCCGTAAAAAGATCCATCTGGACAAAAGACGGCTCCTCCCGGACTTCCTCCTCCGGCAGCACATGGTTCACTCCGATATGGATCCGGCGCACCAGAAGCTCCGGATCCACGATCCTGTCGTAAAGCTCCAGCACCGCACTGTCGATCAGCCGCGCGGAACTGGTCTTCCGCGGCAGATTCGCCGTCCCGTGGGCGTGTTTCGGGACCTTTCTCCCATAGTGATCTGTGGTGATCTCTCCCGTGTAACCGGCTGCGCTCTCCTTGTCATAGGAGACAGTCAGGACGATCTGGTCCGTCACCATTTTCTTTGCCACCAGATTCAGCGCCGCCGCGTCCGCCATCTCATGGACCACCACTCTCGCCTTCTGATGATCGTAGGGGCACTGGAGCACCTGCCCGGAACTGAAGGAACTGCTGTCCGGACGGTAAGACTTTATGAGGTCCATGGTACAGGGTTCGTACCCCCAGGCGTGATCGATCAGCAGCTCCGCGTTGATCCCGAACAGGCTGTACAGAAGTTCCTCGTTCTTTATAGAGCAGCGCGCCACGTCTCCCATCGTAAACATCCCGTGCTCTTCCAGCTTCTTCGCGTACCCCCGCCCGACTCTCCAGAAATCTGTCAGAGGGCGGTGTCCCCAGAGAAGCCTGCGGTAGGACATTTCGTCAAGTTCCGCGATGCGGACCCCGTCAGCATCCGCCTCCACGTGCTTCGCGACGATATCCATCGCAGCCTTCGCGAGATAAAGATTTGTCCCGATCCCGGCAGCTGCGGTGATCCCCGTCTCCCGCAGCACCGAAAGGATCATCCTCCTGGCGAGCTCCCGGGCCGTGACTCCGTAAGTGTCAAGATACGCCGAGGCGTCGATCATGACTTCATCGATCGAATAGACATGGATGTCCTCCGGCGCTGCAAAGCGGAGATAAATGCTGTAGATCTCCGTGCTCCGCTCCATATATTTTGCCATCCGCGGCACCGCGATCTCAAACCCCAGCTCCAGAGACGGATCCTTCAGTTCCACCGCCGAGCTGGACTTTCCCCGGAACCGGTGTCCCGGCGCCTTCCGAAGGCGCTCCGCATTGACCTCCTTCACCCGCTGCACCACTTCAAAAAGCCTGGCCCTCCCGGGGATCCCGTAAGCCTTCAGGGACGGAGAGACTGCCAGGCAGATGGTCTTTTCCGTTCTGGACTCGTCCGCGACCACAAGGTTCGTCGTCAGAGGGTCCAGCTTTCTTTCCACGCACTCCACGGACGCGTAGAAGGATTTCAGGTCAATGGCAATATACATCCGGCTCCTTATGCCTCCCCGCACAGGATATCGTGGTTGATCTGACGGTAAAAACCGCGGCGGATGCTTTCATAATCCCGCGGATACTTCTTCAGCAGCCACATGAGCTTGGTGAGCGTCGCTTCCAACGTCATATCGTAGGCTTCGATGATCTTGAAGTCTTCCTTCACCCGTTTTCCGACCTGATAGATCTCCATGCCGGAGCCTTCATTGACGACCTGCGTCGCCATGACCGTGAACTTTCCCTGTTCCGCCCATTTCTTCATTTCCTTGTAGAACTGGCCGGCCAGCTGCTCCGGCAGGCCTCCCACGCCGAAGCTTTCTATCACGATGCAGTCATAGTTCTCAAACAGGTAGGAGAGCATCTCCGGCCGGGAACCCGGAATCAGTTTCATGATGCAGATGGAGCTGCTCAGCTCCTCTGTAAAAATGACCCGGTTTCTCATCGGCTCTTCCGGTATGTAGCGGATGATGCGTCCGTCCTGGATCCTGGCAAGTACCGGGAAGTTAATGCTGTGGAAGGCATTGAAGTTCCGGGACATCATTTTCTTTGCCCGGGTGCCGGCGATGACATTTCCGTCGAATACCAGGACCACATTCTGGGAGTCCTCGTCGCTGGCGTAGATGATACTGTCCCTGAGATTCCTCCTGGCGTCGGATTCTTCCCGCTCGATCGGCTTCTGAGAGCCTGTCAGGACGATCGGCTTCCGGGAGTTCTGCACCATGTAGGAAAGCGCCGCCGCGGTATATGCCATCGTGTCAGTTCCATGGGTGATGACAAAGCCGTCATACCGGTCATACTGCTTCCGGATAGTCCCGGCGATCTCCGACCAGATGGCCGGCGTCATGTTGCTGCTGTCGATATTGCAGACCTGCAGAAAGTCAATTTCACAGAAGTCCTTTACATCAGGTACAAAAGACAGGATATCCTCCGCCGTGAGGATCGGCTTCAGTCCGTCTTCAGTCCGCACAGAGGCGATGGTGCCGCCCGTCCCGATCAGCAGGATCTTTTTCATTTTCTCTGTTCCCTTCTTCTTTTTTTATCCTTATCATCATACCATGGTTTCCGGTGCAAAAGGTCAGGTGAACGCACAAAACGGGAAACTTGACATTCACCATGAAGCATGATATTAACCAAAGAAAAGGAGGGCGGGCGATGTCCGGATCCTTAAATCGCCGGGCTGGACCGCCGGCAGGAAAAACTGGTTTACCGCTATGGCTCGCGGCAGCTCTCTCTGCTGATCTGGCGGCGTGTCTTCTCCGTTATTCCGCCCGCAGCATCCCCGGATTCGCGGACCGGTACACGGACATTATGAATCCGCTGCTGGTCAATACTCTGGGCCGGATCTCCGGAGTGTTTCCTTTTTCTCTTGCGGAAGTACTGCTTTATCTTATCATTATCACGCTTCTCACTGCTCTGGCTCAAGTGGTCTTTTCCGCGGCCGGACCTGCCGGGAGCCGGAACCGCCTTTTTTCCCGGATCGGCATCCTGGGCAGAAACTGCTTCTGCCTGTTATCTGCCCTGTTTCTTCTCTTTGAGCTGAATGAAGACGTCTATTTTTACCGCACCCGCTTCGCGGTCCGCTACGGTCTGGAGCGGGACAGCTACAGCACGGAGGAGCTTTCCATCGTGTGCAGGGATCTGGCTGCCGAGATCAATGAATACGCGCCCCTCGTCCGGCGGGACAAAGACGGGCATATGAACACGGACAAAGATCTTTCGGAACGCATGCGCAGCTCCATGCGCGCTCTCGGAGAGATTTATCCGGAACTCTCCGGATGGTATCCCAGGCCGAAGTATATTTTCTTTTCCACGCTGCTCAGCCGGGGCGATATCACAGGTGTGTACAGCATGTTCACGGTGGAGGCGAACCTGAACCGCGACATGCCGCAGTACAATCTTCCCTTCACCGTGGGGCATGAGCTTTCGCACCTGAAGAGCTTCGAGTCGGAGAAGGAAGCAAATTTCCTGGGGTATCTCGCCTGCATGTCCTCCGAAGATCCGGACGTCCGCTACAGCGGCGCCATGATGGGATGGGTCTACTGCGGCAACGAGCTTCACAAACGGGACTATGACCTCTGGAAAGAGATCTGGTCTTCCATCTGTCCCGAAGCGCAGGAAGACCTGCAGCACAACAATGAATACTGGGACCGCTATAAAGGCAAAGTCTCCGAGACGGTCCAGAACATGAACGATTCCTACCTGAAGGCGCAGGGTCTGAAGGAGGGAACGCTCTCCTACGACCTTGTAACCGACATGATCGTGTCCTATGAACTTCAGAAACAAAAGATCCCTGTAAACTGATGATCTAAAAGAAAAGGAACTGACCCCATGAAATTCAAATCCGTCAATGAACTCCAGAACTTCTCCTTCCGCGACTGCACCATCACCCGCTTTGAGATCCTGAAGGATCCGGCTCTGGTGCGCATGGAACTGGAGGCCCTGATCGTGGAGCCCCGGAATTCCCAGAACACCCATTTTACCCAGAGCTACGCCGGCACCGTGTACCTCCGGATGACAGAAGCCTCGGTGCTTTCCGGCGTAAAAGTAGGCTACCGTTTCTACAGCGCGGACGGGAAGCTCCTCAGCGAGACCCCGGACGTGCCCATGACCGAGGAAGAGATCGCTGCCCTGCCGGCGTCCCTTGAAGGCACCTTCCTGCCGGGCATCGAGATCACGGAAGAAAACAATGACGCCCGGACGGGCGTCATTACAGTGGAATATCCTCCGGAGGAGCAGTACGACACGCTCCCCACCCAGTCCTATGAGCTCACCGTCCGCTTCCGGGACGTGATCCTTGAGTGGGATTTCTTTATGAACAAGGTCGAGACCCCCGGCATGTGAAGTCTTCCGGGTCAGGCCTTCATGGACGTCCGGACGGATGCCCTCCTGTTCAGGCGCTCCGCGATAGCGGTGAACACGGCCGCTTCTCTCCAGAGCACGTCCTCATCCACGTCGAAATGACTGCTGTGGTGGGGATAGTCGGTATGCTTTTCCGGGTCCGAGGAGCTGAGGAACAGAAACGCTCCCGGCACCTGTTCCAGAAAATAAGCGAAGTCCTCGCCCACCATAGTGGGGTCCTTCACAGCGGTGATCACCTTTCCGCCGCACTGTGCCGCGATCTCTTCCGCGGCCTCTGCCGCCAGAGCCGCCATTCCGGGATCGTTCATCACCGGCGCCGCCCCCGTCACCAGCTCCACCTCCGCCTTCGCGCGGAACGCGGCGGCGATGTTCTCCGAGATCTCCCGGATCCTCCGGAGGATCTGCTGCCGGACGGCTTCATCCACCGCCCGGACCGTCCCCTCCATGACCGCTTCCTCCGGGATCACATTGAAAGCGTTTCCGGCGTGGAAACTGCCCACCGTCAGGACCTTCGTGACCGTCCCCGCGAACTCCCGGGACAGGATCTCCTGCAGTCCCACCACGATCTCGGCCCCTGTCAGAATGGGGTCGATCCCTTTCTCCGGCGCGGATCCGTGGCTGCCGGTGCCCTTCACCCGGATGCGGAACTTGTCCATAGAGGCCATCACACAGCCCGGCGCCGCGATCACTGTGCCGGAAGGGATGTCCGGCCCGTAGATCGTTCCGATATGCGTCCCGAACACGGCGTCCGGCTTCGGCTCCAGGGCGCCGTTTTGCAGTGCGAGAAGCGCCCCCCTGCCGTCTCCTCTCCCGACTGGAAGAGGAAGCGGAAGATGCCGTCAAACTGGTCCAGGTCTTCAGAAAGAACTTTTGCCGTCCCCAGCAGCATGGCCGTGTGGGCGTCGTGGCCGCAGGCATGCATGCACCCCGCGTGTTCCGAAGCAAAGGGGAGCTCTGTCTCCTCCCGGACCGGAAGCGCGTCCATGTCCGCCCGGAACATGGTGATCCTGCCCGGCCGTCCCGTGTCGAGCTCCGCCAGAAGGCCGCCGCTCTTCCCGATCCTCCGGACCGACGCGCCGTACTCCTTCAGCTTCTTTTCCACATACCCGCAGGTCTCCGGGAGCTCCGTGCCTAGCTCCGGAATCTGGTGCAGCTCCCGCCGCATCGTGACGATTTCATTCTGCAGTTCTCTGCACTTTTCCCACATGCTGTTTCCCCCTTACAGGATCCCTCTTGCCTTCATGATCCCCACTGCGATCACCGCGATAAAAGCAAACACGCAGATTCCGATAAAAATATCCAGCGCCTTTAACGGCACCCCGTCGAACCTGCTGTACACCTGCTCAAGCCATCCGTTCGTCGGCGCTTCTGTCTTTTCTGCTTCCGTCTTTTCCGCCGCTGCCTTTTCCTCGTCCGGCACGCCTGCTTCCTGATACTTCTGTTCCTGCATCCTTCTCTCCTGTCTTTCAGAATACTCTGCTCCCTTGATTATACAGTACCCGGAAGATCCGGTCGACTGTTTCACACGGAGTGAACCTTGTAAAAGGGAAAGAAAAACGGTACGATAACCCTGTCAAAATACTTTCTATGAGAAGAGGACCGTACCTTCATGAGCACAGCAGGAACAGAGAATCCATCCGGAAGATCCTTAAAAGGACTTGAACTGTCGGAACAGTATTATCACGAGCTGGTGGAGCCCGCCATCCGGAGATCCTGTCCCGAGACGTTGCCCCATCTGGCGGCAGGGCTTGTGGGAGAGGGGTCCGACTGCTTCGGCTTTGACGACGGGATCTCGAAGGACCACGACTGGGGACCCAGGGTGTGCCTGTGGCTGCAGGACGCGGCTTATGAAAGATTCTTCCACGTGCTGTCCTCCACTCTTGCCTCTCTTCCGGATACCTTCCGTGGTGAGAGATTTGCCCTGCGCACGCCTGAGGCGGCGGGACGGCAGGGCGTACTCCGGACCGGAGACTTTTACAGTTCCTTCACCGGAAGTCCGGAAGGGCCCCGCAGCTTCCGGGACTGGCTCTCGCTTCCGGAATCTCATCTTGCCGCCTGTACCAACGGAAAAGTATTCTACGACGGGCCGGGCCGTTTTTCCATGATCCGGCACCACATCCTGAACGGTTGTCCGGAGGACGTGCGGCGGAAGCGTCTCGCGGCCCACATCGCCCTCATGGCCCAGTCAGGTCAGTACAACTATCTGCGCTGCCGGAACCCTGTCCGAATTCCTGCAGCACGGCCTCGCCGCGGTCTATTATCTGAACCGTCGCTGGATGCCCTTCTACAAGTGGGCCCACCGGGGCGTCCGGGAACTGCCCCTGCTGCAGGAAACTTCGGATCTGTTCCTGAAGCTGACCGCTGTGACACCTGGAACTGCCCCGGCTTCAGCTGAGACTTCGGATTCTGCAAATGCTGCTGCATCCATGGCGGAAGAACTCATTGAAGAGATCTGCGCCCTGGTCCTTAAGGAGCTTGTCCGTCAGGATCTCTGTCTTCCCGGCGACAGCTTCCTCCTGCCCCACGCGGAACAGATCATGCAGCGGATCGAAGATCCCGACATCCGCCGCCTGCCGCTTATGCTCGGCTGACCGGCAAAAAAGCAGGTCCCGCTGGCGGGACCTGTAAAAAGGAGGCACTATGGAATATGCAATAGATCTGATCATAAACGTCCCTTACGGCCCCTACAAGGAAAAATCCGCTGTACTCACAGCAGACAGCGTTCAAAGCCTCCTCACGGAAGCAATTCCGGAGAAAGCTTTCAAAGAGTTCAAAGAATTCCGGCAGACAAAATGGAAGCATGTGAATATCACATTCTTCTTTCAGGACCTGGAGATCGAGTATGTGATCGACCTGGAAAAAAACGTCATTGCAACAGTCTACTTCAGCAGGAGAAGCACCGGTGAGATCCTTTCCCGCAGCAGGGCTCCGGTGGAGTTTTCCGTTGAAGAAGACCTTAAGGCAGAGACCTCGGAAAGAGCTGCCGAAGCAGATATTTGCTCATGAACCGCCGGGACAGACCCCGATGATCCGGATGCTGTCTGCCTCTGCGCGGCATTCAAAATAATAAATCCTGACGCCTGCCTTCGCAGCGCGGTGAAGGGCCTGTCCGAATTCCGGATGCGTCTCATCATTCGGGAGCACCCTGCGGATCCCGTTCATCTGGATCACAAAGGCGATGGCGCAGTGATATCCCTCCTTTGCGGCCGCGGCAAGTTCTTCCAGGTGTTTTACACCCCGTTCAGTCGGGGCGTCGGGAAACAGCCCGGTGCCCTGTTCCAGGTCCGCGGCAAGCGTGCACCCCTTCACTTCCAGGAGATATTTCTCCCCCTGCCGCTCCATGTAAAAATCAAATCTTGAGTCCCCGTAAGTATATTCCGGCCTCACCAGATCATAATCCCGGGTGAAAAGATACTGCTTCATCAGCGCGTTCGGGACCAGGCTGTCGATATTGACCCAGCCGAGGCCCTGCCGGTACACGGAGATCAGGTCATAGGCCGTTTTTCTGCCGGGTGCGCCTGCTCTCTGCAATGTGACCTCCGCGCCGGGGACCAGCAGCTCTCTGAGGCGTCCGGTGTTCTTCACATGGACTCTTTCTGTCTTCCCTTCAATGCGCACTTCCGCCACAAAACGGTTCAGTCTCCGTCCGAACACAGCGGGCACCGTGTTTTCGTACCGGATCCCCGCTGTCTCTGTGTCATATTTTTTCATAATGATCATCCTGCAGAAGACGCAGTTCAAGATCCGCTTTTCCCGAACGCTCCAGGCAGAGCCGGACATTGTACAGATCGCTGAACATCACAAACTTCTCTGCTTTTTCCCTCGGCATCCCGCTTGCGGCTTTTCGGTCCACCAGACGCTTTTTCAGGATCGCCGTATCCGCCGTGATCTTTATGGTGTAATCGGCGTACTCCCTGAGATCCCACCAGCCCTCTTCATCGAGGAGCAGGTAATTTCCTTCAAGAAGCACGATATCACCTGTGACCCTCCGTCCTCTGTAAACAGGGTTATGCAGTGTCCGGTCATAGTCAGGCCATTCCATCTCCTCTCCCGCGGCAGCGCGCTGTACGCTCCGGCGGAAAAGCTCCAGGTCAAAGGTCACAGGAGCCCCTTTGATCTCAACCATCGGGATCTCTTTCCCGTCCCGGACCGCGGTGTGAGACAGGAGATACTCCTGCCTGCGATGGAATCCGTCCATACCGGTAATGGCAACAGGTGTTACTCCCGGAGTGTTCACAGACAGATATCTCAGAAATTCGGCCAGGGTGCTCTTCCCGGCGCCGGGCGGTGCGGCGAGAAAGACCAGGATCCTTCTGCCCAGCCCGCTCTGCAGTTTCGTAAGATGCTTTAAAAGCGGGAGGAAGATCTCTTCAATATTCTCCTCACTGAATCCTGCCGTGACCGGCAGGCCGTTGATCTCAATTTGAAACGCCATTTCGCAGATCTCCTTTCAGAGAAATCTTCCGGTGATACTGGCCGGATCTGCCGCTATTTCTTCCGGAGTGCCGCGGGCGATGATCCTGCCGCCCTCTTCTCCGCCTTCCGGTCCCATGTCGATGATATGATCGGCGTTCCGGATCACATCCAGGTCGTGCTCGATCACGATCACTGTGGCGCCGTTCCCGATCAGGGCGTCGAACACCCCCAGCAGTGTCTGCACATCCAGGGGATGCAGGCCAATGGTGGGCTCGTCGAATACGAACACAGCATCGTTCTGCAGCCGCCCCATTTCACTGGCAAGCTTCAGCCTCTGGGCTTCTCCGCCGGAAAGGCTCGGCGTCTCTTCCCCCAGGGTCAGATACCCGAGCCCCAGGGCGTTCAGGATCTCCAGCCGGGGCGCCACCGTTTTCATGTCCTCGCAGAACCCGAGCGCCGTCTTCACGTCCATGTCCATCAGCTCCGGCAGGGACCGAAGCTCCCCGCCTCTTCCGCGGCGTTTCACCCCGTAGGCCGCTTTTGCGTACCGGGAACCCCTGCACTCCGGGCAGGGAATGTCCACATCCGGCAGGAACTGTACGTCGAGGCTGATGCTGCCGGTGCCGTCGCAGACAGGGCAGCGGAGCTTTCCCGTATTGTAGGAGAAATCCCCCGCTTTCAGCCCCTTTTCCTTCGCGTCCTGAGATCTGGCATAGAGCTTCCGGAGCTCGTCGTGGACATTGGCGTAGGTCGCCACAGTGGAACGCACATTGATCCCGATGGGCGTTGCGTCGATCAGTTTCACGTGGGCGATGCCCGGCGCCTCCACCGAGAGGACGTGCTCCGGCATCGGTCTGTTCTGCAGAGCCGCTTCCAGTCCGGGCACAAGACTCTCCAGCACCATGGTGGTCTTTCCGGACCCGGAGACTCCTGTCACCACCGTGAGCCGGCCCTTCGGGATCCGGATCTCCAGCGGCTTTACCGTGTGGACCGGTCCGGTGGACATGCGGATCTCGCCCAGGGAAAAGATCTCCTGCTCCGGGATCTTTTTCCTGATCCTGCTGCCTTTTTTATCCGAGAGAAAAACTCCGATCCGGGAGTCCGGATTCTCCGCGATCTCCGGAATGGTCCCCTCCGCGATGACTCTGCCTCCCTCCGCGCCGGCATCCGGCCCCATCTCGATCAGCCAGTCTGCCTGCTTCAGGATCTGGGTGTCGTGGTCCACCAGCAGCACGGAATTGCCGTCCTGCGCCAGTTCCTGCATCACAGCATTCAGGCCCACGATGTTGGAGGGATGCAGCCCGATGGAAGGTTCGTCCAGAACATAGAGGACGCCCGTGGTCCGGTTCCGCACCGCCCTGGCGAGCTGCATCCGCTGCCGCTCGCCGGTGGAAAGCGTGGAAGACGCCCGGTCCAGAGAAAGATAGGAGAGTCCCAGATCCAGAAGACGTTTCGCTGTGGTCCGGAAGGACTCGCAGATGCTTTCCGCCATAGGGCGCATCTTCTCCGGAAGGGAAGCCGGAACACCGTCCACCCAGACGCACAGCTCCTTCAGCGTCATCTCACAGGCCTGGTCCAGGGAGATGTCCCGGAGCTTCGGGGCACGCGCCGCTTCAGAGAGCCGGGTGCCGCCGCACTCCGGACAGCGCTCCTCCTTCAGGAACTTCTCCACCCGCTTCATGCCCTTTTCGTCTTTCACCTTGTTCAGGGCGTTCAGCACCGTCGCGGTGGCGCTGTAATAGGTAAAGTCCATCTCCCCGGCGCTGACGCTCTCCGTGTTCTTCGCCCGGTAGAAGATATGCTTTTTCACCATAGGACCGTCGTAGACGATCTCCTTCTCCTTCTCCGTAAGATCCCGGAAGGGCACGTCAGTCCTCACGCCCATGGCCCGGCAGACATCCGTCATCAGGGACCACATGAGACTGTTCCAGGGCGCTACCGCCCCTTCGTCGATGGTCAGACTCTCGTCCGGCACCAGAGTGGACCGGTCCACGGTCCGGATGGTTCCTGTTCCGCCGCAGCACCTGCAGGCGCCCTGGCTGTTGAAAGCCAGTTCCTCCGCGGAAGGCGCGTAGAAAGCTGTCCCGCACTCCGGACACACCAGCTCCTGTCCCGCAGCCACTTCAAGCCCCGGCTCCAGGTAGTGCCCGTTGGGGCAGCGGTGGTTCGCGAGACGCGAGTACATGAGCCGGAGGCTGTTCAGAAGCTCCGTCCCCGTCCCGAAGGTGGAGCGGATGCCTCCCGCCCCCGGTCTCTGGTGCAGCGCCAGGGCCGCCGGCACGTGCAGTACCTCATCCACGTCCGCCTTCGCCGCCTGGGTCATCCGCCGCCGCGTGTAGGTGGAAAGCGCCTCCAGGTATCTCCGGGAGCCCTCCGCGTAAAGGACCCCCAGCGCCAGGGAGGACTTGCCGGATCCCGATACCCCTGCGATCCCCACGATCCGGTGCAGCGGAATATCCACGTCGATGTTTTTCAGGTTGTGGACCCGGGCGCCCCGGATCTCGATCTTTGTCACTTTCTTCCGTTCCATATCTGTCCGTCCTGTAAACCAGCTGTCCTGTAAGAAAAAAGCAGGCCGGAGCCTGCTTTTTTCGGGGTTCTGAATCAGAGTGTCAATTACTTCTTCGCAAGGTACTTTCTCAGGTCGAGGGCGACTGCGATGATGATGACAAGACCCTGTGCAATGTAGGTGTATGCCGGGTCCACGCCCAGGAACTGGAGACAGATCTTCAGGATCTCGAACACCAGGACACCGATCAGGATGCCGCTGACCTTACCGACACCACCGTTGGCGGAGACGCCGCCGATCGTACAGGCTGCGATAGCTTCCAGCTCATAGCCGTAACCGGTAGCAGTGGAGGCGCCGCCGGCCTTTGCGCCGACCAGGAAACCTGCCAGACCGTACATCATGCCGGCCAGGATGTAGATGCGGATCAGGGAGCCGACCACGTTGACGCCGGCGACCTGCGCTGCGTTCTCGTTGCCGCCGATCGCGTACATGTATTTACCGTGACGGGTCTTGTTGTACAGGAACCAGAAGTAAGCGCCGATGACAAGAGCGAAGATCAGCAGGTAGGGAAGCGGTCCCACAGAGCCGTTTGCCACTGCGAGGTAGCTCTTCTTGTATCCGCCCATCGGCTGGTTGTTGGTGACCAGGGAGCAGATACCGTAGATGATGGTCTGCATGCCCAGGGTGGCGATGAAGGGCGGGACCTTCAGGGTAGAAATGACAGTACCGTTCACTGCGCCGAAGCATCCCATGATCAGCATGGTGATGATCATCGCGACGAACACGGGGATATCCGGCAGACCCGGGATCATTCTTGCAGCGTAGTCAACGCTCTGCAGCATCATTGCGGAAAGGCAGGCAGCGAAACCGACTGCACGTCCGGCGGAAAGGTCGGTACCCTTTGTGATCAGGCAGCCCGAAACACCGCAGGCAATGATGAAACGAGGTGCGACGTTCACGACCAGGTTTCTGAAGTTGGTGATCGTGAAGAAGTTCTTTGTGGTGCATCCGGTCACAACAGCCAGCAGGATGATGAGGATGATGATGGCATTATTGGACATGAATTTCTTGAAATCAAATTCCTTTTTCATGAGTAATCTCCCCCTAATATTTTCTTCGTTCCAGATGATACGTGATACACCGGAATTGCTCCGCGGCTGCGCCGCTCCCGCAATTCCTCACAGCCATTCGGAATCCGCTGCTCTGCCAGGACCAGGCAGAGCGCTCCTTCCTCATGTCTGTGCGGCCATCAAAGTGCCCTCGTCGTTTGCGTGCAGGCACGCACGCCGCGTCACTTTTCTGTCCTGTATCACTCAAACTGGGTAGCCAGTGCCATGATGTTCTCCTGATTGGCGTCCTTGCCGTCAATAAAGCCTGTGCAGCGTCCGTCGCACATGACCATGATGCGGTCGGACATACCGATCAGCTCGCTCATTTCAGAGGAGATCATGATAATGCTCTTGCCCTGCTTAGCCATCTCTGCGATGATGCAGTAGATCTCGTACTTCGCGCCGACGTCGATACCTCTGGTCGGCTCGTCCATGATGAAGACTTCCGGGTCGTTCGCGAGCCAGCGGGAGATCAGCACCTTCTGCTGGTTGCCGCCGGAGAGCGACTGGATCTGGGTCTTGGAGGACGGTGTCTTGATGGAAAGCTTTGCCACATTGTCCTGTACCAGCTGCTCGATCTTATTGTCATCCAGCATGATGCCGCCGATCAGGTACTGGTTCAGGGATGCGATGGAAACATTATCCGCGATGGAAAGAACACCAAGGATACCCGTGGCGCGGCGGTCCTCCGTCAGGAGGGCGATGCCGTGCCTGATGGCATCCGCCGGCTGGTTGATGGTCAGTTCTTTCCCCTTGAAGGTGATGGTTCCGGAAGTATGGGACCGGAGTCCGAACAGTCCTTCCATCAGTTCTGTTCTCTGGGCGCCCACCAGACCTGCGACGCCGAGGATCTCTCCCTTCTTCACGTTGAAATTCACGTGGCGGAAGCTCTTGGGGTTGATGGAGGTGAAATCCTTCACCTCGAAAACGACTTTGCCGGG